>DVLB01000060.1 GCA_018715695.1 Candidatus Galloscillospira stercoripullorum
GTGCCTTGGAAATGACACTTCTCATGACGGACGGGGTGACAATTTCGCAAGAAATCGAACCCTGTCCGTCATGCAACCCTTTGTCGAAAAAGGCCAAAAGGCCTTTTTCGACAGTCTCAGCCCGGCCATCACAGGATGGCCGGGCTCTTTTTATGCTTATTCGGTGGTGTAGTTATCGAAGTAGCCCTGGATATAGACGATGGGGGTGCCCTTGTCGCCGGAGCCGGAGGTCAGGTCGCACAGGGAGCCGATGAGGTCGGTGAGGCGGCGGGGGGTAGTGCCCTGGGCGGCCATGTTGCCCACCAGGCTGCTGCCGTCCTTCTCCCGGATCTTCTCCTCAATGGCGCGGCGCAGGTCCTCGCCCTGGAGGGCGGCGAAGTCGTTGTCGGCCAGATACTTGAGCTTGAGTTCGTTGGGCGTGCCCTCCAGGCCGGCGGTGTAGGCGGGGGAGACCACCGGGTCGGCCAGCTCCCAGATCTTGCCCACCGGGTCTTTGAAGGCGCCGTCGCCGTAGACCATGACCTCCACGTGCTTGCCGGTCTCGGCGAGCATTCTGGCCTGAATGGCGTCCACCAGACCCTGGCAGCTGCGGGGGAAGAGCTTGACCTGCTCCTCGGTGGCCTTGTTGGAGCCCAGCAGGCCGTAAGTCTCGTTGTAGCCGCTGCCGTTTACGCTCTCGGTCATGATGTCGTCCAGGCCCAGCACCCGGTTGGCCCCGGCGGCCTTGAGCAAACGCTTGGTGCGCTTGCGGGTATGGATGTCGCAGGTGAGCACGTCCTTGGTGTAGGGCAGGACAGCCCGGGGATCGTTGGCGAAGAGGATCTCCACCTCGGCGCCGCTCTCCCGGATCAGGTTCTGGTAGTACTCCACATAGTCCACGCCGGTGAAGGGGTGCTTCTCGTAGCCGAAGAGCTCCCGATATTTCTCCAGGGTGAGCACGTCCTTGTAGGGGTCCACGCCCTTTTCATCCATGGCATCCACCGAGATGAGATGGTTGCCCACCTCGTCGGAGGGATAGGAGAGGAGGAGCACCACCTTCTTGCAGCCCTTGGCGATGCCCCGCAGACAGATGGCGAAGCGGTTGCGGCTGAGGATGGGGAAGAGGACGCCCACGGTGCCGCCGCCCAGCTTGGCACGCACGTCGGCGGCGATCTGGTCCACCGTGGCGTAGTTGCCCTGGCTGCGGGCCACAATGGCCTCGGTCATAGCCAGCACATCCCGGTCCTGGATGGCAAAGCCGGCGTCCTTGGACGCCTCCAGCACAGAAGCGGTGACGATCTCCACCAGATCATCTCCGGCGCGGATAATGGGGGCGCGGATCCCACGGGAAACAGTACCGACAGTTCTGGCCATACATAACACTCCTATTTATTCCAAAATCTTGGGGCGTTTCCGCCACAATGTATTATTATACAGGAATCGAGCGCAAATGTAAAACAAAACTTGCTCGATCCCTCCGTCAGGGTAGAGTGGAAAATATTACGCCTTGCAATAGGGTTTTCCAGCGGTTACAATTCGGTTACAAATTTGAAAGAAAGTGGTGAATCCCATGAAGAAGATCCTATTGCTGTTACTTTTCCTGGGCATATGCCTGTCACAGGCCCCCCGGGCATCCGCCCTCAGGGTGGCGGTGGGCGCCCAGACGCTGCGGGTATCAGACTCGGCCCGCATCATTGACGGGAGTACATATGTGCCGCTGCGCGCCGCCATGGCGGAGCTGCACGGCGAGGCCCAGGTCACCTGGGAGAGGGGCCGGGCGGTGGTCCGGTCCGACGCCCTGGAGCTGACGGCGGTGCCCGGGGAGCAGTACCTGGTGGCCAACGGGCGTTACCTCTACGCCGCCGGGGGCATTTTCCTGGAGAACGGGGTGCTCTATGTGCCCCTGCGGCAGTTGGCCAAGGCCCTGGGCATGACGGCCTCCTGGAACGCCGGGGTGGCCTCTCTCACGCCGGGAACGGGGGCCATTGAGCCGGCGGAGACCTACTACCGGGAGGACGCGCTCTACTGGCTCTCCCGCATCATCTCGGCGGAGAGCCGGGGGGAGCCGCTGCTGGGGCAGATCGCCGTGGGCAACGTGGTGCTCAACCGCTTGGCGAGCAGCGATTTCCCCAACACCATCTACGGCGTCATTTTTGACGACCGCTGGGGCGGGCAGTTCGAGCCCGTGCGCAACGGCACCGTCTACCAGGAGCCTGCGGCCATCAGCGTCATCGCGGCCAAGCTGGTGCTGGACGGCGCCGACGCGGTGGGCCACTGCCTCTACTTCCTGGCCCCCCACCTTACCGACAACCACTGGACCATGGAAAACCGGGAGTATGTGACCACCATCGGCAACCACTGGTTTTATGCATAAAGAAAGGCGGCTTCGGCTTTGACGCCGAAGCTGCTGAGACTGTCGATAAACCCTTCTGGCCCAAGGATTCGGAGGGAAAGATAGTGTGAAAGAAAACCGTCAGGGTTGTCTTTCGCGTTTGATCAAACCACTTTTTGAAACTTCAAAAAAGTTTCAAAAAGTGCAGCAGCCTGACGAAAAGACTTTTTCGGCAGGCTAGGCAGCTTCGGCTTTGATGCCGAAGCTGCTTTTTTCCTTTCTTGGTATATAAGATGCGCAAAAGGGGGATACTGGAAGTGCGCCCGGTTGGGCGTATCGGTCGGGTTTGGAAGAAAAAACGGCCGAGAGTGAGAATTGTGGCCGTTTTTGCGGCGTTTTTGTCACTTATAACAGATTGAGGCCCGGGCAGCTGAAAACTTATGAGGAAAATGGACATTGAAATCAAGTGACAAAAAGGTTACAATACGGTAACAAAAAATGAAAATTTGGATACAGGAGTTTGATTATGAAGAAGCGAATCCTCTCCGTACTCATGTCCGCCGTGCTTTTGACGGCGTGCACGGGTCAGGTGGCGGCCGCGGCGGGCCTCACCGTAACGAAGGGCGAGACCGCCATTGACACCCAGGATAAGGCCACCATCATCAATGGCCGGACCTATGTGCCCTTCCACTTTATCATCGATGCCTTCTATCCCCAGGCCAAGATCAGCTGGGAGCTGGGGAAGGCGGTGGTGCGGGACACCGATCTGGAGCTTGTGCTGCAGCCGGGCGCTCGCTACATGATCTGCAACGGCCGCTATCTCTACACCCCGGACAGCATGTATATGGAGGACGGGGAGCTGATGGTCCCCCTGCGCATCCTGTGCACCGCGCTGGGCATCGGCGTGGCCTGGGACGCGGCAAACCGGCTGGCCATCCTGACGCCGGGCAGCGGGCCCATCCAGCACGGGGACGAGTTTTACGATGAGGAGGACCTGTACTGGCTCTCCCACGTCATCTACGCCGAGAGCGGCAACCAGTCCCTGGAGGGCAAGATCGCCGTGGGCAACGTGGTGATGAACCGCTTGGAGAGCCCCAACTTCCCCAACACCATCAAGGGTGTGCTCTACCAGCGCAACCAGTTCTCCACCGTCTCCAACGGCACCATCTACCTCACGCCCAACGAGCAGAGCGTGGTGGCGGCCAAGCTGGTGCTGGAGGGGGTCAACACGGCGGGGGACAGCCTGTTCTTCGTCAACCCCAAGCTTTCGCCCAACAGCTGGGCCTCCCGGAACCGGACCTATGTGGCCACCATCGGGGCCCACGCCTTTTTCGCCTGAGTATAAAGCGCGCTCCTTCCATGCAGGAGGAGCGCGCTTTGCTCATTTCACAGGAAAAACCGCCAGGGGAGCAGGGCGTCCTCCCCGGCGTAGTCCACGCCGATGCGCTTGCCGGTTTTGATCTGGAGGGGTCCCTGGTCACCGGGGCAGGGGGGGAGGCCCACGTCTGAAAGGCTGTCCACCAAAAAAAGCTCAGCGCCGGTGAGGGCGAGGGCGTTTTGCTCCCGGGTGAGGGCGAGGGCCTTGCACACCTTGCCCGGGCCGTCCATGAGGCCGCGGCGCTGCCGGGGGGAGAGGGCCTCCGGGGGCAGGCCGTAGCGGTTGCGGCAGAGCTCGTCCAGCCCCGCCCGGGGCTCCAGGCCCCGCAGCAGCACGGCTGACGGCTCCCCCTCCGGCTCGGTGACGAAGTTGAGGCAGTGGTAGATGCCGTAGATCAGGTAGATGTAGGCCGTCCCCGGCGGAGCGAAGAGGGTCTGGGTCCGGGGGGTGCGCTTGTAGCCGTAGGCGTGGCAGGCCCTGTCCATGCGCCCCACATAGGCCTCGGTCTCGCTGATGCGCCCCACCAGGTACGCGCCCTTCCACTGCCGCACCAGGTATTTGCCCAGCAGCTCCCGGGCCACCGTCACCGTGTCCCGGTTATAGAAATCCCGTCCCAGTACGCCCATGCCTCCGCCTCCTTTGCCCACCAGTGTATCACGCCTCCGGCCAAGGGGCAACGGCGATGAGAAAAAATTTGCGCCAGGTGGTTGACAAACCAGCCGTCCATGCGTATAATGTAGCACAACAAAGCAATAAAGTGAAACCAGTGAGGAAGAGAAGTAGCCGCCGCGGCTGACGCAAAGCGAGTCCCGGACAGTGGAAGCGGGATGGGAGGCGGGCGGTGAATGGACTTCCGAGGGCGGCCTGAACGGGAGGTGCTCCCCAGTAGGTGCCGACGGGCTCCCACCCGTTATCCATCGGGCACGCATGATGGTGCGTGAAGCGAGTGGACGCTCTAAGTAGCGTCAATTTGGGTGGTATCGCAGAAGCAGGTGCTTTTGTCCCATGGGGACAAAGGCATTTTTTGTTTTTCAAAGCAAGGCCGTGTGGCAAGCGGCCCCTCCATCGGCCACCCAAACCAAAAAAGGGTCCAAGAGACCCGAATAATGGAGGTACGACCATGAAAGCGACCAACCTGAAAAAGCTCTTCTCCCTGACCGCGGCTCTGGCCCTGACCCTGTCTCTCGCCGCCTGTTCCGACGGCGCGGCCGACACCACCCCCACCCCCGGACAGCAGACCAATGAGTCCCAGCAGTCCACCGGTGGGAGCTACACCGTGGCCATCATCAAGCAGCTGGACCACGCCTCTCTGGACGAGATCGCAAACGCCATCGCCGCTCGCCTGGATGAGATCGCCGCTGAGCAGGGCGTGGAGATCGAATACGAGATCACCTCCGGCCAGAACGACCCCACCATCCTGCGCCAGCTCTCCGACCAGGCCGTGGCCGACGGGGTGGACGCCATCATCCCCATCGCCACCACCGCCGCCCAGCTGGCCGCCGTCTCGGCGGAGCAGAGCAAGACCCCGGTGGTCTTTGCCGCCATCTCCTACCCCGACACCGCCGATCTCACCGGCATTGACTACGTCACCGGCACCAGCGACGCCCTCAATACCGGCCTCATCCTGGACATGATGCTCGCTGAGAACCCGGGCCTTTCCAAGGTGGGCCTGCTCTACTCCCTGTCCGAGCCCAACTCTGAGGTGCCCATCGCCGAGGCCAAGGCCTACCTGGAGGGCAAGAACATCGCCTACACCGAGGCCACCGCCAACACCAACGACGAGGTCATCGCCGCCGCCAGCTCCCTGATCGCCGGCGGGGTGGACGCCATCTTCACCCCCACCGACAACATCATCATGGCCGCCGAGCTGGCCATCTATGAGGACTTCATCGAGGCCGGCATCCCCCACTACACCGGCGCTGACTCCTTTGTCCGCAACGGCGCCTTCGCCACCTGCGGCGTGAACTACACCGACCTGGG
>DVLB01000061.1 GCA_018715695.1 Candidatus Galloscillospira stercoripullorum
CCAGAAAAACCAGTTCCCCGGCGCCACCAACGCCACCCCCACCAGCGAGTGCATCATTGCCGCCAAGCTGGCCCTGGAGGGCGTCAACGTGGTCCCGAACGCCTACTGGTTCAACCGCGCCGGCCTGAACAGCTGGGCCTCCAAGAACAAGACCCTGCTGACCATCATCGAAGACCACGCCTTCTATGGCTGAGCTGAAAAGCGAAGACTGTCGATACCCCCCCCCGACCGAAGGATTCGGAGGGAAAGATAGTGTGAAAGAAAACCGTCAGGGTTGTCTTTCGCGTCTGATCAAACCACTTTTTGAAACTTTTTACAGGTTCAAAAAGTGCCGCAGCCTGACGAAAAGACTTTTCGGCAGGCTGCTGCGGCTCCCTCTCCGGGGAGCCGCCATTTTTTTACTCGTCACAGCAGAGCAAATTTCCTGTTGACAATTTCTTTCCCGTCTGGTAGAATGTCAGCGCACAATAAAGCAGGAAGGGTACCCCCCATCCTCACCTCCCGCCTAAGGCGAAGGGGTCAACACAGCCAGGCGCGCCCCTTGCGGGTGTGCTTTTGCTTGTATGGAAACGGGTACCCGCCAGGGGCCCGTATTTTTTATGCGGTCCCAACAGGAATTGGAGGTGCTTTCGTATCAGCAAGCAGGGTCATCAGCTCAACGAAGAGATCCGGGACAAGGAGGTCCGTCTGGTCGCCGAGGACGGCGAACAGCTTGGCATCATGTCCGCCCAGCAGGCGCTGGAGAAGGCCGTGGAACTGGGTCTGGATCTGGTAAAGATCTCTCCCACCGCCACCCCTCCTGTCTGCAAGCTCATGGACTACGGCAAGTTCAAGTTCGAGCAGCAGAAGCGGGAGAAAGAGGCGCGCAAGAACCAGCATGTGGTGGAGATCAAGGAGATCCGCATGTCCCCCGGCATCGACGTCAACGACTTCAACGTCAAGCTGCGCAACGCCCAGAAGTTCCTCGCCGAAGGCAACCGGGTCAAGGTCACCGTCCGCTTCCGCGGCCGCGAGATGGCGCATACCGACATCGGCAAGGGCCTGCTCGTCAAGTTCGCGGAACAGTGCGCCGAGGTGGCCAGCACCGAGAAGGACCCCAAGCTGGACGGGCGGCACATGTCCATGTTCCTCTCCCCCAAGGCGGCCAAGGAGCAAAAAAAGTAAGGAGCCTTTTGCTCCTATCCCCATCAAACAGAAAAGGAGTTTTCCACTATGCCTAAGCTCAAGACTCACAGCGGCGCCAAAAAGCGCTTCTCCCTCACCAAGAGCGGCAAGGTCAAGCGCGCCATGACCAAGAAGCGTCACCTGCTCAACGGTCACGGCAAGACCACCAAGCTCAAGCGCGCTCTGCGCGGCACCACCTACGCCGACAAGACCAACGTGTCCGCCGTCAAGCGGATGCTCCCCTACCAGTAATTCATCTCTCCCAACCATAACATAGGAGGCTAATCAAACATGGCTAGAGTCAAAGGCGCTATGATGACGCGCAAGAGAAGAAATAAAGTCCTCAAGCTGGCCAAGGGCTACTGGGGTTCCAAGAGCAAGCACTTCAAGATGGCCAACCAGGCCGTCATGAAGTCCCTGAGCTACGCCTACACCGGCCGCCGGCTCAAGAAGCGTGACTTCCGTCAGCTGTGGATCACCCGCATCAACGCCGGGTGCAAAATGAACGGCATGAACTACTCCACCTTCATGAACGGCCTGAAGAAGGCGGGCATCACCATCAACCGCAAGATGCTCTCCGAGATGGCCATTCACGACAAGGCCGCTTTCTCCGCCCTGGTGGAGCTCTCCAAGAGCAAGCTGGCTTAACAGAAAACCAAAAGGGCCGTCTCCGCGCAGTGCGCGGAGACGGCCTTTTTCTGTTGTCCTCGCCGGATTTTTGGGGCGGCGGGTCTTTCCTGTGTCTGCGGACTATCGCAGCTCGGAGCAGGCGGCGCTGGCCAGCATCGTGGGCAACCTGTCCGAGCAGTATCCCCCCGTCTTTATCACCGACGGCACGGTGGGCTCCTTCGCCGTCCAGGCCCAGGCCCTGATCGCCGAGCTGGAGGAAAAGCACATCCCATATGAGGCAAACCTCTATGACCCGCAGCTTTACAGCCTGCCCCACGAGTATCAGTTCGACTACTCCCTCCCCCAGGCGGAGGAAAACCTGGCGCGCACCCTGGCCTTTTTGGCGGCCCTCCCCTGAGCGGGCCTGAAAACGTCTTATATCCTTATATCCGCAAGAGCGCCGGCACAGCCGGCGCTCTTGTTTTTTGCCCTGTTCTACTCCTCCAGCCTTCGCCGCAGGCGCTCCACGGCCCGGCGCTCGATGCGGGAGACCTGGACCTGGCTCACCCCCAGCACCCGGGCCACCCGCTCCTGGGTCATGCCCCGGAAGTAGCGCAGCAGCACCACGGACCGCTCCCGCTCGGCCAGGGAGTCCACCGCCGCGCGCAGAGAAAGGCGCTCCACCACCCCCTCCTCCATGCCGTCGGTGCCCAGGACGCTCTCCAGGGTGAGGCCGTCCCCCAGCTCCATCTGGAGGGAGGCCACCGGCGCGGCGGCCTCCTCCGCCGCCGCGATCTCCTCAGGAGAGAGGCCCGTCACCTCGGCGAGCTCCGACAGGGTGGGCTCCCGGTCCAGGGTGAGGCGCAGCCGCTCCCGGGCGGTGTGGATGGTGCCCCAGCGCTCCTTGATCCCCCGGCTCACCTTCACCGCTCCGTCGTCCCGGAGGAAGCGGCGGATCTCCCCGGCGATCTTGGGCACGGCGTAGGTGGAAAACTGGCAGCCAAAGTCCGCATCAAAGCCCCGCACCGCCTTGAGAAAGCCCAGGCAGCCCAGCTGGTAGAGGTCGTCCGGCTCCACGCCCCGGCCATAGTAGCGGCGCACCACGCTCCAGATCAGCCCCGCGTTATCCTCAATGAGCCGCGTGCAGGCCTCGTTGTCCCCCTCACGGGAGCGCTGCAGCAGCTCGGCGCTGTCCGCGACTCTCACACCGAAGCGCCCCGGCGGCGGGAGATGCGCTTGCGCATGGTGACGGCGGTGCCCTTGCCGGGCTTGGAGCGCACCTTCAGGGTGTCCATAAAGCTCTCCATGATGGTAAAGCCCATGCCGGAGCGCTCGGCATCGCCGGTGGTGTACAGCGGCATCCGGGCCTGCTCCACATCCGCGATGCCCACGCCGCTGTCCCGCACCACCACCTCCATCACATTGTCCTCCAGCAGCCGCAGGCGCAGCACCACCTTGCCCAGGGCGTCGGGGTAGGCGTGGACGATGGCGTTGGTCACCGCCTCGCTCACGGCGGTCTTGATGTCGTTTATCTCGTCCAGGGTGGGGTCCAGCTGGGCGGCAAAGCAGGCCGCCGCCGTGCGGGCAAAGCCCTCGTTGGCGCTGCGGCTCCAGAACGTGATCACAGCCTCGTTGGTCGGCTTCATATGTACCTTCTCCTTTCAAACAGGGGGAGAGCCCCCCCTCACTCAAATCGCACCATGCGCTCCAGGCCCGCCATGCTCAAAACCCGCCTGGCCTGGGGCGGCGCGCTGCGCACCCTGACCCGGCCCCCCAGGTCGTCCATGCGCAGCTTGGCGCGCACTACCACCGCGATGCCCGAGCTGTCCATAAAGGTCACGCCCCCCAGGTCCAGCGTCAGGCTCCGGGGCATGACCGCCGAGATGTGCCGCTCCAGCTGGGTGAGGATCTCCCGGGCGGCGTGATGGTCCACCTCCCCCGAGATGGCCACCGTCAGCTCCCGGCCCTCCGCCGCGCACTTCATTGCCATTGCTTGTCCCTCCTTGACGCAAAAAATCGCAGTATACCAAAAATTGGTATACTGCGATTATAGACGATTCCCTATGCTGTTTTTGTCAAATTACGGGGGCTCTCCGCCCCTTTTGCGGCCTTACAGGGCGGCCGCCGACTTCTCCAGCTGCTCGATGAGGGCCAGGAGCTTGCCCTGGCGCTCCCGCTCGGCCGCCACCACGCTCTCGGGGGCCTTGTTCACGAAGCCGGGGTTCTGGAGCTTGGTCTGGAGCTTCTGGAGCTCGGCGCGGTTCTTTAAGAGCTCCTTCTCCACCCGGGCCTTCTCCTTCTCCAGGTCCACCAGCTCAGAGAGGGGCATGAACACCCGGGCGGCGTGGGTGACCACCTCCACCATGCCCGGTGTGGCGCTTACGCCGTCGGCGCTGGCGGAGAGGGTCAGGTCGCTGGCGTAGGCCAGGCGCAGCATGAGGGGCGCGCCCTGGCGGAAGACCTCGGTCTCCTCGGTGACCACGGTGAGGTGGGCCCGCTTGCTGGGGGGCACGTTCATCTCGCTGCGGCGGGTGCGCACGGCGGTGATGGTCTCCATGAGCATCTCCACCGCCTTCTCCTCGGCGGGGAAGCTGAGCTCGGGACGGTACTCCGGCCACTTCTGGAGCATGAGGAAGTCCCCCTCGTGGGGCAGGGCCTGCCAGATCTCCTCGGTGATGAAGGGCATGAAGGGGTGGAGGAGCTTGAGCATCTCGGTGAGGACGTAGCAGAGCACCTGCTGGGCCTGGAGCTTGGCCTCCTGGTCCTCGCCCTGGAGACGGGCCTTGGTGAACTCGATATACCAGTCGCAATAGCTGTCCCAGATGAAGTCGTAGATCTTCTGGGCCGCCACGCCCAGCTCGTACTTGTCCATGTTCTCGGTCATCTCGGGGATGAGGGAGTTGAGCTTGGAGAGGATCCACTTGTCCTCCAGCTCCAGCTTCTCGGGCAGGACGCACTTGTCGATGGTCAGGTTCATCATGAGGAAGCGGCTGGCGTTCCAGATCTTGTTGGCGAAGTTGCGCATGGCCTCGCACCGCTCGGTATAAAAGCGCATGTCGTTTCCGGGGGAGTTGCCGGTGACCAGGTTAAAGCGCAGGGCGTCGGCGCCGTACTTCTCGGCGATCTCCAGGGGGTCGATGCCGTTGCCCAGGGACTTGGACATCTTGCGGCCCTGGTCATCCCGGACCAGGCCGTGGATGAACACGGTGTGGAAGGGGGGCTTGCCGGTGTGCTCGCAGGCGGAGAAGATCATCCGGGCCACCCAGAAGAAGATGATGTCATAGCCGGTGACCAGCACGTCGGTGGGATAGAAGTACTTGAAGTCCTCGCTGTTCTCATCGGGCCAGCCCAGGGTGGAGAAGGGCCACAGGGCCGAGGAGAACCAGGTGTCCAGCACGTCCTCCTCCTGCTTGATGTGCTTCGAGTGGCAGTGCTCGCACTCGGTGGGCTCCCCCTCGCTGACGGTGATGCCTCCGCAGTCCTGGCACGTCCAGGCGGGGATACGGTGGCCCCACCACAGCTGCCGGGAGATGCACCAGTCGTGGACATTCTCCATCCAGTTGGTGTAGGTCTTGGAGAAGCGGTCGGGGACGAACTTGACCTCTCCCTCGTTCACCACCCGCAGGGCCTCCCGGGCCAGGGGCTCCATCTTCACGAACCACTGGGCGGAGATGATGGGCTCCACGTCGGTGCCGCAGCGGTAGCAGGTGCCCACGTTGTGGGTGTGGTCGGTGATCTTGTCCAGCAGGCCCAGCTCCTCCAGGTCGTGGAGGATGGCCTTCCGGGCCTCATAGCGGTCCAGGCCCTCATACTTGCCGCCGTTTGCGTTGACGCGGCCATTGTCGTCCAGCACCCGGACCGACTCCAGGTTGTGGCGCAGGCCCACCTCGAAGTCGTTGGGGTCGTGGGCGGGGGTCATCTTCACGCAGCCGGTGCCGAACTCCATGTCCACGTACTCGTCGGCCACGATGGGGATCTCCTTGTTCACCAGGGGCAGGATGCACGTCTTGCCCACAAGATCCCGGTAGCGCTCGTCATTGGGGTTCACGGCCACGCCGGTATCGCCCAGCATGGTCTCGGGCCGGGTGGTGGCCACCACCACATAGCGGCCCTCCTCCCCCTTGATGGGGTACTTGAGGTGCCAGAGGTGGCCGGGCTTCTCCTTATACTCCACCTCCGCGTCCGAGAGGGCGGTGACGCAGTGGGGGCACCAGTTGATGATGCGGCTGCCCTTGTAAATGAGGCCCTTCTTATACAGGGAGACGAACACATGGCGCACGGCGGCGGAGAGCCCCTCGTCCATGGTGAAGCGGGAGCGCTCCCAGTCGCAGGAGGAGCCCAGCTTCTTCTGCTGCTGCACGATGCGGTCGCCGAACTTGTGCTTCCACTCCCACACCCGCTCCAGGAATTTCTCCCGGCCCAGGTCGTAGCGGCTCAGGCCCTCGTTCTTGCGCAGCTCCTCCTCCACCTTGATCTGGGTGGCGATGCCCGCGTGGTCGGTGCCGGGCACCCACAGCGCGGCGTAGCCCTCCATCCGCTTGAAGCGGGTGAGGATGTCCTGGAGGGTGCAGTCCATGGCGTGGCCCATGTGGAGCTGGCCGGTCACGTTGGGGGGCGGCATGACGATGGTGAAGGGCTTTTTGTCCGCTTCCCGGTGGCCCTTGAAGCAGCCATTCTCCTCCCACATCTTGTAGACGCGGCCCTCTACCTCCTGGGGCTCATAGGCTTTGGGAAGTTCTCTGTTCATTGTCTTTCAACACTCCTTTTCGGGGCAAATAAACTTTATGCGCCTGAGGTCACACTACGAAAAGAGTTCAACAGGCGTGCGCATAAAGTTTTTGCGCATATGGGCCGTCCCCGGCCCATGCGCTGAAATCTCATGCTGTGCCGCCTCGGGCGGCACATGGCAATTTTGCTATGCTCTTTGCATAGCAAAAAGTTCGCCCCGAGCTCTTTGCTCAGGACGAACCAAATAAAGTCCGCGGTACCACCTGTTTTCCCCTTCCGGGGCACTCAAACCCTCTCTAACGGGAGGACCCGCCGCCCCCTACTGCCCTTCAGGGACGGAGCTCAGGGACCACTTCCGCACACCCTCCGGAGAGCCTTGCACCAAACCGGCTCCTCTCTGCACCTGGGGCGTGCGTACTCCTTCCCGTCGCAGCCTTTTCCATAACGCTCTTAGTATATGCATTTCCCCGCAAATTGTCAAGGGAAAGCCCCTCCTTTCCCGGGAAAACGCCTCCTCCTTTCCCGGGAAAACGCCCCTCTTGCCTGGAGCGGCGGGGCGTGGTATACTGTTTGCCGCGCAAAAAAGGAGTGTTCATCATGGTCTCTCGTGTTCTTTCCTTTCTGAAGGGGGAGGCGGTGGGCTGCATCGCCCTGGCATGCGCCCTCATCTCCATGCTGTTTGTTCCGCCCTCGGCGGCGTACCTTCAGTACATAGACTTCCGGGTCCTCGCCCTCCTCTTCTGCCTGATGGCGGTGGTGGCCGGGCTGCAGGACTGCGGCCTCTTCGCCGTGCTGGCCCAGAAGCTGCTCAGCGGCAAGAAGCGCATGCGCTTCATCTCCCTGGTGCTGGTGCTCCTCCCCTTCTTCACCTCCATGCTCATCACCAACGACGTCTCCCTCATCACCTTCGTGCCCTTCACCCTGCTGGTGCTCTCCCTGGTGGGCCGGACCGAACGGGCCCTCTACCTGGTGGTGCTCCAGACCCTGGCCGCCAACCTGGGCAGCATGGCCACCCCGGTGGGCAACCCCCAGAACCTCTACCTCTACTCCGCCTTCTCCATCCCCGCCGGGGCGTTCTTCGCCGTCCTGGCCCCCCTGACCCTGGTGAGCCTCGTGGGGCTGTGCGTGGCCGCCCTGTGCGTCAAGCCCGAGGGCATCGAGGTCCACTTCCCCGAAAAGCAGACCATCCGCCGCAAGGGGCAGCTTTGGCTCATGGTGGCCCTCTTCCTGCTGTGCCTTTTGTCCGTGTTCCGCGTGCTCCACTACGCCGTGCTCCTGCTCATCGTGGCGGCGTGCCTGCTCCTCTTCGCCCGGCACCTCTTCCCCCGGGTGGACTACGGCCTGCTCTTCACCTTCGTGTGCTTCTTCGTCTTCGCGGGCAACATCGGCGCCATCCCGGCGGTGGAGGACTTCCTCTCCGGCCTCATGGCCAAAAGCGCCTTCCTCACCTCCCTGTGCGCCAGCCAGGTCATCAGCAATGTGCCTGCGGCGGTGCTCCTCTCCGGCTTCACCGGGGACTGGAAGGGCCTTCTGCTGGGCACCGACGTGGGGGGCCTGGGCACCCTCATCGCCTCCCTTGCAAGCCTCATCTCCTTCCGGCTCTACCTCAGGGCACCCGGGGCAAAGGCAGGGCGCTACCTGCTGGTCTTTACCCTGGCCAACCTGGTGGGCCTGGCCATCCTCATCCCGCTGTCCCTGCTCCTGCTCTGAAGCCAAAGGAAAACCGGCCCGCGCCAAAAGGCGCGGGCCGGTTTTTATCTCCCCTTCAGGAGAGCAGGATGCGGTCGTTGTCCAGGCCCTTGCCCGCGTTCTCCCGGAAGCGCAGCAGCAGGTCGTCCACGGTCATGCCCGCGCGCTCTTCCCCCTTCACGTCCAGCACGATGCGCCCGGCGTCCATCATGAGGGTGCGGTTACCCAGGGTGAGGGCCTGGTGCATATTGTGGGTGATCATCATGGTGGTGATGCGGTGCTCCTCCACCACCTCCCGGGTGATGGCGAGCACCTTCTCCGCCGTGGCGGGGTCCAGGGCGGCGGTGTGCTCGTCGAGCAGCAGCAGCCAGGGGGGATTCATGGTGGCCATGAGCAGGGTCAGCGCCTGCCGCTGGCCGCCGGACAGAAGGCCCACCGGCTGTCTCATCCGGTCCTCCAGTCCCATGCCCAGCTCCGCCAGCCGCTCCCGGAAGCGCTCCCGGTCCCCCCGGGTCATGTGGGAGAACCACCCGCCCTTCCCCGCGGCCAGGGCCAGGTTCTCCTCGATGGTCATGCCCGTGGCGCTGCCCCGCATGGGGTCCTGGAACAGCCGCCCGATGTGCTTGGAGCGCTTGTACTCCGGCATGAAGGTGATGTCCCGGCCGGCCACCACCACCGAGCCGCTGTCCACGAAAAAGCTGCCGGAGATGGCGTTGAAGAGGGTGCTCTTCCCCGCCCCGTTGGAGCCCACGATGGTCACGAAGTCCCCCTCCTCCAGGGTGAGGGAGAGGTCCTGGATGGCCTTCTTCTCGTTGACGGTGCCGGGGTTGAAGGTCTTGG
>DVLB01000062.1 GCA_018715695.1 Candidatus Galloscillospira stercoripullorum
GTTGCGCACGATGTTGAACACGGAGATGGCCAGCACCAGCAGCTGCACGGCGTTGAAGGCCTTCTCCACCGTCTCTTCCTTGCACTTCTTGTTCAGGCTGGCACCGATGAAGCCGCCTGCGATGGCTCCCACCACCATGACAGGGGCCATGGACAGGTCGAAGCCGCCGAAGCTGGTGGTGAGCGCCACGGTGGTGAGCTTGGAAATCTGGGCGAAGAGGATGGTCACCAGGGAGCAGACCGTGGCGGTCTTGGTGTCGAAGGAGAACAGGTAGATGATGAGGGCCACGTTGATGGGCCCGCCGCCGATGCCCAGGAAGGAGGAGCAGATCCCCAGGAACGCGCCCACCAGCAGGGAAACCACCAGTCCCCGCAGCTGCTTGCTGGGGATGCGGCTCTTGTTCTTCATATAGAGGAACACGGCCAGGATGAGCAGGGACAGTGCCACATTCTGCACCACCGTGACGGCGGCGTTGGCCTGCAGGGCGTCCACGATGAGCTGGAGCAGCTTCTCCCCCGCCAGACCGCCCACCACCGAGCCCAGGGCCAGGGGGATGGCGGTATCAAAGGGGATCTTGGTCTTGGAGAGCATCTGCTTGCCGATGGAGACCACCGACA
The DNA here is from genome assembly GCA_018715695.1 of Candidatus Galloscillospira stercoripullorum. GTDB lineage: Bacteria > Bacillota > Clostridia > Oscillospirales > Oscillospiraceae > Galloscillospira_A > Galloscillospira_A stercoripullorum. The sequence goes on from DVLB01000062.1 coordinate 618, forward strand.
TGGAGAACACGGTGATGGAGGAGAGGACCCCGATGGTCTGCACGTCGAAGCCCTGGAGCACGTCCATCAGCGGCTTGATGATGACGCCGCCCCCCATACCGGTGAGGGACCCCACCGTGGTGGCGCCGATGGCGATGAGAAAATAGAGTATGTACTGGAACAAAGGTATTCCCCCTCAAGTTTGCTTGCGCACACGGCGCGGAAGCAAGGCCCTCAGCGGACGGCCACGGCCTCGATCTCAAAGAGGCCGCCCTTGGGCAGCTCCTTCACCGCCACGCAGGAGCGGGCGGGCGCCTCGCCGGGGAAGAACTGGGCGTAGATCTGGTTGATGGCGGCAAAGTCGGCCATGTCGGCCAGGAACACGGTGGTCTTGACCACGTCGGAAAAGTCCATGCCGGCGGCCTTAAGGACGGCGCCCAGGTTCTCCAGGGCCTGACGGGCCTGGGCCTCCACGCCCTGGGCCAGGGCGCCGGTCTCGGGGTGGAGCCCCAGCTGACCGGAGGTGTAGAGGGTGTTGCCCGAGAGCTTGGCGTGGCAGTAAGGTCCCACGGCGGCAGGAGCGCCGGGGGCGGTGATGGTCTTATTCATAGAAGTTCCCTCCTTGATCGATTTTCCTTATTATAATCCATTCCGCCGCAAATTCCAAGGCCTTCTCCCCGCCCCCGGCGGCAAGAGCAGGAAAAGGGCCGGCGTCCCGGTGGTGACGCCGGCCCTCGTCTGGCTTTGGTTACGCCTTCCAGAGGCCGTGGAGGTTGCAGTAGGCGTAGACGCCCTCCACCTGCTCGCCCTGGGCAAGGGCGAAGGAGGCGGCGGGAGCCTGGCCGGGCTGCAGGTACTTGAGCTGATAGCCCTGGCCGGTCTGCACGGCGATCCACTCGATGAAGTGCTCAGGGAGCATGGGGTGCTCCACAGAGCCCACCTTCACGCTCACCACGCCGTCCTTCACCTCATAGACGGGCACATGCTTCTCGGTGGCGGCGTCGGTGGTGCCGGGGATCAGCTCCTCCATCTTCTCCCCGCAGCACATCACGCTCACCTTCGCGTCCTTGACCTTGGTGATGATGTTGCCGCAGTGGCGGCAAATATAGAACTTCAGATCCATGCTTATTCTCTCCTTTATCCTTATATTGGGGTCTTCTAGGGGGCATTATACCACGCCGGGGCCGCCATGTATAGCGGCAGGAAAACTTTTTCCACTCACTGTCCGGCCAGGGTCTCGGGCTCCAGTCCGCACAGCAGCAGTACCCCCACCGCCGCCAGCCACGTCTTGGGCGGGAAGCGGGCGGAAAAGGGCAGCACCAGCTCCTGCTCCTCCACCACCCTGCCCTCCAGGGTCACCAGCTCCCGCTGGAGCGCCAGGGAGGCCCGGTCCCCCTCCAGACTGGAGAAGGTAAGGGTATCCTTGGGTGAGGTGCCGTAGCTCACGGCGTACTCCGACTCGATCTGCCGGCCCAGAGGTCCCGCGTCCCCGGGCAGCAGCAGGCAACGGCACCGAGCGCTGCCCTGGGGCCGCTGCTCCTCCCCCGCCAGGGGCGAGACCACCAGCAGGTCCAGTCTCATGGTCTCAAACTCCGCCAGGTACCGCCCCGACACCATGTGAGGATAAGGTCGCCCGTTCCCCTCCCAGGCCCCCCGCACCGCGCGAAAGATCCCCTCGTCTTTCTCCCAAATCCCGATGTGTACCACGCCAAACCACCTCTTGCCATACAGTTTGCGCCCTTTCCTCCATTCTATACCAGCCGCGGCCCTTGACTTTTCCCCCCCGGGTGCATAGAATAAGGGACGATACGGACAAATTTCGTTGCAAAGGATTGAGATACATGGCACAGGACAAAAAGCAGGTGGAGCAGATCACCGATATGGAGGTGGACTTCGCCAAGTGGTACACCGACGTGTGCACCAAGGCCGAGCTCATCGACTACTCCAGCATCAAGGGCATGTTCATCTACCGGCCCTACGGCTACGCCATCTGGGAGAACATCCAGAAGGCGCTGGACGAGAAGTTCAAGGAGACCGGGCACGAGAACGTGTACCTGCCCATGCTCATCCCCGAGAGCCTCTTGCAGAAGGAGAAGGACCATGTGGAGGGCTTTGCCCCCGAGTGCGCCTGGGTCACCCAGGGCGGCAGCGAGAAGCTGGAGGAGCGCTACTGCATCCGGCCCACCAGCGAGACGCTGTTCTGTGAGCACTATAAGAACATCATCCACTCCCACCGGGACCTGCCCAAGCTCTACAACCAGTGGTGCAGTGTGCTGCGCTGGGAGAAGACCTCCCGCCCCTTCCTGCGTCACCGGGAATTCCTGTGGCAGGAGGGCCACACCATGCACGCCACCGAGGATGAGGCCCGCTCCGAGACCCAGCAGATGCTGAACATCTACGCCGACTTCCTGGAGAACGTGCTGGCCATGCCGGTGGTCAAGTGCCGCAAGACCGACAAGGAGAAGTTCAACGGCGCCGAAGAGACCTACACCGTGGAGTGCATGATGCACGACAAGAAGGCCCTCCAGGCCGGCACCAGCCACTACTTCGGCGACGGCTTCGCCCGGGCCTTCGACATCACCTTCACCGGCTCGGACAACCAGCTCCACCACCCCCACCAGACCTCCTGGGGCGTGTCCACCCGGATGATCGGCGGCCTTATCATGACCCACGGGGACAACTCCGGCCTGGTGCTGCCCCCCCGCATCGCCCCCATCCAGGTCATCGTCATCCCCGTGGCCCAGCACAAGGAAGGGGTCATCGAGGCCAACCAGGCCGTGGTGGACCGGCTGAAAGCCGCCGGCTTCCGGGTGAAGATGGACGCCTCCGAGCAGTCCCCCGGCTGGAAGTTCGCCCAGTACGAGATGAAGGGCGTCCCCCTGCGCCTGGAGCTGGGTCCCAAGGACATGGAGAAGAACCAGTGCGTGCTGGTGCGCCGGGACAGCGGCGAGAAGAGCTTTGTGTCCCTGGACGACATCGAGAGCACCGTGGCCGCCATGCTGGACTCCATCCACGACGGGCTCTACGCCAAGGCCAAGCGCAACCTGGAGGAGAACACCTACGCCTGCTCCACCCTGGAGGAGGTCAAGGAGAAGATGGCCTCCCGGGGCGGCTTCGCCAAGACCATGTGGTGCGGAGACGAAGCCTGCGAGATCGCCATGAAGGAGCAGGCCGGGGTCACCTCCCGCTGCATCCCCTTCCACCAGGAGCACCTGGGAGACGTTTGCCCGGTGTGCGGAAAACCGGCCAAGCACATGGTCTACTGGGGCGTGGCGTACTAAATTTCTTTTCCCGAGATTACGGGGACCGGCCTTGCGCCGGTCCCCTTTCCCCCGCCCCTCTTATCTTAAAATAAGATATTGCTGGAAAGTGCGGTGATGGCATGAAGCTGGAACCTCTGCGCTATGAGCGGATCAGAGCTCTGCGGCTCGACCGGGACCTGACCCAGGAGGCGGTGGCCGCCTTTCTCCACGTCAAGCAGAATACCTATTCCCAGTATGAGACCGGCACGCTCAACTACCCGCTGGAGGTGGTGGCGGCGCTGGCCGTCTTTTACGGCACCAGCGTGGACTACCTCCTGGGTCTTACCGACGAGAAGGCCCCCTATCCCCGCCGGGGGGAGCGGTGAAATTTTCGGTTGCAATTCCATCGCCGCGGGGGTATAATGTACCCAAATCTATCCCGTATGAGGTATCTTATGAAGGCTTCCGCCCTCACAACTGCATCCTTCTCCTTTACCTTTGGCTGGGCCCGATTTATGGGCGCCGGCTATTTTGGCATGGGTAAATAAGAGGGATGAAATGAATGTCCGGCCCCCCTTGGGTGCCGGAGCCCCCTTCCGTAGGAAAAGCGGAGGGCACATTGATTTCATCAATGTGCCCTCCTTTTTATTTTGTTTATCTTCAAGAGAGAAAGGATCGAGAATTATGGTCGTCATCATGAAGCCGGGCACGAAGCCCGAACGCATCCACGCCCTGGTGGAAAAGCTGGAACAGGACTACGGCGTGAAGGTGGGCATCACCAACGGCGTGGGCTGCTCCATCCTGGGTCTGGTGGGCGACACCACCGAGATCGACATTAACAAGCTCTCCATCAACGAGGATGTGGAGCGGGTCATGCGGGTGCAGGAGCCCTACAAGAAAGCAAACCGCAAGTTCCACCCGGAGGACACGGTGGTGGACGTGGGCGGCGTGAAGGTGGGCGGCGGCAGCTTCACGGTCATCGCCGGGCCCTGCTCGGTGGAGAGCGAGGAGCAGATCATCGAGGTGGCCCGGGACGTGAAGGAAGCGGGAGCCTCCCTGCTCCGGGGCGGCGCCTTCAAGCCCCGCACCTCCCCCTACTCCTTCCAGGGCATGGGCACGCCGGGTCTGGATCTGCTGCTGGAGGCCAAGGAGGCCACAGGTCTTCCCATCGTCACCGAACTTATGAGCCCCAAGTTCTGCGAGCTCTTCGAGGAGAAGGTGGATCTGGTGCAGATCGGCGCCCGGAACATGCAGAACTTTGACCTGCTCAAGGAGGCGGGCAAGATGACCAAGCCCATCCTCCTCAAGCGGGGCCTGGCCAACAGCTACGAGGAGTGGATCATGTCGGCGGAGTACATCATGGCCGCCGGCAACGAGAACGTGATCCTCTGCGAGCGGGGGGTGCGCACCTTCGAGACCTACACCCGCAACACCCTGGATCTGTCCGCCATCCCCGCCATCCGGCGCATGAGCCATCTGCCCATCGTGGTGGACCCCTCCCACGCCGCGGGCATGTACTGGATGGTGGAGCCCCTGGCCATGGCCGCCGCCGCCGTGGGGGCCGACGGTCTCATGGTGGAGGTCCACAACGACCCGCCCCACGCCAAGTGCGACGGGCAGCAGTCCCTCACGCCGGAGAAGTTCCAGCGTCTGATGGACCGCATCACCCCCCTGGTGGACCTAATGGGCAAGAAGCTCTCCTGACCCCTCCGGGCCGGGAAGCGCACAGAAAGGAGTTACGGCTATGGCCATGCTGGAACGAAACCTCACCGGCAATTTCGACGCGGTGCTCCGCGCTCTCCACGACGGCGTGATGAACGGCAGCATGTCCGCCTCCTTTGAGGACGGCGCAGAGTTCACCACGGGCACGGCCCGCTGCGCCGTGCGGATGTATGAGCGGTACAGCTGGTCAGGGGGCAACCGGGTGGCCCTCTCCCTGACCCTGACGGGCTGCGGAAATAACCTGCACCTGGTGGCCATCACCGCCGGGGGCAGCCAGGCCACCTTCTTCAAGATCAACACCTGGGGCGAGGAGGCCTTTCTGGACACCCTCTCCCAGGTGGTGGACAACCTGTAAAAAAAGGAGTGACGGCCATGAAGCGCCTCACGGTGGACCTGCCCGGCAGGGCATACGACATTCTCATTGAGCGCGGTCTCCTCTCCCGGGCGGGAGAGCTGTGCCGCGCCGCCGTGCCGAAAGCCTGCCGGCTGTTCGTGGTCACCGACAGCCATGTGGGCCCCCTGTACCTGGACAGGCTCCTCCCCTCCCTGGAGCGCGCCGGGTTTGAGACCGCCGCCTACACCGTCCCCGCCGGGGAGGGCGCCAAGTGCGCGCAGCAGCTCTCGTCGCTGTGGGAGGCCATGATGGACGCCCGCCTCACCCGCACCGACGCTGTGGTGGCCCTGGGCGGCGGCGTGGTGGGGGACCTGGCGGGCTTTGCCGCCGCCACCATCCTGCGGGGGGTGGACTTGATCCAGATCCCCACCACCCTTCTCTCCCAGGTGGACTCCTCCGTGGGGGGCAAGGTGGCCATTGACCTTGCCCATGGCAAGAACCTGGCGGGGACCTTCTGGCAGCCCCGGCTGGTGCTCATGGACCCGGCGGTACTGGGCACGCTGGACGACTCCACCTTCGCAGACGGCATGGCGGAGGTCATCAAGTACGGCTGCATCAAGGACGCCGCCTTCCTCTCCTGGCTGGAGCAGCGCCCCTCCCGGAGAGAGATCATGGAAGAGATCGAACACGTTTTGTATACCTGCTGCGACATGAAGCGCGCCGTCGTCATAAAGGACGAGCGGGACACCGGGGAGCGGATGCTCCTCAACTTCGGCCACACCCTGGGCCACGCTTATGAGCTGGCGGGACACTACGAGAAGTGGACCCACGGCCAGGCGGTGGCCGCGGGGATGGTAAAGGCGGCGGCGTTGGGGACGGCCCTGGGCATCACCCCTGCCGGGGTGGCAGAGCGCATCGCCGCCCTGCTGGGCTGTTTCGGTCTGCCGGTGGCCATCCCCTGCGCAAGGGAGGACTACACCGCCGCCATCGGTCTGGACAAGAAGGGGGCCGGCGGCTCCATCTCGGTGATCCTGCTGGAGCAGGCGGGGAAAGCCATCGCCTACCCCATGGAAAAATCCCGTCTGTTGGAGGAACTGGCATGAACGTCACCATCACACCCACCGCCCTGTGCGGCGCGGTCACCCCGCCGCCCTCCAAATCGCAGTCTCACCGGCTCCTCATCGCCGCCGCCCTGGCGGAGGGGGAGAGCTTTGTGGACAATCTTGCCCACTCCCAGGACATCGACGCCACCATCTGCTGTCTGAAAGCGCTGGGGGCGCAGTTCACCCCCGAGGGCGGCGGAATGCGGGTGAAGGGCCTGGGGGCCGGGACCGCGTCCCGCCGCTTCGCCCAAGATCTGCCCCATCTGGACTGCGGGGAGAGCGGGTCCACCCTGCGTTTCCTCATCCCGGTGGCTCTGATGCTGCGGGGAGGCGGGGTGTTCACCGGCCGGGGCCGGCTCATGGAGCGGCCCCTGGAGCCCTACTTCCAGCTGTTCCAGGAGAAGGGGATCTCCTACGAGCTCAAGGACGGCGTCCTCACGGTGCGGGGGGAGCTCACCCCCGGGGAGTACCGTCTGCCCGGGAATGTGTCCAGCCAGTTTTTTACCGGGCTGCTCTTTGCCCTGCCCTTTTTGCCGGGGCCGTCGAACCTCATCTCCACCACGCCGCTGGAGAGCGGGGACTACATCGCCATGACCCTGGAGGCCCTGGGGGCCTTCGGCGTCGTCTTCCCCACCACCCTCTCCCGGCCGCCCCAGTACCTCCTGCCCGGCAATCAGGTCTGCCGCAGCGCCCGGGTGGCGGTGGAGGGAGACTGGTCGGGCGCCGCCTTCTGGTACGCCGCCGCCTTTCTGGGCTGCGACGTGGACGTCCGGGGTCTCAATAAAGCCTCCCTCCAGGGGGATATGCGCATCCTCTCCTTCTGCGAGAAGCTGCGGGGGGAGGGTCCGGTGGAGCTGGATGTGAGCGAGTGTCCCGACCTGGTGCCCCCCTTGGCGGCCATGGCGGCCCTGCGCGCCGGGGAAGCCACCCGCATCGTCAACGCCGAGCGGCTGCGCATCAAGGAGAGCGACCGGCTCTCCGCCGTCACCGACGTGCTGAGCGCCCTGGGCGCCCAGGTGGTGGAGCGTCCCGACCGTCTTCTCATCCAGGGGCAGCGCCTGCTGCGGGGCGGCGCGACGGTGGAAAGCCACAACGACCACCGCATCGCCATGATGGCTGCCATCGCCGCCATCGGCTGTCTGGAGTCGGTCACCATCCTGGGCGGGGAGTGCGTGAAAAAGTCCTACCCCACTTTCTGGGAAGAGTACGCCGCCCTGGGCGGCCGGTTTGAGGTGAGTGAGCCATGAAATACACCATTTTCGGCGAGTCCCACGGCATGGCCATCGGCGTGGTGCTGGAGGGGGTGCCCCCCGCTCTGGAGCTGGACCTGGAGCAGGTGCAGCGGGAGCTGGACCGCCGCGCTCCCGGAAAGAACAGCCTTTCCACCGCCCGGAAGGAGAGCGACACCGTCCACGTCCTCTCCGGCCTCTTCGAAGGCAAGACCACCGGCGCGCCCCTGTGCATGGTCATCTACAACTCCGACCAGCACTCCACCGACTACGACTCCATCCGCTACACCCCCCGGCCCAGCCACGGGGACTACGCCGGGTTTCTCGCAAGCCTGGGGTGCAATGACTACCGGGGCGGCGGCCATTTCTCCGGCCGGCTCACCGCCCCCCTGGTGGCCGCCGGAGCGGTGGCCAAGCAGCTGCTGGCCGGGCGGGGCGTGTGGGTAGGCGCCCACATCAGCGCTGTCTACGGCATCCTGGACCGGGCCATGGACGACCCGGAGGAGCTGCGCGCCCTGGCGGGCAGTTCCTTCCCCGTGCTGGACGAGGCCAAGGGCGAGGAGATGCGCCAGGCCATTCTGGAGGCCAAGGAGGCGCAGGACAGCGTGGGCGGGAGCATCGAGTGCGCGGTGGTTGGCCTTCCGGGGGGCCACGGAGGGCCCGACTTCGGCCGCAACGCCGAGGGCATCTTCTCCCAATACCTCTTCGCCGTACCCGCGGTGAAGGCGGTGGGCTTTGGCGCGGGGGTGAGCTTCGCCTACCTGCGGGGCAGCGAGGCAAACGACCCCTTCACCGTGGAAAACGGGCAGATCCGCACCAAGACCAACCTTTCAGGCGGCGTCAACGGCGGCATCACCAACGGCATGCCGGTGGTCTTTGAGGTCACCCTCCGACCCACCCCCTCCATCGCCCTGCCCCAGGAGAGCGTGGACCTGCGCACCGGGGAGGAAGTGGAGATCGAAATCAAGGGCCGCCACGACCCCTGCATCGTGCAGCGGGCGGTGCCCGTCATCGAGGCCGCTGCCGCCCTGGCCGCCTGCGAAGTATTGGGCATCTGAGGGGGCGTGGCGGCCCGCCGCGCCTTTGGCGCGTACAAGCGTTTTGCCGTCGGCAAAACCTTGGCGCAGGCGGGATTCACTCCCGCCGAGCATGTGAAATGGACAGGGCTCCCGGGAAATGCGGGCATTTCCCGGGACTGCGCCACGACCCCTGCATCGTGCAGCGGGCGGTGCCCGTCATCGAGGCCGCCGCCGCCCTGGCCGCCTGCGAAGTGCTGGGCATTTGAGACAGAAAAAACAGGAGTGAGCGTTCCATGTCTGAACTGGAGGAGTACCGAGACCAAATCGACGAGGTAGACAAGGCCCTTTCGGAGCTGTTTTTGCGCCGCATGGCCATCACCGAGCAGGTGGGCCGCTACAAGCTGGAGCACCGGCTGCCCGTGCTGGACGCGGCGCGGGAGCGCCGCGTGGTGGAAATGCGTACCGCCGCGACGGAGGACCCCGAGCGCAAGGCGGACCTCTCCGCCCTCTACGAGAGCATCATGGCCATCTCCCGCCGCCAGCAGCGGCGGCTGGTCCACGAGGGGGCGGAGGACCCGGGCTACGCCGCGTGGCTCTCCGACCAGTCCCACGCCCGCTCGCCGGTCCATGACCCCCGGGTGGTCTATCAGGGGGAGCCGGGCTGTTACAGTGAGGAGGCCGCCGTGGGCTTCTTCGGCCAAGCGGTGAAGAGCCGGGGACTTCCCTGGTTCACCGACGTGTTCGCCGCCCTGGAGCGGGGCGAGGCTGACTACGCCGTTTTGCCGGTGGAGAACTCCTCCACCGGCTCCATCCGGCAGGTCTACGACCTGCTCTCCCAGTACCGCTACCACATCGTGGGAGAGTGGCAGGTGAAGGTGGAGCACTGCCTCATGGCCCTGCCCGGGGTAACCCTGGAGGACATCCGCACGGTCTACTCCCACGAGCAGGGGCTCATGCAGAGCGAGCGCTTTCTGGACACGCACCGGGACTGGAAGCGGGTGCCCACCCTGGACACCGCGGGCTCTGCCAAGCAGGTGGCCGCCGACGGAGACCGCACCGCCGCCGCCATCTGCTCCCGCCGGGCCGCCGCCATCTACGGCCTCAACATCCTGGCCGAGAAGGTCAACTACAACAACACCAACACCACCCGCTTCGTGGTGGTCTCCCCGGTGCCCGAGCGCCGCTCCGAGCGCAACAAGATCAGCGCCCTCTTCACCCTGCCCCACCAGAGCGGCTCCCTCCACGAGATCCTCACCGTCTTCGCGGTGCAGGGCCTCAACCTGCTCAAGATCGAGTCCCGGCCCATCCCGGGGCGCAACTGGGAGTACCTCTTCTTTCTGGAGTTCACCGGCGATCTGGAGGCCCCCGGCATGGACGGCGTGCTCCACGAGCTGAGCCAGCTGGCCGCCGAGGTGCGTATCCTGGGCAACTTCAAGGCCTATGAGCCGGAGGAGAAGCCATGAATCTGGTGCTCATCGGTATGCCGGGCAGCGGCAAGTCTACCGTTGGAAAGATCCTCTCCCAGCTGCTCCATATGCCCCTGGCGGACACCGACGATTTGGTGGAGCGCTCCGCTGGGAAAACCATTCCGGAGCTCTTTGCCTCGGAGGGAGAGGCGGCCTTCCGGGATCGGGAGACCGCTGCCGCCCGTGAGGCGGCTTCCCTTGACGGCGCTGTCATTGCAACGGGCGGCGGCATCGTCCTGCGAGAGGAGAACATGCGCATCCTCGCGGCCACGGGGCTCATCTTCTTCCGGGACCGGGACCTTGAGGACATTCTGGGCGAGGACCACATGGGCCGCCCCCTGGTGGGCAAGGACCCGGAAAAGCTGCGCGTTCTCTATGCGCAGCGTATAGACCTCTATCGAAAATACGCTCAGTATACCATCTCCCACACGAAAACAGCGGAGGAAGCGGCGGCGCGCATCGCCGCGCTCTACAAGGAGGCGTGCCAGAAATGAAGTTTCTCATCTTAAACGGCCCCAACCTGAACCTGCTGGGCTCCCGGGAGCCGGGCATCTACGGCGAGAACAGCTATGAGGCCCTGTGTGAGCGGCTGCGTGCCTTTGCCGCCGCCCACGGCTCCACCGCCGACTGCTTTCAGTCCAACCACGAGGGGGCCCTCATCGACGCCATCCACGCCGCGGCGGGTGCTTACGACGCCATCATCATGAATCCCGGCGCCTTCACCCATTATAGCTACGCCATTCTGGACGCCCTCAAGGCGGTGGACGTGCCCTGCGTGGAGGTGCATATCTCCAACGTCCACCAGCGGGAGGAGTTCCGCCACAAGAGCGTCACCGCCCCGGCCTGCGTGGGTCAGATCTGCGGTCTGGGCCTCTACGGGTATGAGGCCGCCATCTCCTATTTCCTGAGCCTGTAAAGGAGGAGGGCCATGCAGGTCAACCTGGAAAACACCACGAAAAAGCTCTGCGTCATCGGTGACCCGGTGCTCCACTCCAAGTCCCCCCTGATCCACAACACCATGCTCTCCGCCCTGGGGCTTGACTACATCTACCTGTGCCAGAGCGTGCCCCGGGGGCAGGCGGCGGAGTGGCTCAAGTGCGCCAAATGCGCCGCTTACGCCGGCTTCAACGCCACCATGCCCCACAAGGAGGAGCTCTTCCCCCTGATGGACGAGACCGACTCTGACGCCGCCCTCTTCCGCTCGGTCAACACGGTCTGCATCCGGGACGGCAGAGCTTACGGCTACAACACCGACGGCCGGGGCTTTATCCGCTCCCTGGTGGACCTGGGCACCTCGCCGGAGGGAAAGACCGTGCTGCTGCTGGGAGCGGGGGGCGCCGCCCGGGCGGTGGCCCTCAAACTCGCGCAGCAGGGGGCCCTTAAGGTATTGGTGTGCAACCGGACGGTGGAGAAGGCCGCCGTCCTGTGCGCGTCCGACCCCTTGGACCGCCTCATCCCCGCCCCCTTCGACGGCGGCACCCTGCGCCGCCTGGCAGAAGAGGCCGACCTGGTTGTCAACTGCACCAGTCTGGGCATGGCGGGCACCTCCGGGCAGTTTGAGGACTTCTCCTTCCTGGAGGCCCTGCGTCCCGGTGCACCGGTCCTGGACCTCATCTACGCCCCCGCCGAGACCGAGCTGCTCCGCCGGGCCAAGGCCCTGGGCCACCCCACTGCCAACGGCCTGGGCATGCTGGTCTACCAGGCGGTGTTCGCCTTGGAGCACTTTACGGACACCCCCATAGACCCCGCCGCCATGCTGGCGCTGCTGCGCCCCGTCCTGGGGCTTTGAGGCCCGCGCGGGTCGATCGACAGTCTCTGCCGGACGGACAAAAGTGTCCGTCCGGCTCGGCTTGACGAAAAGGTCTTTTCGTCAAGCCGACGGACTTTTGAGCCCTTCAAAAACAGGGTTCAAAAGTCATTTGATCAGACGCGAAAGACAACCCTGACGGTTTTCTTTCACACTATCTTTCCCTCCGAGCCCTTGGGCAGGTGGGTCGATCGACAGTCTCTGCCGGACGGACAAAAGTGTCCGTCCGGCTTCTCTTGGAGTGAAGAAAGGCAGAGCGTATGAGCAAATCACTTTTCTGTAAAAACTGGACTGTCTCCGCCCTGGGGGAGGAGGACCGGGCCGTCCCCGTCACCCTTCCCCACGACGCCATGCTCTCTGAGCCCCGCACGGCGCAGTCCGCCGGCGGGATCAACACGGGGTGGTTCATGGGCCGGGACTATGTCTATCAAAAAACCTTTGCGGCCCCGGCAGAGTGGGCGGATCGGGCGGTGTTCCTGGAGTTTGAAGGCGTATACCGAAACGCGGAGGTCTTTGTCAACGGCCATCGCGCCGCCTTCCAGCCCGGCGGCTACACCGGCTTTTTCGTGGCTTTGGAGGGTCTAATCCGTCCGGGCGGGGAAAACCACGTCAAGGTCATCGCCCGCAACGCCGACCAGCCCAACTCCCGCTGGTACTCCGGCGCAGGCATCTACCGCCCGGTGTGGCTCCACGTTCTTCCTCCAAACCACATCGCCCTCAACGGTCTGAAGCTCCAAACCCTGGGCCACGTCTCCCCTGCCGTCCGGGTGTCGGTCACCCTGTCCTGCTGCGGCACCGCCCAGGTTCAGATTCTGGACGGCGGCAGGGAGCTGGCCCGGGCGGAATGCCATTGCCAGCCCGAGGGCACGGCGGACATCCCGCTCCCCGGCGCCCAGCTGTGGAGCCCCGATCACCCCAAGTGCTACACCTGCCGCCTCACCTTCGGGGAGGATGTGCGGGAGACCTCCTTTGGGGTGCGCACCGTCTCCTGCGACAGCAAGAGCGGCCTGTGCATCAACGGAGAGCGGGTCATACTCCGGGGCGCCTGCATCCACCACGACAACGGCCTTCTGGGGGCGGTGGCCCTCCCCGAGGCGGAGGAGCGGAAGGTGCGTCTGCTCAAGCAGGCGGGCTACAACGCCATCCGCTGCGCCCACAACCCCTGCTCCAAGGCCCTGCTGGACGCCTGCGACAATCTGGGCATGCTGGTGCTGGACGAATACACCGACATGTGGTACATCCACAAGACCCGCTTTGATTACGCCCAGTACATGCCCGACCGCTGGCGGGAGGACCTGTCCGCGCTGGTGGACAAGGACTTCAACCACCCCAGCGTGATCATGTACTCCATCGGCAACGAGGTGTCCGAGACCGCCCAAAAGCGGGGCATTGAGCTGACCGGGCAGATGACGGAGTACCTCCACCAGCTGGACACCCGCCCGGTGACCTGCGGCATCAACATTTTCTTTAACTTCCTCAGCTCCCTTGGGCTGGGGGTATACAGCGACAAAAAGGCGGAAAAAGCCGCGTCTGCCGGCGGCACGCCCTCCAAAAGAAAGGCGGTGGGCAGCGAGTTTTTCAACAACCTGACCGGATTGCTGGGTGCGGACTTTATGAAGTTCGGGGCCACCCTCCACGGCAGCGACGTGAAGACCCGGGACGCCTTTGCGCGGCTGGATGTGGCCGGATACAACTACGGGGAAAAGCGCTATGAGCGGGACCTGAGGCGCTATCCTCACCGGGTCATTCTGGGCAGCGAGTCCTTCTGCGGTGACTGCGCCCGGTTCTGGGACCTGGCCAAGCGTCACCCCGCCCTCATCGGCGATTTCATGTGGGCGGGCATGGATTACCTGGGCGAGGTGGGCATCGGGGCCATGGAGTACAGAGACTACGCGCCCGACTTTAGCCACGGTCCGGGCTGGCTCACCGCCGGTGTGGGCGTTCTGGATGTGACCGGCGCCTCCACCGGCCAGACCGCTTATGTTCAGGCGGCCTTTGAGCTGTCCCCCATCCGCATGGGCGTGGTCCCCGCCCACCGCGCCCGGGAGGCCCACTCCCCCTCCGCCTGGCGCATGAGCAACGCCCACGAGAGCTGGGCCTGGAACGGCTGCGAGGGGAAGGAAACCCGGGTGGAGGTCTACGCCAGGGGCGCCAAAGCGGCTCTCTTTCTCAACGGCAAGCCCGTGGGGGAGAAAAGGCTGGACCGGAACAGCCGGGCAGCCTTCCGGGTGGTTTGGCAGCCGGGGGAGCTGACCGCCGTGGCCTACGGCTCAGATGGGGCCGAGCTGGGCCGCACCAGCCTGAAGAGCGCCGGAGAGGAGACCCGTCTCTCCGTCGAGCCGGAGCAGCCCCAGGCCCAAGCCGGGAAAGCGTGCTACATCCGGCTGCGCTACACCGATCAAAACGGTCTGCTCAAGCCTCTGGCCCGGGGGGAGATCCGCGTGGCGGTGGAGGGCGGTGAACTGCTGGCCCTGGGAAACGCCTGCCCTTACAACCAGCAGGGCTACCTGACCGACGCCACCGACACCTACTATGGCCAGGCCCTGGCCATCATCCGGCCCGACGGTCCCGGAGCGGTCACCTTCCGGGCGGAGAGCCCCTACGGCAGCGCCCAGATCACCATACCCTGCCCGCAGGAAGAGATCGGGTAAACCCGGGCGGGTCCGGCGGCAGGCTCAGGGCCGGCGCTGCAAAAGCAGCGTCGGCCCTGTTCATTCTCCCCTGTATTTGCGCTGGGTGGCGATGCCGCCCCGGATATGCCGCTGGGCCTTGTTTTCGTCCAGCACCGGCTTGACCTGGTCATATAGGGTCTTGTGGAAGGCGGGCAGCCGCTCGGAGAGGTCCTTATGTACGGTGGACTTGGAGATGCCGAACCGCTGGGCCGCCTTGCGCACCGTCGCCTTGTTCTCTATCATGTAAAGCGCGATCTGACAGGCGCGCTCCTCGATGTTCTTCTTCAAAAGACAACACTCCCCGCACTTGATTTCCGCTGGCCTATCTATATGCGCCGCGGCGCGGGGATATGTGGCGCTCCGGCCCTCCGGAGGCAAAAGAAAACGCCGGGCGTCCCCCCAGTGGGGACGCCCGAGCCTGTCGATAAACCCTCCTGGCCAAAGAATCCGGAGGGAAAGATAGTGTGAAAGAAAACCGTCAGGGTTGTCTTTCGCGTCTGATCAAACCACTTTTTGAAACCTTCTTTAGGGTTTCAAAAAGTGCCTCAGCCTGTCGAAAAGACTTTTTCGACAGGCTGGCCCGGCGTTTTTATGGGAAGTTTCTTTGCTCCTCAGCCCTTGACTGCCGAGCTGAGGTAGCCCTCCACCCCGGCGGCGGTGGACAGGCCCATGGCCTCCTGGGCCACCTGGCGGGCCTCCTCCGCTCTCCAGCGGTGGATCTGGGCACGGGTAGCCAGCACCGCCGAGGCGCTCACCGAAAACTCACTCAGGCCCCAGGAGAGGAGCAGGGGGATGAGCCGGGGGTCGGCGGCGGCCTCGCCGCACATGCCCACCGGGATACCCGCCGCCCTGCCGGCGGCGATCACCGAGCGGATGGAGCGCAGCACCGCAGGGTGGAAGGTGGTGTAGAGCTTCTCCACCTTGGCGTTGCCCCGATCCACCGCCATGGTGTACTGGGTCAGGTCGTTGGTGCCGATGGAGAAGAAGTCGCACTCCTGGGCCAGCAGATCGGCGATGAGGGCGGCGGCGGGAGTCTCCACCATGACGCCCAGGGCCATGTCCTTGTCGTAGGGCAGCCCCTCGCTCTCCAGCTCGGCCTTGCACTTCTCCAGCAGTCCTCTGGCCGTGCGTACCTCCTCCAGGGAGGTGACCAGAGGCAGCATGATCTTGATGTTGCGCCCCTCAGCTCCGGCCCGGAGCAGGGCCCGGAGCTGGACCTTATAGAGGTCGGGCCGGTCCAGGCAGTAGCGGATGGCCCGGTGGCCCAGGAAGGGGTTTTCCTCCTTCTCCATGCCCAGGTAGTCGATGGCCTTGTCGCCGCCCACGTCCAGGGTGCGGATGATGACCTCCTTGCCCGCCATGGCCCGGGAGACCGCCAGGTAGGCCTCGTACTGCTCTACCTCGCTGGGGAGGCTGGTGCGGTCCATGAAGAGAAACTCGGTGCGAAACAGCCCGATCCCCTCGGCCCCCGCCTCCGCTGCGGCCGCGGCCTCAGCCGGAGAGCCGATGTTGGCGTAAAGGCCGAAGCGCCGGCCCTCGGCGTCCACCGTCTCTTTACCCCGGTAGACCTCCAGGCGCTCCTTTTCCGCCCGGAGCGCCTCCTGGCGCCCCAGGTAATCGGCCCGGGTGAGCTGGTCGGGGGCCACGATGACGGTTCCTTCGGTGCCATCCACGATGACGCTCTCCCCGTCCTTCACCTGCTCCAGGGCCTTGGCCACGCCCAGCACCGCCGGCAGCTCCATGGCCCGGGCCAGGATGGCCGAGTGGCTGGTGCGGCCTCCCACCTCGGTGAGGATGGCCGCCACGTTCTCCTTCTTGAGCCCCACCGTCATGGAGGGGGTCAGGTCGTGGGCCACCAGCACGCTGCCCTCGGGCAGGGCGCTCACGTCCACGGCGCCCACTCCCAGTAAAATGGAGAGCATACGGGCGCGGATGTCCCGCACGTCGGTGGCCCGCTGGCGCATGAGCTCATCGTCCACGCCGGCGAACATCTCGGCGTACATGGTGCACACCTGATCCACCGCCGCCTCGGCGCAGGCGCCGCCGTCGATGGCGTCGCCCATCTGGCTCTGGAGGAAGGGGTCGGCGAGCATGGCGATCTGGCCGGTGAGGATCTCCGACTCCTTCTGCCCCACCTGGGCGCGGAGGTGCTCGGCCATGGCGGCGGTCTTTTCGGTAAACTGGCCGATGGCCTCCTGGAGCCTGCCCTTCTCCACGTCCTTGCCGCCGTAGCGCACGGCGGAGTAGTCCAGGTTCTGCTCCCGCACGCAGACCGCCTTGCCGATGCCGATGCCGGCGCTGGCGCCGATGCCGTGTAAGATCATGGTGCTGCCACCTCTCCTTCTTTTCTCGCCGCGCTTACTCGCCCAGGCCGGACTCGATGAGATCCACGGCAGCCTTCAGGGCCTCCTTCTCCTGGGGGCCGGAGCACTGGATCTCGATCTCGCTGCCCTGCTTGATGCAGGCGGACATGAGGAACATGATGCTCTTGGCGTTGATGCTCTTGCCGTTGTAGACGATGGTGACCTCGCTGTCGTAGGGGGTCATGGTGCTCACGAAGAGCTGGGCGGGACGCATGTGCATTCCCTGGGGATTGACGAGCTTAGTGCGGGCGGATACCATATTGATTCCTTCCTTTCTGATCTAATGTGGTTGTATTTCTTCCAAATTGGTCAGGCTTTCTTTTTCTTGAGCACGCCCAGCAGCACCATGCCCACCAGGGAGCCCACCACCAGGGCGACGATATAGCCCAGAACGTTGGTCATGACGGGGAAGACGAAGATTCCGCCGTGGGGAGCGGGGAGAGCGCAACCGAAGGCCATGGACAGGGCGCCGGCCACGCCGGAGCCCACGATGCACGCGGGCAGCACATGGAGGGGATCACTGGCGGCGAAGGGGATGGCGCCCTCGGTGATGAAGCACAGGCCCATGATGTAGTTGACCACGCCGGACTTGCGCTCATCCGCGGTGAAGCGATTTTTGAAGAAGGTGGTGGCCAGGGCGATGGCGATGGGGGGCACCATGCCGCCCACCATGACGGCGGCCATGATGTCAGAGCCCTGTCCGGCGGTCATGGCGGCCAGGGTGGAGGTGCCGAAAACATAGGCCGCCTTGTTGAAGGGGCCGCCCATATCCACGGCCATCATGCCGGCCAGGACGATACCCAGGATGATCTTGCTGCCCTCGCCCATGGCCTCCAGGCCGGAGTAGAGCGCGGTGTTGATGGCGCCCACGATGGGGTTGATGAGGCACATGAAAAGGCCGATGATGAGAAGACCCACCACAGGGTAGATGAGGATGGGCTTGAGGCCCTCCAGGGCGCTGGGCAGCTTGTCGCACACCTTACGCATGCCCAGCATCAGGTAGCCCGCGGCGAAGCCGGCGATGAGGGCGCCCAGGAATCCGGCAGATACCGCGCCGCCGGCGGGAGAGGTGAAGGTGGCCCCGGACACGGCCAGGGCGCCGCCCACGAAGCCCACCATCAGGGCCGGCCGATCGGCGATGGACATGGCGATGAAGCCGGCCAGGATGGGCAGCATGAAGTTGAAGGCCACGCCGCCGATGTTCTTAAACCAGGCGGCGACAGGGGTGTTGGTACCGAAGTTGGCGTAGTCGATGGAGGCATCGTCCAGCAGGAAAGCCAGGGCGATGAGGATGCCGCCGCCGATGACGAAGGGGAGCATATGGCTCACGCCGTTCATGAGCTGCTTGTAGAGCTTGCGGCCGAAGCTCTCGTTTAACACAGTCTCAGCCGCCGCACCGGTGTGGTGGTAGATGGGAGCCTGGGGGGCCTTGCGGATGAGCTCCTCGCACTTGTGAATGCCGTCGGACACGGGCACCCGCAGCACATGTTTGCCGTCAAAGCGGGCAAGGTCCACCTCCTTGTCGGCGGCGATGATGATGCCGTCGCAGGCGGCGATCTCCTCGGCGGTGAGGATGTTCTTGGCCCCGCCGGAGCCCTGGGTCTCAGCCTTGACGGAGATGCCCAGTTCGCGGCCCTTCTTCTCCAGGGCCTCGGCGGCCATGTAGGTGTGAGCGATGCCGGTGGGACAGGCGGTGACCGCCAGAATCCTGGGCAGAGCGTTTTCCTGGACGGGAGCGGGAGAGGCTTCGGACGCAGTCGGGGCGCTCTGGGCGGGAGAGGGAGCACTCTGCTCCTCTTCCTCCGCGCCGAACTTGGCGCTCTCGTAGCGGTCGATCACGTCCATGAAGGTCTTGGCGTCAGAGGCGGCGCGCAGCTCCCGGGTGAAGTCGGAGTCCATCATCAGCACCATCAGGTGGGAGAGAATGCGCAGGTGGAGCTCCCCGTCCATGGGGGCGGCGATCATGAAGAACAGGTTGGAGGGCTTGCCGTCCATGGCCCCGTAGTCCACCCCCTCCTTCAGGATGCAGGCGGCCAGGCTGGGGGCCTTGACGCAGTCGCTCTTGGCGTGAGGCACGGCGATGCCGCTCTCAATGGCGGTGCTGGACTGACCCTCCCGGGCCAGGATGGCCTTCTTGTAGGCCTCCCGGTCGGTGATGCTGCCGCTCTTCATCTGCAGGTCCACCAGCAGTTCGATGGCCCCCGCCTTGTCCGCAGCGGACGCGCCCAGGGCGATCTTCTCGGGGCTGAGCAGGTCGATGATACGCATACTACATACTCCTCTCTTCTCTCAACATTAAAAGGCGTTTATCAGCGCCAGGATCTCTTCTCTTGTGGCCAGGCCGTCCTGGAAGGCGGTGGCGGAGCCTGCGGCAGCGCCCAGGCGCTGGGCGTAGGCGTAGTCACCGGTCTGGAGCCAGCCGGCCAGGAAACCGGCCACCATGGAGTCCCCTGCCCCCACCGAGTTGCGCACGGTGCCCTTGGGCACGCCCAGCCGGTGGCTCTCGCCGCTCTCGCTGAGCAGCAGCGAGCCGTCCCCGGCCATGGATACCAGCACGTTCCGGGCCCCTCGCTCCTGGAGAGCGCGGGCGCACTCCAAAATTTCCTCGTCGTTTTTGAGCTCCCGGCCGAAGATCTCACCCAGCTCCAGGCTGTTGGGCTTGATGAGGAAGGGCCGGTAGGGCAGCACGTTGCACAGAAGGTCCCGGGTGGTGTCCACCACGAAGCGGATGCCCCGCCCATCCAGCCGGGAGAGGATGCGCTCATACACATCGTGGGGCAGGGCGGCGGGCACCGAGCCCGAGAGCACCAGCATATCTCCCTCGCCCAGCTTCTCCAGCTTGCCGTGGAGCTCCTCCAGCGCCTGGGGCGGGATGTCGGGACCCTGGCCGTTGATCTCGGTCTCACAATCGCCCTTGATCTTCACGTTGATGCGGGTGAGGCCCCGGGTCAGATGTACGAAGTCGGTGCGGATGCCGCTTTGCCGCAGGCCGTCTTCCAGAGCGCTGCCGGTGAAGCCGGCCAGGAAGCCCAGCGCCACACTCTCCACGCCCAGCTGCCCCAGCACCGAAGAGACGTTGATGCCCTTGCCGCCCCACTGGATCTCCTCCGACTTGGTGCGGTTGAGCTCCCCGGGGGCGAAGCGGTCCATCCACACCACATAGTCCAGGGCGGGATTGAACGTCACGGTATAAATCATGGTTTAACCTCCTTGACCACGGTATGTTCCAGATATTCAGAGCCGGGCAGCGCCTCAGTGATGATGGTGGCCTTCTCCAGGGGCAGCACCGTGACGGCGGAAACCTTTTCAAACTTGCTGCTGTCGGTGAGCACGAAGGTCAGATAGGCCTGCTCGGCGGCCTTGCGCTTGATGGCAGCCTCCTCGGGGTCGGGGGTGGTGTAGCCCTGGCGAACGCTCACCCCGTTGATGCCCAGGAAGGCCTTGGTGAAGTTATAGCGGCCCAGCTCCTCCATAGCGCCGGCCCCCACCACCGCCCAGGTGCCCGGCTTGAGATAGCCGCCCACCATATAGGCCCGGAGCCCCAGCTCCATCATCCGGTGGGCGCAGGCGATGCCGTTGGTGACGAAGGTGGCGCCCGAGTCCTTCAGGTACTCCACCATGCGCACCGTGGTGGTCCCGGCGTCCAGGAACACCACGTCGTCGTCATAAACCAGGGTAGCTGCGTAGCGGGCGATGCGGTCCTTCTCCTCCTGGTGGAGAGTGGCCTTGACGGTCACATCGGGCTCCTCCCCCTGGAACTGGCCCCCCGAGAGCACCGCGCCGCCGTGGACCTTATTGACCCGCCCCTGCCGGGACAGGGTGTTCAGGTCCCGGCGAATGGTGGCTTCCGACGCCCCTGTCAGCTCGCACAGCCGCAGCACACTGGCCGCCCGGCTGTCCGTGAGCTCCCGGAGGATGGCCTCATATCTCTGTTCCGCCAGCACGCTCACCCGCTCCTTTCTCCGCTTTCCTTTGTTCGCCCTTACTGTATCATCATATTTAATCAAAGTCAATCACATTCAATCACTTTGCCCGCCAAAAAACGCCGCCAGTTTTTGGATGTTTTGCCCAAAACTCCGCTGTCGGCCTCTTTTTACCCCCTCTTTTTGAGTTTCTTTTCCTCACTCCGTCAAAATCGGTCAAAAAAGGAGGGCGGCATCAGCCGCCCTCCCGGGAAATACCGTATTCTGTTTACACGTTGAACCGGAACGAAGCGATGTCCCCATCCTTCATCTCGGCGTCGCAAGCGCCGTATCCTTCGCCCCGCCGGTTTCGCCGGGGCTCACTCACTCTGCTGCTCCGCCTCTCCCCACAAAAGGCCCGGCCTTTTGCGGGGGCCCCGGTTATCACACGTTGAACCGGAACAGAACGATGTCCCCATCCTTCATCACATACTCCTTGCCCTCGGAGCGGACCAGGCCCTTTCTCCCCACAGAAGCGGCGCTTCTGCGGGGCCCCCGCCCTTTTCAACAGCTCGGGGCAAGTGAATTGCCCCTGCGCCAAGGTTTTCGCCTCATGCGAAAACGCTTGTACGGCGCGCTGCGCCGCCCCGCGCTGCGGGGCCCCAGGAAAAGGGCCTTATTACACGTTGAACCGGAACAGAACGATGTCCCCATCCTTCATCACATACTCCTTGCCCTCGGAGCGGACCAGGCCCTTTTCCTTGGCTGCGTTCATGGAGCCGCAGGCCTTCAGGTCTTCGAAAGAGACCACCTCCGCCCGGATGAAGCCCCGCTCGAAGTCGGTGTGGATCTTGCCGGCGGCCTGGGGGGCCTTGGTGCCCTTGCGGATGGTCCAGGCCCGGCACTCGTCCTCCCCACTGGTAAGGAAGGAGATGAGGCCCAGCAGGGCGTAGCTGGCCTTGATGAGCCGGTCCAGCCCAGACTCGGCCACCCCCAGCTCCTCCAGGAACATCTTCTTCTCGTCCTCGTCCAGCTCAGCGATCTCCGCCTCCAGCTTGGCGCACACAGGGAGCACCTGGGCCCCCTCCCGGGCGGCCAGCTCCTCCACAATCTTATAGTAGGGATTGCTCTGGCAGTCGGCGAAGCCCGCCTCGTCCAGGTTGGCGGCATAGATGATGGGCTTGAGACTCAGCAGCTCGGCGGTGGCGATGATAGCGGCGTCGTCCTCGTCACACTGGAAGGAGCGGGCCGAATTGCCGTCGTTGAGCCAGGAGCGCAGGGCGGTGAACACCTCCACCTCATGGAGGAACTTCTTGTCCCCCTTGGCGGCCTTCTGCGCCTTGTCGATGCGCCGCTCCACCATCTCAACGTCGGCCATGATGAGCTCGATGTCGATAACGCCGATGTCCCCGGCTGGGTCCACAGGCACGTTGGTGCTGGTGTCGGCCACCACATGCATGATATTCTCATCGTCGAAGCAGCGCACCACATGGACGATGGCGTCGCATGCGCGGATATTGGAGAGGAACTTATTGCCCAGGCCCTGGCCCTGGCTGGCTCCCTTCACAAGGCCGGCGATGTCCACGAATTCCACCACGGCGGGGGTGGTCTTCTTGGGCTGATAGAATTCAGAGAGCCAGGTGAGGCGGCTGTCGGGCACGGCCACCACGCCCACGTTGGGATCGATGGTGCAGAAGGGGTAGTTGGCGCTCTCAGCGCCGGCGTTGGTAATGGCATTGAACAGGGTGCTCTTGCCCACGTTGGGCAGGCCCACGATACCTAACTTCATCGGAATTGACCTTCTTTCGCTGTTTTCATCCGAAATTATACCCGACCCCGCCGCAAAACACAAGGGAATCTTTCCGGCGGCCCAGGGGCAATTCATTTGCCACGAGCAGTTCAATCGTCGAGGGTGGAGGCAGCGCGTCTCCCCGCTGCACCCATCGCAGGCCAAACCGGCCTTCTGGCCGGCGGCGCCTTTGCGCCGTACGAGTGTTTTGCCGCAGGCAAAGCCTCGGCGCAGGGGCAATTCATTTGCCCCGAGCATTTCAGGTTCTCACGGAATCCAAAACAAAACGGCGCCCCGAATGGGGTGCTGTTTTGTTTTGGTGCAGGTGACGAGGCTCGAACTCGCTATCCCACCCCGCAAAAGCTCGCTTTTGCGGGGGCCCCGGTACCTCTGGATTTTCAAAAAACGCGGCTACACCGCGTTTTTGGGTGGAGGCAGCGCGTTCGAGCCGGGAAACCTTGCAGAACATAAGAAAAACGGACTGCAAAAGCAGTCCGTTTTTCTTATATGGAGCAGGTGACGAGGCTCGAACTCGCTACCTCCACCTTGGCAAGGTGGCGCTCTACCAGATGAGCTACACCTGCAGCGACAGGGAGTATTATAACCACTTTCTCCCCGTCTGTCAAGGGTCAATTTTTATTTTCCACAAAAACGTCTGTCTCAGTCTGTTCCTCCGTCTGAACGGCGGGCTGTTCGCCGCACAGGGGGATATTGCTGTCCTCCCTATCCCAGGCGTAACCCTGGGAGAGCAGCTGGGCGTCAGAGAGGGCAAAGCCGTCGGCTCTGCTGGCGTCCACATGCCGGTACTCCCCGTTTTCCAGCCGGATAATGTTCCAGAAGTGGGGCAAACCGTCCAGGGTACCGCGCACCACCATGCACTCCCTTCCCTGCCTCTGACAGAGCAGGGCAAAGGCCAGAGCCATCCCCTCGCTGTCTGCCTCTCCGGCCACCAGGGCGTGCCAGGCGGTGTTGGCCGCCTCTCCCTGGTTCTCCGACAGGGCCGGAATATAGGTGGCCGTCCCCCGCAGGGCGTTGTACGCCGCCCGAAGGCTCTCATCTCCTTCGCTGTACGCTGTCAGCGCCCCGGTCAGGGTCTCCGCCGCAGTGGCCAGCTCCACACTCAGCCGGCGCAGCTCGTCCGCCGGCCGGGAATAGGCCAGCCGGATCTCCACGATGCGCCGGTATCCAGTGGCCTGGTCCGGATAGAGGGTCACGGCGATACCCGGCTCCCCCAGAGCCGCCACCGGCGTCTCATAATAGGCCTGCCGGGCCAGCTCCCGGATGTACTCCTCGTCTTCATTGAAATAACTGATTTGGAGCACCACCTCGCCCCGGAACTCCGCCAGCGCGGCGCGCAGCTCGGTACGGATGGCGCTGGAGCCGGTGACCTTGGCGATGGCAGCCACCTGCTCCTGGGTGCGGCGGTAGGTGATGTAAATGTTGGCCTCATAGTGGGAGATGACCCGCACATAGTCGTACTTGATGCTCTCCACGGCATAGGCGCCCAGGGGGTCCTCCTGAGCCACCTCCAGGCAGGCTCCCGCCAGGTCGCTCTCCACGTCGCCCCGGTAGTCCATGAGCCGTACCGTCCCCTGCTCCACCCCCTGGCGCACCAGGTTGAGCACGGCAGTGGTCAGTTCGGCGCGGCTGCTCACCTCCGCAGCGGAGCTACCCTCTCCCACGGAGAGCTGGTCCTCCGAGCGCTCCACCCGCACATAGGTCTGCTCCAGCATGGCCGCGCAGCCGCTCAGGACAAGCATTGCCGAGAGCGCCAGGGCCAGACAGGCGCGCGTTTTTCCCCTCATATCTCCCTCAGTAGCCCAGCTCCTGCTCCACGATGACCACCTCCGCGTGGGCAAAGCAGGTGGGCTTTTCCCATAGAACGGTGAGGGCCCGGCAGATGCGCTCGGGGCTTTGGCAGTCGTAGCACTTGTCGGCCTTGGCGGCGCAGGGGGTCTTTTTCCCCAGCCGCTGCGCGTTCTTGGGCGCGGCGATGTTCCGGGCCCGCCAGAGGGCGCCCTCGTAGTCTGGGGCGATCTTGTTGACGCCGATGATGATGTACAGCTCCCGGTGGCCGAAGCAGGTGGAGGCCACCCGGTTGCCGGTGCCGTCGATGTTGACGAGCTCTCCGGTCTCCGCCACGCCGTTCATGGAGGTGAGATAGACCTCGGTGGCCATGGCGTCTGCAGGGGCTGCGGGCTTCTGGGCATCCCAGTGCCAGAGGACCTCATTGTGGGTGCGCAGCTTCTCCATCAGGCCCAT
This sequence comes from Candidatus Galloscillospira stercoripullorum, assembly GCA_018715695.1. Lineage (GTDB taxonomy): Bacteria > Bacillota > Clostridia > Oscillospirales > Oscillospiraceae > Galloscillospira_A > Galloscillospira_A stercoripullorum. Next base: position 25,507 of record DVLB01000062.1, read on the forward strand.
GTCCCGCACGGTCACGGAGCCGCCGCAGCCCACGCTTTTCCCGTCGATCTTGCCGTCCAGATAGGCCACGGCCTCCTCCGCCGTGGCAAAGCAGGCGGTGGCGAAGCCCCGCCGTTCCAGGTTCTCCCGCAGTTTTGCAATGTCTGCCATAAAGCTCGCTCCTTTCATTTTCCCCTCTGGCCGGGCCAGGGCCCGGTCAGAGATCGTTTTGCCTAAACTCCCGGAAGCCGTCCCCCAGCACCTCATGGGCGTCGCACACGATGACAAAGGCGGAGGGATCGATCTCCTTGACCAGTTTCTTGATGGGCACGATCTGCCGCTGCTTGAAGGCGCACATAAGCACCTTTTTCTCCGTCCCGGAGTAGGCCCCCTCGCCCTGGAGGATGGTCACGCCCCGGTCCAGGTCCCGCACCAGGGCGTCGGAAATGGTGCGGTAGGAATCGCTGATGATATAGGCCACCTTGGCGCTGTCCATGCCGTAGAGCATGCGGTCCATGACGATGGAGGCGATATACAGGGCCACCAGGCCGTACAGGGCACTATACACGCTGCCGAAGGCCAGGGCCGTGGCCACGATGACCACCAGGTCGGTGGCCATGAGCAGGTTCCCCATGGGGAGCCACCCGATTTTCAGCTTGAGCAGCCGGGCGATGAGGTCGGTGCCGCCGGTGGTGGCACCCTGCCGGAAGACCATGCCCAGGGAGGCGCCCATGAGCACGCCGCCGAAGATGCAGGCCAGCAGGGGGTCCATGGCCTCAAAGGTCCACAGGCTGTCGGTCAGGTCGATGAACACTGAGGAGATGAACATGGCATACAGGGAGGAGAAAAGCAGATGTCCTCCCAGCAGCCGCCAGCCCAGGATGAACAGCGGCACGTTGAGGATGATGACCACCGTGCCGATGGGGGCCCAGGGCAGGAAGAAGTTGATGATCTGGCCCACGCCGGTGATGCCGCCGAAGCCGATGTCGTTTGGCTTGTAGCACCAGTTGAAGCCCACGGCGTAGAAGGCCGAGGCCAGGGTGATCATCAGATAGGACCACCCCAGGGAAAAGATTTTGGATTTCAGTTTCATGACTCCCTCTCACACTTGCCGCGGGGCGCGTGCCCCCGGCGGGTTTGGGCTGCGTGTCCGGCGTCTCAGAGCAGGGTGAGCTGCTCCTCTCCCCGGTCCTCCTCCCGCAGGAGCGCGCCGGCGATGGGAAGGGACCGGGCCCGGTAGCGGGCGGGATTGACGATCTGGGTCTGGGAGAGCGGCTTGACCCAGTCCACACGGTACTTGGGCTTGAGGGTCATCACGTTGACTCCTTGGGTAGACCGGGTGGTCTTGGGGCTCAGGACGGCGGTGTGGAAGACGAGGCACCGGCCCTCGGTGGAGACCACTGCCAGCTCCAGGTCCTCCCGCAGCAGGAAGGCCGCGGCCAGAGGTGACTTGTCGCTGTATGCACCGGTGAGCTTCTTGCGCCGGGTCTGGGTCTGGTAGGCCGAGAGCTCCACCCGGGCCGCCTTGCCGTTTTGGAAGAAGAAGAGCAGGTGCCCGGTGTAATCCCCGCTCAGGCAGGCCCACACCACGTTCTCCCCCGGCTCCATGCCCAGCTTGGTGGGCAGATAATCGCCCAGGACGCTGGCCTTGGCATCGTCGAAATCGCTTAGGCGGCTTTTGTAGCACTGCTGCTTGTCGGTGAAGACCAGCAGCTCGTCCCGGTTGGTACACTCCCACTCCAGCCAGCCGCCGTCTCCCTCCTTGTACTTCTGCTCGCTGTTCATGCGCAGAGAGGCGGGGGTGATCTTCTTGAAATAGCCCTCCCGGGAGAGGAAGGCGGTCACCGGGTAGTCTGGGACCTTCTCGGCCTCATCGGTCTCGGCGGCGGTCTGGTACTCATAGACGATCTCGGTGCGGCGGGGCTGAGCGTATTTCTTCTTGACCGCCGCAAGCTCCTCTATGATGATCTTCTTGATGCGGCCGGGGGTTTCCACGATGTCCCTGAGGTCGGCGATCTCCTCCTCCAGGGTTGAGGTTTCCTCAATACGCTTGAGGATATACTCCTTGTTGATGTTGCGCAGCTTGATGTCGGCCACATACTCGGCCTGGGTGGAGTCGATGCCAAAGCCGATCATCAGGTTGGGCACCACCTCGGCGTCCTCCTCGGTGTCCCGGATGATCTTGATGGCCCGGTCGATGTCCAGCAGGATCTTCTTGAGGCCCTTGAGAAGGTGGAGCTTGTCCTCCTTCTTCTTCATAACGAAGAAGGTACGCCGGCGCACCCCGTCCATCCGCCAGGCGCTCCACTCCTCCAGGATCTCGGCCACCCCCATGACCCGGGGCATACCGGCGATGAGAATGTTGAAGTTGCAGCCAAAGGAGTCCATAAGAGGGGTGGTGCGGAAGAGCTTGAGCATGAGCTTGTCAGGATCTGTGCCCCGCTTGAGGTCGATGGTCAGCTTCAAACCGTTCAGGTCGGTCTCATCGCGCATATCGGCGATCTCCTTGACCTTTCCGGTCTTAATGAGCTCGGAGACCTTGTCCATCACCGCCTCCACGGTGGTGGAGTAGGGGATCTCATAGATCTCGATGATGTTCTCGCTCTTGAGGTAGCGCCAGCGGGCGCGCACCTTGAAGGAGCCCCGGCCGGTGCTGTAGATCTGGGCCATCTCGGCGGCGTCGTAGAGCAGCTCGCCGCCGGTGGGGAAGTCAGGGGCCTTGAGGACGGTGGTGAGATCCACCCCCGGGTTCTTGAGGTATGCAGCCGCTGCGTCGCACACCTCCCCCAGGTTGAAGCCGCAGATATTGCTGGCCATGCCCACGGCGATACCCATGTTGGCCGAGACCAACACGTTGGGGAAGGTGGTGGGCAGAAGGGCGGGCTCCTGCATGGAGCCGTCGTAGTTGTCCACAAAGTCCACGGTGTCCTGGTCGATGTCCCGGAAAAGCTCGGCGCAGATGGGGTCCAGTCGGGCCTCGGTGTACCGGCTGGCGGCCCAGGCCATGTCCCGGGAATAGACCTTACCGAAGTTGCCCTTGGAGTCCACGAAGGGGTGGAGCAGGGCCCCGTAGCCCCGGGAGAGGCGGACCATGGTGTCGTAGATGGCGGCGTCGCCGTGGGGATTGAGCTTCATGGTCTGACCCACGATGTTGGCGCTCTTGGTGCGGCTGCCCGAGAGCAGCTTCATCTGATACATGGTGTAGAGAAGCTTGCGGTGGGAGGGCTTGAAGCCGTCGATCTCCGGGATGGCCCGGGAGACGATGACGCTCATGGCGTAGGGCATGTAGTTGAGTTCCAGCGTCTGGGTGATGGGCTGCTCCAGCACCTCGGGTCGCAGGCCCATGACGTTGGGGTTATTTACCTTTTTGGCCCCCTCCTCGGGGGCTTTCTTCTTGGCCATTGGCTTCCATCCTTTTCAAAGGGTTGTTTCTGGATATGCCGCCCGGTTTTACGAAATATCCGCCAGCTCCAGGTATTTATACCCGTTGTCGGCGATATGCCTCCCCAGCCGGCCCAGGCCGGCCGGGGGCCCCGGATTTCACTTCCTCGGGGCGAGTGAATCGCCCCTGCGGCAAGGTTTTGGCCCAAAGGCCAAAACGCTTGACGCCGCTTGGCGGCGGCTCGCTTCCGCTCGCAAGGGCCATATCGCCCGGCGGCTCGGCATAGTTGCAGGTCTCAGGAAATATCCGCCAGCTCCAGATACTTATACCCGTTATCGGCGATATGGTCCTTCCGCCCCTGGAGGTTGTCCCCCAGCAGCAGGTCGAAAACGGCGGCGGTGCGCTCCACGTCCTCGGGCATGACCTTGATGAGGCGCCTGGTCTCTGGGTTCATGGTGGTCAGCCACATCATGTCCGGCTCGTTCTCACCCAGGCCCTTGGACCGGGCGATGGTGTACTTTTTACCCTCCAGTTCCCGCACAATATCGTTTTTCCCCTTGTCGGAGTAGGCAAACCAGGTCTTCTCCTTACAGTTGATCTCGTAGAGGGGAGACTCGGCGATATACACATACCCCCGCTGGATAAGGGTGGGGGTGAGGCGGTAGAGCATGGTGAGGATAAGGGTGCGGATCTGGAAGCCGTCCACGTCGGCATCGGTGCAGATGACCACCTTATTCCACCGAAGGTTCATCAGGTCAAAGGCGGCCAGGTCCTTGGCGCGTTTGTCGCTGACCTCCACACCGCAGCCCAGCACCTTCAAGAGGTCGGTGATGATCTCGCTCTTGAAGATCTTACCGTAATCGGCCTTGAGGCAGTTCAAAATCTTGCCCCGCACCGGCATGATGCCCTGGAACTCGGCATCCCGGCTGAGCTTGACGGCGCCCATGGCGCTGTCGCCCTCCACGATGTAGAGTTCCCGCCGCTCGGTGTCCTTGGTGCGGCAGTCCACGAACTTCTGCACCCGGTTGGAGATGTCCACGCTGCCCGAGAGCTTCTTCTTGATGTTGAGCCGAGCCTTCTCGGCGTTTTCCCGGGAGCGCTTGTTGATGAGCACCTGCTCGCCGATCTTCTGGGCGTCGAAGTGGTTTTCGATGAAGTAGACCTCCATCTGGCTCTTGAGGAAGTCGGTCATGGCCTCCTGGACGAACTTGTTGTTGATAGCCTTCTTGGTCTGGTTCTCGTAGGAGGTCTGGGTGGAGAAGTTGTTGCTCACCAGGATGAGACAGTCCTGGATGTCGTTCCAGGTGATCTTGCTCTCGCTCTTCTGGTACTTACCTTGGGCTTTCAGGTAGCCGTCGATGGCAGAGACGAAAGCCGAACGCACGGCCTTTTCAGGGCTGCCGCCATGCTCCAGCCAGGAGGAGTTGTGGTAGTGCTCGATGATCTGCACCGTATTGGAAAAGCAGAAGGACACGCTCAGCTTCACCTTGTATTCCGGCTTGTCCTCCCGGTCCCGGCCACGGCGCTCGGTCTGCCAGAATACGCTCTGGGTGAGGGAATTCTCCCCGGCGAGCTCCTTAACATAGTCCTCAATGCCGTTTTCGTACTTGAACTCGGTGGTCTCGAACTTGCCCCCCACCTGGTTGCGGAATCGGAAGGTGACCCCGGCGTTGACCACCGCCTGGCGCTTCATCACATCCAGGAAATAGTCCACCGGGATATCGATGTCGGTAAAGACCTCCAAGTCGGGCTTCCAGCGGAATTTGGAGCCGGTCTTCTTGCCCGCGTAGGGCTCTTTCTTCAGCCCCCCGATATTCTCGCCCTTTTCAAAATGGAGGGAATACTCAAAGCCGTCCCGGTGGATGACGGCGTCGAAGTACTCGCTGGCGTACTGCGTGGCGCAGGAGCCCAGACCGTTCAGGCCCAGGGAGTACTCGTAGTTGTCGCCGTCGTTGTTGTTGTACTTGCCGCCGGCGTACAGCTCGCAGAACACCAGCTCCCAGTTGTACTTCTGCTCCGTCTCGTTCCAGTCCACGGGGCAGCCCCGGCCGAAATCCTCCACCTCGATGGACTTATCCTCGTACCGGGTGACGGTGATGACGCTGCCGTGACCCTCCCTGGCCTCATCGATGGCGTTGCTCAGGATCTCAAAGACCGCGTGCTCGCAGCCCTCCAGACCATCGGAGCCGAAGATAACCGCCGGGCGCTTGCGGACCCGGTCGGCTCCCTTCAGGGAGGAAATGGATTCATTGCCGTAGGATTTGCTTGCTTTGGCCATTGGTGTTTCCTCGCAGTCCATAATTTTTCATGGTATATTTTAGCGCCAAAGGTCCTTGCCTGTCAAGGAAGGCCGGGGGGCTGAGACACTGTCGCATAGAATAGTAGGTATGGCTAATAGAATACACACCCAAACAATAATTGGTGTTCTAAATAAATTTCTTGAAATTTTTTCAAAATAATTGTAAAATATAACTGTACCACACATAGAATGAAACGGAGGAGATTCCCATGTACAGGGTACACACGGCATAACACAAATATAAATTGCATTATTTGAACGCGTGATAGCATACAGGTCTTTGAATTAAATGAAACGGAGGTTTATGATGAAACGCAGGAGAAAAGCTATCGTGGCATTTGCGATTATTAGCATACTTCTGAACATTTGCTCATCTACCGCCGCCCAGAATTTCACAGACGTTTCTCACGCTCCCGAGGCCGTTGAATCGTCCATACAAGCAACGGTAGAATATACTTCTGGCACAGTAAAAATCAATGAAATGAGTACCCCCTGCATTGTTAAAAATGAGGTTAATGTTACTGCTTCAGAAACCCCAGGAACATATTTTGTCACGCACCACAGTACACTATATATACCTTTGACAGAAGAACAAAGGGCTAATACTGCCATCATACTTTCGCAAATGGAAAATGGAAATCCTACTGTACTGTCGACCACTGCGCCACCACATATGATGGATCCATGGTATGAATGTGAATACCATATCGAAACAGTCGCAGAATATGAGACAAGATATAATGTTTCAATCGCTCCAGGTGAGTATGATACTATTACTTATGTGGGAATCACTGGTGTTCGTTTTGGATATTATACATATGAATATGGAGAAGGAAAAGTAAGTCTCCGAAATGCCAAAGTCGAAGTTCTACAAGCTGGATATGTCGGCGATATTCCTACCTCTGACTTTTTTGAAGACACATGGGTCGCAGATCCTCCTAACGACAATTATCACTGTGGGGGCTTAGATGATTTAATTTACTGCGCTACCCCATCAAATTGGCCGAAAATAGCCATGACAGCTGCTGGATGGGCATTCGCAACTTTTTCTGGAACGGCTGTTAATAATTATGGTGATACATACGAAATCCTTGTACAATCAAACATTATCAATGGTTATGGTTAATTAAAACAACCCTTTCCTTGATAGGAGGTGTCAAGGCATGAAGCGACTGCTGCCATACCGCACTCTGCTTGCTCTCCTCATCGCCCTCGTCCTCTTCGCTGCCTACTGGGGCTGGACCTACTGCTGGGAGTACGTCATCCTGCGCAACCCCGCCCTGCTTTACAGGACGATCCACACCTGGTCCCCCCTGCTGCCGTCCATCGGCGGGCTGCTGCTGGGGCTGTGCCTTACCCCGCCGCCCAAGCGCATTTGGCCCCTGGTGGTGGTACAGCTGCTGGTGGCCGTGTTCCTGCTCTGGCTGGCCTTCCATTTTCTCAGCCTTCAGACCGTGGGGATGCTCTTCCCCTTCTATTACACCGCCTCCACCGCCCAGGGGGCCGCGGCGGTGCTGGGCGGAGCTTTGGTCGGATTCAGCGTGACCTGTATCCTTCCGGGCCCCAAGGGGGACCACCCCGCCTGATCTCTCTCCCTCTCACGGCGCAAAAGGAGACGCCGCCGGAGCGACTGCTCCGGCGGCGTCCTTTTATCGCGGCGCACTCCGGTGTGCGGAGGCGGGCGGGACAGGTTGGGAGCGTTCTCCCGCGCTCATGGGTAGGAGGCTGCGTTTACCTGAAACGTCCGTCCCTGCCCGTCTCCTTTCGCCTTTCGCCCGAAGGGCGGCCCTTTCGGCCTGCCCGTTCGGGCCAGCCGCAGGTGCTGCCTGGCACCGGCTTAAAAGGAGTGCGCTATGTCCTGTCCGAGGGTAGTATGTGCTCTGCGCGGCGCTCCATGCCTGGAAAGATCTGCCCGGGAGTGTATAGAAGCTGTCATATTTGTCCACACTTTCCATACATTGAATTGAAAGGGCAAGGAGGCGGTCCAGGATGGCATTACCGGTAAGAAAATCTGTCCCCGGCCGGGGTCGGGCACGGGGCGAGGCGTGGGAGGAACGCCAGGCGCTGCTGGAAGGGCTCTCCCAGACCAGGGCGCTCATCGCCCAGGCTTACGCAGGCTTCAACGCCGCCAGCGACGGCGATCTCATCGAGTCCTACGTCTTTGAGATCAACGCCCTCCAGGCCCGCTACTCCTATCTGCTCCGGCGCGTCAAGGAGCTGGAGGCACAGGAGGAGCAAGGGGCCTGAGCACACCGAAGAAAGCCGGCCAGGGTCCTGGCAAAACCGAGCTTTGGAGGTGGAAGGCGTGGCGGAACTCTTGACCGCTCTGCCCTGGGTGCTGGGCGCTCTGGGGGCGCTGCTGGTGCTGGTTGTCCTGCGGCGGCCGGCGAAATGGCTGCTGGGCCTGGCGGGCCGCACGGGGCTGGGCTTGGCCGTTTTGTTTGCTTTGAGCGGCGTGGGTCCTTCCATCGGCGTGAGCCTGGGGGTAAACCTGTTCAACGCCCTGGTGCTGGGGGTGCTGGGGGTCCCCGGCCTGGGACTGCTCCTCCTGCTCAACTGGGCTCTGGTATAAGGGGCGCGGCTAAAATGGCCGCGCCTCTTTTCCCGTGTCCGGTACGCTGATGTAAACATTCCGTGAATGTTCCGTTATGTCGGTTGACAGGGAAAAAAGGGGGCGGTATGCTTACCTTACGTTATATTTTGTCCGAAAAGACATGATCCACCCGGCCCGTCCAGGCCGGAGAAAGGAGCCTTTCCCGTGAACCGTTCCGACGAGATCCTCAAGCGTTACCTCCAGGTGACACAGCATATGTCCCATCATTTCCGCCGCCATTTCGGCAAGCTCAATCTCACCTTTCCCCAGGCCATGGTCCTCTCCGCCCTTGGCACCGACGGTCCGGTGCCCATCAGCACCCTGGCCCAGCGGACCGGCAGCGCCAACTCCACCATTTCCGGCATTGTGGACCGGCTGGAACGGCTGGGATTGGCCGTCCGGGAGCGGAGCGATACCGACCGCCGGGTCATCTATGTGAGCGCCACCGAGCGCTACCTCCAGCTGCGCTCCCAGGCCCAGACCAACGCGGGGGGATATTTCTCCTCCCTGATGGACACGCTGGAAGAGGAGGAGCAGGAAAAGATCCTCGCCGGGCTGGAGCTGCTGGACGCCGCCCTGGCAAAGGACGAGCCCTGACGGCCCTCCCTTGCCATTTAGGGAAAAATGTGCTAATCTGACCTTATAGGCGGCAGCGCCGGCGCTGCCCCGGGGATGTGACGCCGGCAGTCTATCTATAAGAGGGTGCGCTATGAAATCCTACGGATACGACTCCTATCGCGGGCGCTCCCGGCTGCGCTCCGCGCTCAAGGTCATCATCGTGCTGCTGCTGGTGGTCTTGGCCGTGCTGCTGGCCGCGTTTTTGTTCCTGCAGCGGTACATGGTCATCTCTGCCGACGGCATCCGCTTTGAGCCTCCCTTCTTCCAGGACGAGGATGCGCCCCCGTCCTCGGGCGGCCCCTCGGCCACCCCTCTGCCCGTGGTGACCACCCCCTCTCCCTCGCCCTCCGCTTCCCCTGTCCCGTCCCAGGAGTACCTCCACGCGGTGGCTCTGCCCCGGGAGGCCCTCTATGACGGCACCGCAGCTGAGCTTGTGGAACAGTCCGGCGGCAACGCCGCGCTCTTCGACATGAAGGCCGACGACGGCAGCCTGGGCTATGTCTCCGACCTAAAGCTGGCCATGGATATCCGCGCCTCAGCCTCCTCCCCCGACCTTAACGACGCCATCCGTACCCTCAACGAAGGGGAACTCTACACCATCGCCCGGGTCTCCTGCTTCCGGGACAACGCCCTGCCCTACTACCAAAACGGCATGGCCCTGCGTTCAAACTCCGGCAATTATAAGGACGACGAGCGCATCCGCTGGGCAAACCCAGGCAGCGAGAGCGTGCGGGCCTATCTGGCCGGCGTGTGCGTGGAGCTGGCTCAGCTGGGCTTTGACGAGATCTTGCTGGACAACGCCGGCTACCCCACCCGGGGCGACCTCTCCAAGATCCGCGTGGGGGAGGACAATTACGACCCGGACACGCTGGAGCAGGAGGTGGAGGCCTGCTACCAGGCCATCCGGGAAGCCCTGGAAGAGTACGACGTGAAGCTGTCCATCGTCTCCACCGCCCAGGCCGTTTCCGAGGACAGCGACCCGCTCAGCGGCCAGAGCATTGCCCTGCTCACCCGCTATGCCGACCGGGTCTGGCTCTCCGGCGACGGCGAGACCGATTACGCCGCTCTCCTGGAAGCGGCCGGTCTGGAGGAAAGCGGCGTGAATTGTGTGCAGATGGGGCCCAATCAGGGCGACATCCAGGGCAGCTGGGCTATGATACCGACTACTTGAACATACTAAGGGACGCAGGTTTTCCTGCGTCCCTTTTCTGTTCCTCTCTCCCCTTTTTTGCCTCTTCCGCAGCTTTCACGCCAAATCCGCTCGTCTTGCATTTTTCATCTTATTCTTCTCGTATATCTCGGTTTTCCTTTTTATTTTTGCAATCGAAAGTTTTTTGTCTTTCAACATGAATGTATATTCAGGTAAAAAACTCATGTTTCGCCTTGAAATTTCACAGGTCGTAGGGTATCATGATAAATAATCCGTGCGAAGATTTTCAGAAAGGCGGTGAACCCATTGTCACTGGACGCGATCAAACAGGTGACCGAGACCGAGCGGGAGGCCCAAGAGAAAAAAGAGGCCGCCGCGGCACAGGCCAGACAAGTGGTCAGCGATGCCCAGCGTTCCGGCAAGGAGCTGCTCCAAGCGGCCCAGGCGGAGGCCGAGGCGCAGGCAAAAGTCCTCATGGCCCAGGCCGAGGAGCGCGCGGCGGCGCGGCGGCGGGAGCTTCTGGAGGAGAACGAGCGGGAATGCGACGCTCTGCGTCAGAAGGCCCGGACGCGGCTGGACGAAGCTGCGCAGCGCATTGTGAGAAGGGTCGTGAGCGACTGAGATGGCTATCGTAAAAATGAAGCGCCTTTCCCTGGTAGGCATGGCGCCGGACCGGGAGGAGCTGCTGCGGCGGCTCCAGAGCCTGGGCTGCGTGGAGGTGGAGGAGCCCGACGGTGAGGCGGACGAGGAGGCTCTGAGCCTTCTCACCCGGACTGACGACGGCGCCCTCGCCGCCGCCAAGGCGGAGGCCGCGGCGCTGAGCGCGGCTCTGCGCATCCTGGACCGGTACGACAAGGAGAAGGGTGGGCTTTTGAAGACCCGGCCTCAGATCTCCGAGGGGGAGCTCTTCGACGAGGAGGCCGCCCTTGAGGCCCGCCAGGCCGCCCAGACCATTGACGAACAGGAGAGACGTCTGGCCGCCATCGCCGCAGAAGAGGGCCGTCTGCGCACCCAGAAGGAGGCTCTCTCCCCCTGGCTGGAGCTGGACGTGCCGCTGGAGAGTTCCTCCACCAAAGACGTGGCGGTGGTCTTCGGCACCCTGCCTGTGCGCACCGACTGGGACGCCCTGGGCGCCGAGCTGGGCGCCCTCACCGACCTCTACGAGCTGGAGCGGGCGGGCCGGGACCGGGACGCGCAGTATCTGCTGGCGGTATGCCACCGCAGTGTGGAGGAGCCCTTCTTCGCCCTGCTCAAGGAGCGTGGCTTCGTCCGCGCCACCCTGCGGGGGTGGACGGGCACCGCCAAGGAGAACACCGCCGTCATCGAAAAGAAGCTCCTGGAACTCTCCGGCCAGGCGGAGGACGCCCGCAATGTCATTCTCTCCCAGCGGGAGCACCGCTTCGCCATGGAGCGGTACCAGGACCGCCTCAGCCAGGACGTGCAGCGCCAGGAGGTCAAGGGGCGGCTGCTCTCCTCTCAGGCGGCCTTCTTCCTGCGGGGCTGGGTACCCGAGAGCGAGGTGCACTCCCTGGAGCAGGCTCTATCGGGCTATGTCTGCGCCTGGGAGACCGCCGACCCCGCCCCGGAGGATTACCCGGAGGTACCCGTCAAGCTGAAAAACAACCTCTTCACCCGGTCCATGAACGTCATCACCGAGATGTACTCCCTCCCCGCCTACGACGGGGTGGACCCCAACCCCCTGATGGCCCCCTTCTTCATCCTCTTCTTCGGGATGATGCTGGCCGACATGGGATACGGCATTCTGATGGTGGCCGCCTCCCTCTTCGTGCTGCTGCGGGTGCGGCCCAAAAACAGCGCCTTTATGGAGATGATCCTCTGGTGCGGCATCAGCACCTTTATCTGGGGCGCTCTGAGCGGCGGCTTCTTCGGGGACTTTATCCCGCAGCTCCTGTCCATCGTGGATCCGGGCAGCACCTTTGAGATGCCCGCCCTCTTCACCCCCCTGGACGACATTGTGGTCATCATGATCGGCTCCCTGGTGCTGGGCTTTTTGCAGATCCTCACCGGCATGACGGTGAGCGTGGTGAAGAAGACCCAGGAGGGCGAGTTTTTGGACGCGCTGTTTGGGGAGATCTCCTGGTGGATCGTGCTGCTGGGCCTGGGTCTCATGGTCTCGGGCATGATGGTCGCCGGTGCGCCGGCGGTCCTCACCACCGTGGGCCAGGGACTGCTCATCGTGGGCTTTCTGATGCTGGCCCTGGGTGGCACCCGGAAGGCCAGGGGCTTTGGCAAGGTCACCAGCTTCGTGGGTATCCTCTACAACGGCGTCACCGGCTTTTTCAGCGACACCCTGTCCTATATCCGCCTGATGGCCCTCATGGTCTCGGGCAGTGTTATCGCCCAGGTCTTCAACACCCTGGGCGCCACCTTCGGCAACGTGGTGCTGTTTCTCATCATCTCGCTGCTGGGCAACGCCCTCAACCTGGCCCTGAGCCTGCTGGGCGGCTACGTCCACGACCTCCGGCTGCAATGCCTGGAGTTCTTCGGACGTTTTTATAAGGAGGGCGGCAAGCCCTACAACCCCCTGTCCATTCAGACCAAATATGTGGATATCATCAAGGAGGAGAATTGACAATGGAAGGTTTCTTTGCATCGTTCGGCGGGATCGGACTGGCCTATCTGGGCGCTGCCCTGGCGGTGGCGCTGTGCTGCATCGGCTCGGCCAAGGGCACCGGCATGACCGGTGAGGCCGCCACCGGCGTTATTGCCGAGGCGCCCGAGAGCTTCTCCAAGTGCATGATCCTGCAGGTGCTCCCCGGCACCCAGGGCCTGTACGGCATCGTGGCCTGGTTCATGGTGCTCCTCAAGCTCAACGTGTTCGGCGGCTCCATGGTGCAGCTCACCGTTTCCCAGGGCCTGGCCATCTTCTGCGCCTGCCTGCCCATCGCGCTGGGCGGCCTGCTCTCCGCCATCGCCCAGGGCCGCGTGGCCGCCGCCTCCATCAACATCGTGGCCAAGCGTCCTGAGGAGTCCACCAAGGGTATCATCCTGTGCGGCATCGTGGAGTTCTACGCCATCTTGTCCCTGGTGGCCACCATCCTGCTGGTGCTGATGTACCAGCTGTAATGGTCCGGCACAGACCGGAGAAAGGCGGGAAGCCATGAACGGAATTGAAAAAATCACCGAGCGCATCGACGCCGACGTCCGGCAGGAGATCGCCGATCTCACCGCCCAGGCTCAGGCCCAGGCCCAGGAGATCCTCGCCCAGGCTCAGGCCCAGGCCGAGGCGGAGAAGGCCGCCCGGCTCCAGCGGGCCCAGACCGAGGCGGCGCAGCGGCAGGAGCGGCTGGAGAGCGTGGCCGCCCTGGAGTGCCGCAAGCTGACCCTGGCCACCAAGCAGGAGATGGTGAGCGCGGCCTTTGACCGGGCCCTGGAGATGCTCACCACCATGGAGGACAGCGACTATATCGACCTGCTGGCCGGTCTGGCGGCAAAGGCCGCGGTGAGCGGACGGGAGCAGGTGATCTTCTCCCCCAGGGACCGCAACCGCATCGGCAAGCAGGTGGTCACCCGGGCCAACGACATCCTGGCCCGCGCGGTGGCCCCCAAGCTGCCCGACGAGCTCACCGAGACCCGGGCGGGGGCCCTGCTGGACAAGGTGGTCACCGCCGGCTCCGCACTGCTCTCGGGCACCGGCATGCTCACCATGGCCGAGGAGACCCGAAGCATGTCCGGCGGCCTGGTGCTGCGCAACGAGCAGGTGGAGACCAACTGCTCCTTCGAGGCTCTGCTGCGTCTGGGCCGTGAAACCCTGGGCGCCGAGGTGGCCGGGGTACTCTTCGATGGAGAGTGACCGGACGGAAAGGAGGGCGCCAGGTGGCGAAAAAAGCAAGCGAGTATGATTATCTCCATATCTCCGCCCGGGTCCGGGCCATGGAAAACCGGCTGCTGACCCGGGAGCGGATGGAGCGGATGCTGGACGCCCGCAGCGCCGACGAGGCCGCCAAGGTCCTCGCCGAGTGCGGCTACGGGGATCTGCCCTCCCTCACCCCCACCGTCATCGAGAGGGCGCTGTCCCAGGCCCGGCAAGGGCTGCTGGCCGAGCTGCGCAAGGTCGCTCCCGACCAGCGTCTGCTGGACGTGTTCTGCATCAAATACGATTATCACAACATCAAGGTCCTCATCAAGGCCGCTGCTCGGGGCGTGGACGGAGCCCAGCTGCTGCTGGACGCTGGCCGCTACGACCTGGCGCAGCTGCGGGAGGACTTTGAGAAGGGGGAGCTCTCCCACACCTCCCCTACCTTCCGCGCCGCCGCGGAGCAGGCCCGGGAGGTCCTCTCCCAGACCGGCGACCCCCAGAAGGCCGACTTTATCCTGGACCGGGCCTATTATGAGGAGCTACTCCAGGCCGCGAAAGATACCGGCAGTTCCTTCCTGCTGGAGTACGCCCGGGTCTCCATCGACGCGGCCAACCTGCGCGCGGTGGTCCGGGTACACCGGATGGGCGCCGGAGCGTCGGTGCTGCGGGAGGTGCTGGTACCCGGCGGCAGCGTGAGCACCGACCGGCTCCTCTCCGCCGGAGGCGGGGAGCTGAGCTCTCTCTTCCTGCGCACGCCCCTGGAGGAGGCCGCGGCCATCGGCGCCTCCGCCCTGGAGGGCGGAAGCCTCACCGCCTTTGAGCGCGCATGCGACAACGGCGTGATGTCGGTGGTCCGCACCGGCCGGACGGTCCCCTTCGGCGAACAGGCCCTGGTGGGCTATCTCTACGCCAAGGAGGCGGAGTTCACCGCCATCCGGGTCATCCTCACCGGCAAGCTGGCGGGGCTGGACCGGAGCATCCTGGAGGAAAGGCTGCGTGATAGCTATGCCTAACTGGAAGATCGCAGTGCTGGGAGACCGGGACAGCGTCCTGGGCTTCCAGGCCCTGGGCCTCGACACCTTCCCCGCCGACACCGTGGAGGAGGCCAAGACCATCCTCCACCGCCTGGCCAAGGAGGACTACGCCGTGGTCTATCTCACCGAGCAGTACGCCGCGCAGATGCAAAGCGAGGTGGACCGCTACAAGGACGCCCTCACCCCGGCGGTCATTCTCATCCCGGGCAAGAGCGGCTCGCTGGGCATCGGCATGGCCAACGTGAAGCGGTCGGTGGAGCGGGCCGTGGGCGCGGATATATTATAAGCGTCCGAGCCGTCGCGAGCAGCGGCACAGTGAACCGCGCATCCCATTTCAAATTCAAACCTGAAGGAAGGTTGAGACATTGAGCGGAAAAATCGTCAAGGTTTCCGGCCCCCTGGTGGTGGCCACCGGACTTTCCGACGCCAACATGGCCGACGTGGTCCGGGTGGGCGAGCAGCGGCTCATCGGTGAGATCCTCACCATGAACGGCGACTCCGCTTCCATCCAGGTCTACGAGGAGACCTCCGGCCTGGGCCCCGGCGCCGTGGTGGAGACCACCGGCGCCC
This sequence comes from Candidatus Galloscillospira stercoripullorum, assembly GCA_018715695.1. Lineage (GTDB taxonomy): Bacteria > Bacillota > Clostridia > Oscillospirales > Oscillospiraceae > Galloscillospira_A > Galloscillospira_A stercoripullorum. Next base: position 40,952 of record DVLB01000062.1, read on the forward strand.
CTATGTCGGTGGACCTGGGCCCCGGCATCATCGAAAATATTTACGACGGCATCCAGCGCCCCCTGGAGGGCATCATGCGCAAGGCCGGCTCCAACAACCTGCCCCGCGGCGTGGAGGTACCCGCCCTGGACCAGGAGAAGAAGTGGGACTTCAACGCCGTGGTGGCCCCCGGCGCCAAGGTTATCGGCGGTGACGTGATCGGCACCGTCCAGGAGACCAGCGTGGTGCTCCACAAGATCATGGTGCCCCCCAACATGAGCGGCACCATCGAGTCCATCCAGTCCGGCTCTTTCACCGTGAAGGACACGGTGGCCGTGCTGGTGGACGGCAAGGGCGAGCGCCACAACCTGACCATGGTGCAGAAGTGGCCGGTGCGTGTGGGCCGCCCCTACAAGCACAAGTATCCCCCCAAGACTCCCCTGCTCTCCGGCCAGCGGATCGTGGACGCCATGTTCCCCGTGGCCAAGGGCGGCACCGCCGCCATCCCCGGCCCCTTTGGCTCGGGCAAGACCGTCATGCAGCACGCCCTGGCCAAGTGGTCGGACGTGGACATCGTGGTCTACATCGGCTGCGGCGAGCGTGGCAACGAGATGACCGACGTGCTGCGTGAGTTCCCCGAGCTGGTGGACCCCCGCACCGGCGAGAGCCTCATGAAGCGTACCGTTCTCATCGCCAACACCTCCGATATGCCCGTGGCCGCCCGTGAGGCCTCCATCTACACCGGCATCACCATCGCCGAGTACTTCCGGGACATGGGCTACGACGTGGCCGTCATCGCCGACTCCACCTCCCGCTGGGCCGAGGCCCTGCGCGAGATGTCCGGCCGTCTGGAGGAGATGCCCGGCGAAGAAGGCTACCCGGCCTATCTGGGCAGCCGCTTGGCGCAGTTCTATGAGAGAGCGGGCCGCGTGCGCACGCTCGGCAGCGAGCCGCGCGAGGGCGCTCTGTCCGTGATCGGGGCCGTATCGCCTCCCGGCGGCGATATCTCCGAGCCGGTCTCGCAGGCGACGCTGCGTATCGTCAAGGTGTTCTTGAGCCTCG
>DVLB01000006.1 GCA_018715695.1 Candidatus Galloscillospira stercoripullorum
TGCGGCCTGCTCTATATGAGCGGGATCAGGGGGGAATGATGGAATGGAGCCGATACGACTGAATTTGCTGGTGGAGGGCGGAGACCTCATCGGCGCCGGAGAGGCCTCCAGCAAGATGAAGTTGGCTCTCAAGAAGCTGGATCTGCCCGCCGAGGTAATCCGCCGCTGCGCCATCTGCATGTATGAGGGTGAGATCAATATGGTCATCCACGCAAACGGCGGCCGGGCCGAGGTGGAGATCAGCATGGACCACGTCATCATCCGCATGGTGGACTCGGGCCCGGGCATCCCTGATCTGGCACGGGCCATGGAGCCTGGCTTCTCCACCGCCGGAGAGGTGGCCCGAGACCTGGGCTTCGGCGCCGGCATGGGCCTGCCCAACATGAAGCGTTACTCCGACGAAATGGAGGTGGAATCCACCGTGGGGGTGGGTACCACCGTCACCATGCGGATCAATTTCTGAGCGTGGCTTTCTGGGAGGTGGCAATTTGAAACACGCCGTCATACTCGACTACAATCGCTGCCGGGGCTGCACCACCTGCATCAAGACCTGCCCCACCGAGGCCATCCGGGTGCGCAGCGGCAAGGCCGCCATCCTGGGCGCCCGGTGCATCGACTGCGGCAGCTGCATTCAGGTCTGCCCCCACAAGGCCATCAAATCGGTGAGCGACACTTTGGAGGGCCTGGAGAAGTTCTCCTACCGCGTAGCCGTGCCCGACCCGGCCCTCTACGGTCAGTTCCACCACTTGCACGACATCAACATCGTCCTGGGAGGCCTGCTCAAGCTGGGCTTCCAAGAGGTCTACGAGGGTGCCAAGGGCGCGGAGCTCCTCTCCGACTACGCCCGCCAGTGCATCCGCTCGGGAAGCCGCGGTCCCCTGCCCCAGATCTCCTCGGCCTGCCCGGCGGTGGTGCGGCTCATCCGCATGCGCTTTCCCAAGCTCATCGACCATATTTCCCAGACCATCACCCCCATGGAGCTCTCGGCTATCCTGGCCCGGCGGGAGGCCGCCGAGCGCACCGGTCTTTCCCCGGAACAGATCGGGGTGTTCGCCATCGTGCCCTGCTCGGCCCTGGTCACCGCCGCCCACAGCCCTGACGCGCTGGAAAAGCCGGTGCTGGATGGAGCCTTCGCTATTCGGGACATATACCTGCGGCTGCTCTCCCCCATGCGGGAGCTGTGCGAGCCGCCCCACCTCGCTTCGGCGGGCATCATGGGGGTAGGCTGGGCCTATTGCGGCGGCGAGTCGGCCGCCCGGCTGGGAGAGCGCTACCTGGCGGTGGACGGCATTACCAACGTGATCCGCATGCTGGAGGAGATCGAGGATGGCCGGGAGCCCGAGGCCGATTTTATCGAGCTGCGCGCCTGCGTCCAGGGCTGTGTGGGCGGCTGTCTCACGGTGGAAAACCCCTACGCCGCCCGCATGCGCATCAAGGGGCTGATGAAGGGCCTGCCCGTCTCCTCCAACCGTTTCACCTTCGAGGGGCCCAACCGGGAGGTGGTCAAGCCCGACCTGGCTCTCCAGTATGAACCGGTGTTCGTGCTGGACGAAGACCGTTCGGCGGCCATGGAGAAGCTCTCGCGCATTGAGGAGTTGGAGCGGCAGCTGCCCGGGCTCCACTGCGGGTCCTGCGGGGCCCCCTCCTGCCACGCCTTCGCTGAGGACGTGGTGCTGGGCCGGGCCGACCGGTTTGACTGCATCTTTAAGGTCCGGGAACGGACCGAGTACATGGCGGGTACCGACGAGGCCGACGAATATCTCCCCGCCCCCTTCCGGCAAAAGCGTGCCCACGACCAGGAACAGGAGGAACAGCCATGACAGTCCAGGAGCTCTCCGACGCTCTCTCCCTCACCGCCTTCACCCTGCCAGAGCCCCAGCGGCAGGTGAAGTGCGGCTATGCCGGCGACCTGCTCAGCTGGGTCATGGGCCGGGCACAGGAGGGGGCGTGCTGGATCACCATCATGTCCAATCCCAACGTGGCCGCCGTGGCCCTTATGGCCGAGGTAAGCTGTGTCCTGCTCTCCGAGGGGGTACGCCCCGACGAGGCCCTTCTGGCCAGAGCCGCCGACAACGGCGTCAATCTGCTGGGCAGTGAGAAGAGCACCTTTGACCTTGCCGCTCTGGTGAGCGGCCTGTTGCGCTGATTTTCGGTCCCCGTCCTCCCCGGACGGGGACCTGTTCTATCCCATTTTTTGAAGGGAGGTGTGTGCCACGAAACTCTTCTACGATCTCCATCTCCACTCCTGCCTGTCGCCCTGCGGCAGCGAGGAAAACACCCCCGCCGACCTGGCCGCCATGTGCGCCCTGGCCGGCCTCAACGTGGTGGCCCTCACCGACCACAACACCGCGGGCAACTGCGCCGCCTTCCTCTCCGCCGCTGCCCGCCACGGCCTGCTGGCCCTGCCCGGCATGGAGCTCACCACCGCCGAGGAGGTCCATGTGGTCTGCCTCTTCCCCACCCTGGACGCCGCCCTGGCCTTTGACCGTTTGGTAGGTACCCATTTGCCCGCCGTGAACAACAACCCTTCCATTTTCGGCCCTCAGATCCTTATGGATGACGGCGACGGCGTCCTGGGCGAGGAGCCGCGAATGCTCTCCGCCGCCACCGATCTCCCCGTGGGACAGATTTATCCCCTGGTCAGGTCCTTTGGCGGCGTGGCCTACCCCGCCCACATCGACCGCCCTTCCTTCTCGCTTTTGTCCAATCTGGGTCTGTGGGACCCCACCCTGGGCTTTCCCTTGGCCGAGCTCTCTCTCCTCTGCCCGCCGGACTTTGCCGCCTCCCGGCCCGACCTGCGGGGGGTGAGTACCATCACCTCCTCCGACGCCCATTACCTCCACCAGATCCCCGACGCCCAGTGGACTTTGGAGGTGGACCGGCCCACCCCGGAAAGTATCATCGATTGTCTCACATTCAGTTTGCCTAGACTAACCACTGATTGAGTGTTAAAATATTGTCAATCTTGCGCTCCATTTACAAAAAAGGAGGACCCCCACTATGCCAAACTGCAAAACCGTTATTCCCTACGCGGGCACGCCTGAGCAGGAAGCGCGGCTCCAGGCGGTCATAGCAGCCCACAAAGGGCAGCCCGGGGCTACCATGCCGGTGCTCCAGCAGGCCCAGGAGATCTTCGGCTACCTGCCGGAGGAGGTTCAGATCATGGTGGCCGAGGGGCTGGACATCCCCCTGTCGGAGGTCTACGGCGTGGCCTCCTTCTATGCCCAGTTCGCCATGAATCCCAAGGGGAAGTATCAGATCTCGGTGTGTCTGGGCACCGCCTGCTACGTCAAGGGCGCGGCGGATATTCTGTCCGCAGTGGAAGAACACCTGCACATCAAGCCCGGCTCCATCACGCCCGACGGCAAGTTCTCCCTGGACGCCTGCCGCTGTGTGGGTGCCTGCGGCCTGGCCCCGGTGATGATGGTGGGCAACGACGTCTACGGCCGTCTCACTCCCGACCAGATCCCGGGCATTTTGGATAAATATGAATGAGAAGCGCGGCGGGTAGGCGCATAGGGGCGCTAAGGCAGGGCGGAGCCGAAAAAACAGGCGACGGGCGCAGCCCGGAGCGGCATTTTTCGCGCAGCTCGGACTTAGCAACCCGGCCATGCGCCCAACCCGAAGCGTGACAGAAGAGCCGCCAAGGAGGACCGCACGCCATGAAAGAGCTGTCCCTTCACATCCTGGACATTGCCCAGAACTCCATTGCCGCCGGATGCAAGCGGCTGGACCTGGGGCTTTCAGAGCATGAGGGCATCCTGACGGTGACCGTCGCCGACGACGGCCGGGGCATGGACCCCCAGCTGCTTTCCACGGTGACCGATCCCTTCACCACCACCCGCACCACCCGCAAGGTGGGCCTGGGTCTTCCACTTCTGCGCCTGGCCGCGGAGCAGACCGGCGGGAGCCTCTCCATTGAGAGCGCGGTGGGCGTGGGCACCACGGTAACAGCGGTATTCCACACCGGCCACATCGACTGTCCGCTGCTGGGGGACATAGGCCTTACCGTGGCTCTGCTCATCCAGGGCGCTCCCACGGTGGAGGTGACCTACACCCGCAGCACGGACCGGGGCAGCTTTGCCTTTGACACCCGGGAGGTCCGCGCCGTGCTGGGCGACGAGGTCTCTCTGGCTGAAGCAGCGGTTTTTTCCTGGATCAAAGACTACATCGCCCAGGGGGAGGCTTCCCTGACGGGCGAGGATACCCATACACACGGACAAGGAGGAGCGTTATGAAGAGTCTGGAAGAACTCAAGGCCATCCGGGAGCGGATGCGCAAGCAGGTGGGTCTGCGGGACGCCGACGACAACGATATCCGCGTGGTGGTGGGCATGGCCACCTGCGGCATCGCCGCCGGGGCCCGGCCCGTGCTGGAGGCCTTTTTGCAGGAGGTGGACAAGCGGGGACTCAAAAACGTGTCGGTGACCCAGACCGGGTGCATCGGCGTGTGCCGGTTGGAGCCCATCGTGGAGGTCTACGTCCCCGGGCAGGAGAAAGTCACCTATGTAAAGATGCAGCCGGAGATGGTATCCCGGGTGGTCACGGAGCACCTGGTCAACCACCAGGTGGTGACCGAGTACACCATCGGCGCGGCGGAGTAAGGAGGAGAAGGACATATGAATCTGGTTCGTTCCCACATTCTGGTCTGTACCGGTACCGGCTGCTCCTCCTCCAACAGTCTCAAGATCATCGACGCCTTTGAGGAGGAGCTGCGGCTCCAGGAGATGGACCGGGAGGTCAAGGTCATCAAGACCGGCTGCTTCGGTCTGTGCGCCATGGGCCCCATCGTGATGATCTACCCCGAGGGGGCCTGCTACACCCGGGTTTCCCCCGCCGATGTGAAGGAGATCGTCTCCGAGCACATCGTCAAGGGCCGCATCGTGCAGCGCCTTCTGCACATGGAAAGCGACGAGGGCGGCACTGCCACCAGTCTGAGCGACACCACCTTTTATAAGCACCAGTACCGCATCGCCCTGCGCAACTGCGGCGTCATCAACCCCGAGGACATCGACGAGTACATCGGCGTAGACGGCTATGCCGCCCTGGGCCGCATCCTCACCGAGAAGGTGCCCCCCCAGAAGGTCATCGACGACATCAAGGCCTCCGGCCTGCGGGGCCGGGGCGGTGCCGGCTTCTCCACCGGCATGAAGTGGCAGTTCACCGCCGACGCGAAGGCCCCGGACGGCGTCAAGTACGTGGCCTGCAACGCCGACGAGGGCGACCCCGGCGCCTTTATGGACCGCTCGGTGCTGGAGGGCGACCCCCACAGCGTCATCGAGGCCATGGCCATCGCTGGCTATGCCGTGGGCGCCCACCAGGGCTACATCTACGTCCGGGCCGAGTACCCCATCGCCGTCAAGCGGCTGGAGATCGCCATCGGCCAGGCCCGGGAATACGGGTTGCTGGGCAAGGATATCTTCGGCTCCGGCTTCGACTTCGACCTGGAGCTGCGGCTGGGCGCGGGCGCCTTCGTCTGCGGCGAGGAGACCGCCCTCATGACCAGCATCGAGGGCCACCGGGGCGAACCCCGTCCCCGTCCTCCCTTCCCGGCGGTGAAGGGCCTGTTCGCCCGTCCCACCCTGCTCAACAACGTGGAGACCTACGCCAATATCACCTGGATCCTCAACAACGGGCCCGAGCAGTACGCCGCCATCGGCACCAAGGGCTCCACCGGTACCAAGGTCTTCGCCCTGGGCGGCAAGATCACCAACACCGGCCTGGTGGAGGTCCCCATGGGCACCACCCTGCGCACCATCATCGAGGACATCGGCGGCGGCTGCCCGGGAGGCAAGAAGTTCAAGGCCGCCCAGACCGGCGGTCCCTCCGGCGGGTGCATCCCCGCCAGCCTCATCGACACCCCCATCGACTATGAGTCCCTCTCCGCCATCGGCTCCATGATGGGCTCGGGCGGCCTCATCGTCATGGACGAGGACACCTGTATGGTGGATATCGCAAAATTCTATCTCGAGTTCACCGCCGACGAAAGCTGCGGCAAGTGCAACCCCTGCAGAATAGGCACCAAGCGCCTTCTGGAAATTCTTACCAGAATAACCGAAGGCAAGGGCAGGCCCGAAGATATCCAGCGCATACGCGACCTTGCAGAATATATGCAGGCTTCCTCGCTGTGCGCCCTCGGCCAGTCGGCTCCAAACCCCATACTCTCCACAATGAACCACTTCCTCGACGAGTACGAGGCACACATAAACGAAAAGCACTGCCCTGCGGGCGTGTGCAAATCGCTCCTCAACTACTATATCCTCACCGATAAGTGCCGCGGCTGCACGCTGTGCGCGCGCAACTGCCCCGTTCAGGCGATATCGGGCTCGGTAAAGTCGCCGCACATTATCGATACCGCAATGTGCATAAAGTGCGGCCAGTGCATAGCGCATTGCAAGTTCGGCGCTATCATAAAGAAGTAAAGGAGGGAGCGGAAAAATGGTCAATCTTAAAATCAACGGCATACCCGTATCGGTTCCCGAGGGGTCTACCATACTTCAGGCGGCAAAGCTCGCCAACATACGCATTCCCACCCTCTGCTATTTAAAGGACGTCCAGTGCGTCGGCTCCTGCCGCATGTGCCTCGTCGAGGCGACGGGCGCGCGCGGGCTCGTTGCGGCGTGCGTGTATCCCGTATCCGAGGGCATGGAGGTGCGCACCAACACGCCCAAGGTGAGAAAATCGAGAAAGATGACGGTGGAGCTCATCCTCTCCACCCATAAAAAGAAGTGCCTCTCCTGCGTTCGCTCGATGAACTGCGAACTTCAGAAGCTCGCGCTCGAATACAACGCCGAGGAGGACGAATACGGCACCGACCACGACGTTCAGCCGATAGACGACCTCTCGCCCTCAGTTGTGAGGGACAATTCGAAGTGCATACTCTGCACCCGCTGCGTTGCGGCGTGCGAGCACCAGACGATAGGCGCGATAGGCCCCAAAAACAGGGGTTATGCAAAGGTTATCGGCTCGCCGTACGACGTATCGCTCGCGTTCACTCCCTGCGTAAACTGCGGCCAGTGCATAGTCGCCTGCCCCGTCGGCGCGCTGTACGAAAAGTCGGCGGTTGCCGACGTATGGGGCGCAATCGTAGACGATAAAAAGAAGGTGGTGTTCTACACCGCGCCCTCCGTGCGCGCAACTTTGGGCGAGGCGTTCGGTCTGCCCGTAGGCACG
>DVLB01000063.1 GCA_018715695.1 Candidatus Galloscillospira stercoripullorum
ATCTCGGCCATGGAGGCCATCTTCTTGGCCAGCTCGGGATCGTTCTTGGTCTCGCCCTTCTCAAAGCGGGTGTTCTCCAGCAGCAGCACCTCTCCGGGCTGGAGAGCGGCGGCCTTGGCCATGGCGTCGGGGCCCACCACGTCGGCGGCCATGATGACGTCCTTGCCCAGCAGCTCGCTCAGGCGCTTGGCCACAGGGGCCAGGGAGAGCTTGGAGAGAGACTTCTTCCACTCCTCCTCGGTGATGGAGGCGGGGTCCTTGCCCTTCTCGGCCTGCTTTTTCACATAGGAGTCAAAGGTGGCCACGGGCTTGCCCAGGTGGGAGCAGGCGATGACGGCCGCCCCCTGGTCCAGAAGGTACTGGATGGTGGGCAGGGCGGCGCGGATGCGCTTGTCGTCGGTGATGGTGCAGCTGCCGTCCTTGGCCAGGGGCACATTGAAGTCGCAGCGCAGGAGCACCTTCTTGCCCTTCACGTCCACGTCCTTGACCGTCTTCTTGTTGTAGTTCATGCGCGTTCTCCTTTCTTCCCGGCGGGGCTCCCCCCGCCCGTGCGGTTTCCTCTCGCGATCATATATGCTGGGGTCTTGGGTCGGCCATTTCACCCTGTGGGCTCAGGTTGGGAAAGTCCAGCTGGCGCAGGGCTTCATAGGCCACCACCGCCACAGAGTTGGATAGGTTGAGGCTCCTGGCCTCCGGGCGCATTGGGATGCGGATACAGCGGCTTGCGTACCGCTCCCGCAGTTCTCTGGGCAGTCCGGCTGTCTCCTTGCCAAAAAACAGCCAGCAGCCGTCCCGGAACTGGGCCTCAGTATACGCTCCGGGGGCCTTGGTGGTGGTGAGCCACACATCCTCCGCGCCGGTGCGCGCGAAGAAGTCCTCCAGATTCTCGTAGACGGTCAGGTCCACCATGCTCCAGTAGTCCAGGCCCGCCCGTCTGACCGCCTTCTCCGAAATGTCAAAGCCCAGGGGCTTGATGAGATGCAGGCGGCTGCGGGTGGCGGCGCAGGTGCGGGAGATGTTCCCCGTGTTCTGGGGGATCTCCGGTTCCACCAAGACGATGTTGAGCGTGCCGTCCACCTCCAGTCCCGGAGGAAACGGGGTATCCAGGTCTTCCCCCCCATTTCCCGGTCCGATCTATTGTAATCCAAACGCGCACGAATTTCAACTGTAAATCCGCAGAAACAGGCGTAAATTTCAATTTTTTCATCCTTTTCCTTGGGGACACTAGATTTTTCCGTTTCGCTCTTTTCCGCCACTCAACTTTATGCTAAAATATGCACAACAGGAGATGAGATAATTTGTGAAAAATGTAACAAGGAAACGGATCGTGGTCAAGGTGGGCACCTCCACCCTCACCCACGACACAGGCAGGCTGAACCTGCGTAGTCTGGAACACCTCTCCCGCACCCTCTCCGACCTGGAGGGAATGGGCCACGAAATCATTCTGGTCTCCTCCGGCGCCATCGGCGTGGGCACCACCAAGCTGGGCCTGTCCCAGCGGCCCACGGAGCTGCGGATGAAGCAGGCCGCCGCCGCGGTGGGCCAGTGTATGCTCATGCACCTCTATGACAAGATGTTCGGGGAGTATAACCGCATGGTGGCCCAGATCCTGCTCACCGGGGAGGATGTGGACGCCCCGGTGAGGGCGGAGCACCTGCGCAACACCTTTGAGTCCCTGCTGGAGCTGGGGGTCATCCCGGTGGTCAACGAGAACGACTCGGTCTCCTCCGCGGAGATCGAGACCGGCCGGTGCAAGGTCCTGGGGGACAACGACACTCTCTCGGCCATCGTGGCCCGGCTGGTGGGGGCCGACCTGCTGGTGCTGCTCAGCGACATTGACGGGCTCTACGACGCCGATCCCCGGGAGAATCCCGACGCCCGCCTCATCCACCGGGTGGAGGCCATCACTCCCCAGCTGCGCTCCATGGCCGGCGGGGCGGGCACCTGGCGGGGCACCGGCGGCATGGCCACCAAGCTCTCCGCCGCCGAGGTGGCCATGGCCGCCGGAGTGGACATGGTCATCACCAACGGCGAGCGGGTGGAGGACCTGTACGGCATTGTGGCCGGGGCTGACATCGGCACCCGCTTTCTCGCGCAGAAAAAAGAGTAACCTTGAGGAGGGATGAACCCATGACCGCACTGGAGATCCAGGGCCAGGCCGCCAGAAGCGCCGAGCGCGTGCTGGCCGTGGCCGGGACCGACAAGAAAAACGCCGCCCTCGCTGCCATCGCCCAGGCGCTGCTCACCCACAAGGATGAGATCCTCGCGGCCAACGCCGCCGACCTGGACGCCGCCCGCGCCGCCGGAATGCGTCCCGCCCTGGTGGACCGTCTGGCCCTGGATGAGAGCCGCATCGCCGCCATGGCCGAGGGGGTGCGCCAGGTGGCCGCCCTTCCCGACCCAATCGGAGAGGTCACCCACACCGTCCGGCGGCCCAACGGGCTTCTCATCGGCAAGCGCCGGGTACCTCTGGGGGTCATCGGCATCATCTACGAGGCCCGGCCCAATGTAACGGTGGACGCCGCCGCCCTGTGCCTCAAGTCGGGCAACGCGGTCATTCTCCGGGGCGGAAAGGAGGCCTTCCGCTCCAACCAGGCCCTCTCCGAGCTGATGCGCCGCGCTCTGGAGGACGCCGGTCTTCCCCGGGACTGCGTGGCTCTGGTGCAGGACACCAGCCGGGAGAGCGCGTGGGCCCTCATGGGTCTCACCGAGTATCTGGACGTGCTCATCCCCCGTGGAGGCGCCGGGCTTATCCGCAGCGTGGTGGAAAACGCCCGGGTACCGGTGATCCAGACCGGCGTGGGGGTGTGCCACATCTACGTCCATGAGAAGGCCGACCTCCCCATGGCCGCCGAGATCCTCTATAACGCCAAGTGCTCCCGCCCGTCGGTGTGCAACGCCGCCGAGTGCGTGCTCCTTGACCGGGCGGTGGCGGAGGATTTCCTGCCCATGGCCTGGGAGCGTCTCCGGGGCAAGAAGGTGGAGTTCCGGGGCTGCCCGGAGACCTGCGCCATTCTGCCCCAGGCCGTGCCCGCCCGGGACGAGGACTGGGACACCGAGTTTGGCGACTACATTCTGGCCGTCAAGGTGGTGGGCGGACAGGAGGAGGCCATGGACTTCATCGCCGAGCACGGCACCGGCCACTCTGAGGCCATCGTCACCGCCGACTACTTTGCCGCCCAGCGCTTCCTGGACCAGGTGGACGCGGCGGCGGTGTACGTCAACGCCTCCACCCGCTTCACCGACGGCTTTGAGTTCGGCCTGGGGGCGGAGATCGGCATCTCCACCCAGAAGATGCACGCCCGGGGCCCCATGGGCCTTGAGGAGCTGACCAGCAGCAAGTATGTGATCTACGGCACCGGTCAGGTGCGATAAAACACGCGAAACGGCCGTCCTCCCCGGAACGGGAAGGACGGCCGCTTTTTGTTTCCTCAGAACTGGAACACCACGCCCGCCAGGGCGGAGAGAGCGATGAAGCAGATGGGGTGGAGCTTCTTGGCGGGGCTGTACTTGACCAGCGCAAAAATCACGGCGGCCAGTATGATGGCCTTCCAGTTGAAGAGCTGGGGCAGGGGCGCGCCGGGCTCCGCCGTGTTCAGCAGGGCGATGGCGGCCACCTGGAGCAGCGCGGCGGCGATGAGGGCCACCGAGGCAGCCCGCAGGCCGTAGAACACCGCGTCCACACCCTTGGACTGGCGGAAGCGCTGGAGAAAGCCGGAGATGATGAGGATGACCACGATGGAGGGGAACACCAGCCCCAGGGTGGCCACCACCGCGCCCAGCACGTTGCCGCCGGGCAGGGCGGAGTGACCGCCCACGGAGAAGCCCACATAGGTGGCCATATTCACCCCCATGGGGCCGGGGGTGGACTCGGAAATGGCGATCATATCGGCCAGCTGGCCGGAGGTGAACCAGCCGGTGCGCTCCCCCAGATCGGTGAGGAAGGGAATGGTGGCCAGGCCCCCGCCCACGGAGAACAGGCCCACCCGGCAGAATTCCAGGAAAAGCTGTACAAAGATCATTTCTTGAGCCCTCCTTTCGCCGCCCGGATACAAAGGCCCGCCACCCCGGCGATCACCACCAGCACCGCCGGAGAGAGCAGGTAGCCCAGCGCGGTTCCCAACGGCCCCTGGGGCAGGGTGAGGAAGGCGCCGGCGGCGGCCATGAGAAGTACCACCACGAACAGGATACGGGTGGCCCAGTCCACCACCGAGGTCTTGTAGAGCTTGATGACGCTGGAGAGGATAAGGGCCACCACCCCGGCCCGCACGCCGTTGAAGGCGTGGACCACCCAGGCGATATGCATGAAATTCTGCAAAAAGGCGGCGATGACCATGATGATGACCACCGGGGGGAACACCAGCCCCAGCGTGGCCACCACGCCGCCGGGGATTCCCTTCTGGCTGCTGCCCACGAAGGTGGCGGTGTTAACGGCGATGATGCCGGGGGTGCACTGGCCCACGGCGTAGTAGTCGGCCAGCTGCTCCTCAGTGGCCCATCCCTTATTCTCCACCAGCTCCCGCTGGAGGATGGGCAGCATGGCGTATCCCCCGCCGAAGGTACATACCCCCACTTTGGCAAAGGTGAAAAACAGATCCAAATACAGCTTCAAATCAGTTCCTCCTCGTGTTCTCGTTCAGCGCCCGCCATGGCCGTGGCCATGGCCCTGGCCGCCCCACTGGCCGGTCTGCTCTCCGCCTGAAAGGGCGGCGATGGCGGCACGCAGCTGCGCCATGGACATCCCTTCGGCCTCCTCCCGGGTAATGTCCGGGTCCAGAGCCAGCAGCTCCTGGACGGCCTGGTACTTCCCCACCGACAGCCCCGCGTGGTGGGCTTGTTCCATGGCCCCGGCGCCGCCGCCGTGGCAGGTCACCGTGCCTTCACACGCCTGGGCGCAGCTTTTCGCCCCGGCGAGAAGCGCCTCCTGCCGGTCAGGGTCGGAGCAGGCCACGGTAATGGACACCTCTCCGCCCGCGGAGAGATAGCCGCTCATGCCCTCGCTCTCCAGGATGGCCTCCAGGGCACTGGTATAGGGCAGGAAGGTCACCGACAGGCTCTCCGCCGGGGCCTCCCCCTCGGGATTGAAGCCCTCCACGGCAATGACCCGGTCCAGCCGGTTGAGGGTGAGCTCCACCGAGGGGTTGACGTCCACACTGATGGCGGAGACCGGTATCAGCGCCACATAGTACCCCCCGCCCCCCAGCAGCACCAGCAGGCAGGCCGCCGCGGCCAGGGCGCGGCGCAGCGCGGCGGGCCTCCATGGCCGCAGCCCCGTCCGGAGCCGGTCCCCTGGCAGGCAAGGCCACAGGTATCACACACGCCGTCGCCGTCCGCGTCGGCATAGCCCCCGGCGCAGGTGCACCGGCAGGCAAGTCCGCAGCTGTCACACACGCCGTCGCCGTCCGCATCGGCATAGCCCCCGGCGCAGGCGCACCGGCGAGCAAGGCCGCAGCTGTCACACACACTGTTGCCGTCCGCGTCGGTATAGCCGCCGCAGGCACAGCGCGTCCCGGCGGCGTACCAGTCGCACACGCCGTTGCCGTCGGCGTCCAGGTAGCCCCTGCCGCAGCCGTATCCGTGGCCGGCGGCCAGTGCTCCGGCAGTAAGGGCAGTGAGAATGAGCATCAGCGCCAGCGTAAGCGTAACGATCTTTTTCATGGAAATGTCCTCCTCGTAATATGGTAAGGCTCCCTCTCGGGGGTCCTGCCAACAATACGGTGCAGAAGGCGCATATCATTCACGCTGCGAAGAAAAATTTTCCCTGGCCTTACTCCAGACCCTCCAGCTCCTCCATCCACACCCGCATGGAGGCGTCCGACGGCATCCGCCTCGTCGTCGCCCGCTGCGCATCCCTCGCCTGTGCGCCCCGCCGCGCAGGCTCGCTCACTGCGCGGCTCCTCCTCTCCCCACGCGGCCCGCTGCGCTGGGCCCGCGCGGGGGCCCCATGGGCGACTGGCGGGGGAAAGCCTCTCTTACTCCAGGCCCTCCAGCTCTTCCATCCACACCCGCATGGAGGCGTCCGACGGCATCCGCCAGTCGCCACGCGGCGAGAGGGAGACAGTGCCCACCTTGGGCCCGTCAGGCATGGCGGAGCGTTTGAACTGCTGGGTGAAGAAGCGATAGTAGAAGTTGCGGAGCCACTTGAGGATGACCGCGCGGTCATACCGCTCCCCCAGGGCCCGCTCGGCAAGGCGCAACACCTTCCGGGGCGGGAAGCCCCAGCGGATGATATAGTAGAGGAAAAAGTCGTGCAGCTCGTAGGGCCCCACCAGGTCCTCGGTGCGCTGGGCGATCTCCCCGCCCACGGCGGGCAACAGCTCGGGAGAGACGGGGGTGTCAAGGATGTCCTCCAGCACATGGGACAGGCTGGGGTCCTCCGCCACCTTGTCCCCGGCCACAAAGGCCACCAGGTGGCGCACCAGGGTCTTGGGAATGGAGGCGTTGACGCCGTACATGGACATCTGGTCTCCGTTGTAGGTGCACCAGCCCAGCGCCAGCTCCGAGAGGTCGCCGGTGCCCACCACCAGGCCGCCGCACTGGTTGGCGATGTCCATGAGCACCTGGGTCCGCTCCCGGGCCTGGCCGTTTTCAAAGGTCACGTCCAGGTCTTCCATGGACTGGCCGATGTCCTTGAAGTGCTGCCTGACCGCCGCGCCGATGTCGATGCGCCGCAGGGTGGCCCCCAGCCGCCCGGCCAGCTCCACGGCGTTGTCCCGGGTGCGGTCGGTGGTGCCGAAGCAGGGCATGGTCACGGCGATGATGTCGCTGGCGGGCCGGGAGAGCAGCTTCATGGCCACGGCGGCGATGAGGATGGCCAGGGTGGAGTCCAGGCCGCCGCTGAGGCCCACCACGGCAGCCTTGGCGCCGGTGTGCTCCAGCCGCCGTTTAAGGCCCAGGGCGGCGATCTTGAGGATCTCGTTGCACCGCTCGGCGCGGTCGGCACTATCCTCGGGCACGAAGGGGGTGGGGGAAACGGGCCGGGTGAGCCGGGTCTCCTCCAGCGCCAGATCAAAGCAGGTCCGGCCGATCTCCAGGGCTTCCTTCCGGGGCGCATAGGTGTTCATCCGCCGCCGCTCATAGCACAGCCGGTCCACGTCGATCTCGCTCACCGTAAGGCCGCAGGCAAAGCGCCGCTCGGAGAGCAGGGAGCCGTTTTCCGCGATGAGGTTGTGGCCCGCGAAAACCAGGTCGGTGGTGGACTCCCCCTCCCCGGCGTCGGCGTACACATAGCCGCACACCATGCGGCCCGACGCGCCGGTGACCAGGCTGCGGCGGTACTCCGCCTTGCCCACCACTTCGTCGGAGGCGGAGAGGTTGAGGATCACCGTGGCCCCGGCCTCGGCGAGCAGGCCGGAGGGGGGCTGGGTGCCCCACAGGTCCTCGCAGATCTCCACGCCGATGACCAGGTTGGGCACGGAGTCGCAGGCGAAGAGCCGCCGCGCACACAGGTCCACCTGCTGGCCGCACAGCTCGATGTACGCCTCCACGCCCTTGCCGGAGGCAAACCATCTACCCTCATAGAACTCTCCATAATTGGGCACCGCCGTCTTGGGCACCAGGCCCAGGATCTCTCCACTCTGGATCACCGCCGCGCAGTTGTAGAGCTTGCCGTCCCACTTGTTGCGCACCGGCAGCCCCACGGCGGCCACCATGTCCAGATTCCGGGTGGCCTCCAGCACGGTGGCCAGACCCTCCTCCGCCCCTCTGAGCAGGGTGTCGTGGAGGAACAGGTCGCCGCAGGTGTAGCCGGTGAGGCACAGCTCGGGGAAGGCCATCACCTTCACGCCTTGCTTGTCTCCCTCCCGCATGAGGGTGAAGATCTGCTCGGCATTGTACCGGCAGTCGGCCACGCGGATCTGAGGCGTGGCCGCCGCTACCTTAATAAAACCATCCCGCATAAAACAAGACCTCCTCGCGGTCCTTTGGTTTTCCTCTATGATACCCCAATCCCGACCCGATTGCAAGAACGGCAGGGCCCACAAAACCCGAAAGCCCCCGGCCTTGTGGCCGGGGGCTTTCGAGCTGTGTGTGTGTCTGCAAAGAGGTTGAGAGGGAGGATTTGTGGATCTAGGTTGTTGCCGTTCCTGAATCCATTGTTATAATACCGCTGATTCATGGCCAATTCATGACGCGCTTATGAATATTCTGTAAACTGAGGAAGGAAACTATTCCAGGGCGGCGGGACATATTTTCACCCGGAAGGATTGACAGCGCCCAGGATGGGTAGTATAATTCACCCCAGGAAATCTGATTCACCCACCCCAGATCCAACAGAGAAAGGGACGATCCGTACATGAGCGACGAACAGATCCGCTGGCACACCCTGGACCGGGAGGAGGTCCTGACGCGGACGGGCGCTGATCCCAAGGCTGGCCTTGCCTCCCATGAGGCCCAGCGGCGGCTGGAGCAGCACGGCCCCAATGCCCTGGCCGAAGGCAAGCGGGAGACACCGCTCCAGGTCTTCCTGGGGCAATTCAAGGACCTTCTGGTCATCATCCTCCTCATCGCCGCGGTGGTATCCATGGCCACCAACGAGGTGGAGAGCACCATCGTCATCTTCGCGGTGCTCATCTTAAACGCCATTCTGGGCACCGTGCAGCACTTCAAGGCGGAGAAATCCCTGGAGAGCCTAAAGGCCATGTCGGCTCCCACCGCCAAGGTCATCCGGGACGGCCGGCGTACGGAGGTCCGCTCCCAGGACATCGTGCCCGGCGACATCGTGGAGCTGGAGGCCGGCGACATGGTGGTGGCCGATGGGCGCATCCTGGAAAACTACTCCCTGAAGGTCAACGAGAGCTCCCTCACGGGCGAGAGCGAGGCGGTGGAAAAGACCGACCAGAGCATCCCGCAGGCCGATGTGGCCCTGGGTGACCGGAAGAACATGGTCTTCTCCGGCTCCCTGGTGACCTACGGCCGGGCCCTGGTAGTGGTCACCGGCACCGGCATGAACACCGAGCTTGGCAAGGTGGCCGCCCTGATGAACCAGACCGAGCAGCGCAAGACCCCCCTCCAGATCAGTCTGGACAACTTCTCCAAGAAGCTGGCCATCCTCATCATGGTCATCTGCGCGGCGGTGTTTGGCCTGTCCCTCTACCATCAGCAGCCCATTCTGGACGCGCTGATGTTCGCCGTGGCCCTGGCTGTGGCCGCCATCCCTGAGGCTCTGAGCTCCATCGTCACCATTGTCCAGGCCATGGGCACCCAGAAGATGGCCCGGGAGAACGCCATCATCAAGGACCTCAAGGCGGTGGAGACTCTGGGCGCGGTGTCCATCATCTGCTCGGATAAGACGGGCACCCTCACCCAGAACCGCATGACCCCCCAGAAGCTCTACGCCGACCACTCCCTGCTGGAGGGCGACGACCTGGACCTGGTCAACGACGTGCAGCGGCTGCTGCTCAAGGCCGCTCTCTTAAACGGCGACGCCACCACCAACCCGGAGACCGGCGAGGCCATTGGCGATCCCACCGAGGTGGCCCTGGTCATGCTGGGCGACCGACTGGGCATCGACGAGACCATGTACCGCACCTATCATCCCCGGCTGGGTGAGCTGGCCTTTGACTCCGACCGCAAGCTCATGAGCACCCTCCACGACGTGGACGGCGTGCCCACCCTCTTCACCAAGGGCGCCATCGACGTGCTGCTGGACCGCTCCAAGTACCTGCTCACCCGCAATGGCCCCATCCCCATGACCGCCGAGGAGAAGGAGAAAATCTCCCGGGTGAACATGGAGCTTTCTATGCAGGGGCTGCGGGTGCTCTCCTTCGCCTACCGGCAGCTTTCGCCGGGCACCCCTCTCACCCTGGAGGCGGAAAACGACTTTACCTTTATTGGCCTCATCTCCATGATCGACCCGCCCCGGCCCGAGGCCATCCAGGCGGTCTCCGACGCCAAGACCGGCGGCATCCGCACCATCATGATCACCGGCGACCACAAGGTCACCGCCTCCGCCATCGCAAAGCAGCTGGGCATCTTCCGGGAGGGCGACATGGCCCTGTCCGGCGTGGAGCTGGACACCATGGGCGAGGCCGACCTGGACGAGTGCCTGGAGAAGGTCTCGGTCTACGCTCGGGTCTCCCCGGAGCATAAGATCCGCATCGTCAAGGCGTGGCAGCGCAAGGGCAAGATCGTCTCCATGACGGGCGACGGCGTCAACGACGCCCCCGCCCTCAAGGCCGCTGACATCGGCGTGGCCATGGGCATCACCGGCACCGAGGTCAGTAAGGACGCCGCCTCCATGATCCTCTCCGACGACAACTTCGCCACCATCGTCAAGGCGGTGGTCAATGGCCGGGGAGTCTACGCCAACATCAAAAACGCCATCAGCTTCCTGCTCTCGGGCAATATGGCGGGTATCATCTCGGTGCTGCTCACCTCCCTGCTGGGCCTGCCGGTGCCCTTCGCGGCGGTACATCTGCTCTTCATCAACCTGCTCACAGACTCCCTGCCCGCCATCGCCATCGGCATGGAGAGTGCCAGCAAGGACCTGCTGCGTCAGAAGCCCCGGGACCCCAAGGAGCCCATCCTCAACCGTCCCCTGCTGCTGAGCATCTTCGGCTACGGCGCCCTCATCGCCGCCGCCACCCTCACGGCCTACTTTGTGGGTCTCAACGCCCCCAACGGCGGCGATGGTCTGGCCATGACCCTGGCCTTCGCCACCCTGACCCTGGCCCGGCTCTTCCACGGCTTCAACTGCCGGGGCAAGGGCTCCATCTTCCACCTGGGCCTCACCACCAACAAGGCCAGCCTGGCCGCCTTCGGCGTGGGGGTGCTGCTGCTCTCCGCGGTGCTCTTTATCCCCGGCCTCACCTCTCTCTTCCAGATCACCCCCTTCACCATGGCCCAGGCCGGTCTCATCGTGGTCCTGGCCTTCCTCCCCACCCTGGTCATTCAGATCTACAAGGTCATCCGGGACGCCGTGAGGAAATAATGGCGGACTTTTCCTTTGACAAGGCAATGGGCCGGCGCATCCGCGCCCTGCGGGAGGAGCGCTTCCTTACCCAGGAGCAGCTCTCCGCCCGGCTCCAGACCCGGGGCTGCGACGTTACCCGCAGCGCCCTGGCCAAGATCGAGGCGGGCCAGCGGCACATCTACGCCGGGGAGATCGCCGCGCTGCGGGAGGCCCTGGGCGTCTCCTATGACGCCCTGTTCCCCGCCCGGGCAGATTCCTCCACTTGACAGTGATTTTTTTCAGTGATATAGTACCTGTGTTAAATGGGCTTTGACGGAGAAGAAGCTGTCAGGCGGCGCTCAGAGAGGGACGCATTCGGTGCGAGCGTCCTGCGCGCGCGGCGGCGGTACCACTCCCGAGCCGCCTGCGACGAGCAGGCCGGGGCTTTCCCGTTACAGAAAGGCACAAGCGGCAAGATGTCACGCTGCGCACCCTCCGCGACGGCCAACTGCTCCACGCTCCGCCGAAAATGCCGCCGGGCAAACCCGGCCTGTCTTTCGGCCTGCGCGTGTCACTGTTGCCCTGCTCCCGGGTGCTCCGCGCTTCGCTCTTGCAAGCAGGGTGGAACCGTGGGTCGTAAAATTACGCCTCACCCCTGAATCCAATCAGGGGTGAGGCGTTTTGTTTTACCCCGTCGAATCATGACAGGAGGTATTATTATGTCGGAAGAAAACAACCAGTATACTTTTGAGAACCCGGAGTACCGCCACACCTACTGGCATACCTGCTCCCATGTGCTGGCCCAGGCCATGAAGCGGCTCCACCCCGAGGTGAAGCTGGCCATCGGCCCGGCCATCGAAAACGGCTTCTACTACGACTTCGACACCCCCGAGCCCTTCTCTGAGAAGCAGCTGGAGGAGCTGGAGGCGGAGATGCGCAAGATCTGCAAGGAGAAGCTCAAGCTGGAGCGGTTTGAGCTGCCCCGGGAGGAGGCCATCGCCTTCATGGAGGAGAAGGGTGAGCCCTTCAAGGTGGAGCTCATCCGGGACCTGCCCGAGGACGCGGTGATCTCCTTCTACAAGCAGGGCGAGTTCACCGACCTGTGCGCCGGTCCCCACCTGGACTCCACCGGACGCATCAAGGGCAACGCCATCAAGCTCACCGCCTGCAACGCCGCCTACTGGCGGGGCGACTCCAACCGGGAGACCCTCCAGCGCATCTACGGCATCGCCTTCCCCAAGAAGGAGGAGCTGGACGAGTACCTGGAGCGCATCGAGGAGGCCAAGCGCCGGGACCACCGGAAGCTGGGCAAGGAACTGGGCCTCTTCATGCTCACCGATGAGGGCCCCGGCTTCCCCTTCTTCCTGCCCAAGGGCATGGTGCTCAAGAACACCCTGATCGACTACTGGCGTGAGGTCCACAAGCGCTACGGCTATGTGGAGATCTCCACCCCCATCATCCTCAACCGCCGTCTGTGGGAGCGCAGCGGCCACTGGGACCACTACAAGCAGAATATGTACACCACCGTCATCGACGAGGAGGATTACGCCGTCAAGCCCATGAACTGCCCCGGCGGCATGATGGTCTACGCCAGCGAGCCCCACTCTTACCGTGACCTTCCCCTGCGTGTGGGCGAGCTGGGCCTGGTGCACCGGCATGAGCTTTCCGGCGCTCTCCACGGCCTGTTCCGGGTGCGCTGCTTCACCCAGGACGACGCCCACCTCTTCATGACCCAGGATCAGCTCAAGGACGAGATCAAGAACGTGGTCAAGCTCTTTGACGAGGTCTACTCGGTCTTCGGCCTGCCCTACAAAATCGAGCTCTCCACCATGCCTGAGGACCACATCGGCACCGTGGAGCAGTGGGAGCACAACCAGGACATCCTGAAAGAGGCCATCACCGAGATGGGCAAGGAGTACGAGGTCAACGAGGGCGACGGCGCCTTCTACGGGCCCAAGCTGGACTTCCACCTCTCCGACTCCCTGGGCCGCACCTGGCAGTGCGGCACGGTGCAGCTGGACTCCCAGCTGCCTGAGCGCTTCGAGCTGGAGTATGTGGGCGAGGACGGCGAGAAGCACCGCCCCGTCATGCTCCACCGGGTGGTGCTGGGCTCCATCGAGCGGTTCATCGGCGTCATCACCGAGCACTTCGCCGGCGCCTTCCCCGCCTGGCTGGCTCCGGTGCAGGTGAAGGTCCTCCCCGTCACCGACCGGGCCGCCGAGTATGCCGACACCGTGGCCGCCGGTCTGGACAAGGCCGGTTTCCGGGTGGAGGTGGACCACAGCAGTGAGAAGATCGGCAAGAAGATCCGGGAGGCCACCCTGGAAAAGGTTCCCTACATGCTGGTGGTGGGCTACCGGGACATGGAGAACGGCACCGTCTCGGTGCGCCGTCGCTCCGGCGAAGACATGGGCGCCATGAGCCTGGAGGGCTTCTCCGCCCTGCTCCGGGAGGCCGTTGACACCAAGGCCCGCGACTGATCCCCCATACAAAATCTGAAAAAAGCAGAGGCCCGCGCCAGTCTTGGCGCGGGCCTCTGCTTTGTATGTATCGCAGGAAGGTCAGTCCTTGGTCTTTTCGTCCTCTTTTTCCGGCAGGACCTCCACCCGGATCTCCAGCAC
>DVLB01000064.1 GCA_018715695.1 Candidatus Galloscillospira stercoripullorum
CGTCCGTCATGAGAAGTGTCATTTCCAAGGCACATGTCCTCGGAAATGACCGATTCTAATTTTATTCCGCCGCGTGCGCGCGGCGGAACTCTAGCGAGGCTTCCCTGCGGGGAGGTTTTTCGACAAGCTGAAGCGGGACGCGCAATGTTGCGCGTCCCGCTCTTTCATTCAAGCAAACTGTCAGATCAGGCAGATGATCAGAGTGAGAACGATGAAAAGGATGGCGACCCACTTGGTCCACTTGGCCAGCCGGGCATCCCAACTGCGCGCCTTGTTCTTGGACAGGAAGGTATCGGCGCCGCCAGCGATGGCGCCGCTCAGACCAGCGCTCTTACCGGACTGGAGCAGGACCACAGCGATGAGAAAGAGAGCGGCGATCACCTGAATGACGGTGAGAACGATCTTGACGATTTCCATTGTACTGCACATTCCTTTCAGCCCTCGAAGGGCCAGTCGATCTACAACAGGGCGCAAAATACCCTGTATTTGAAACGTGGATATTATAATAGCACATTCGCTGGAATATTTCAAGAGGGCAGCGCCAATTTCCGGAGAGGAGCTGTGCCAATTTCCGGAGAGGAGCTGATGGTTATTTTTTGTTTTTATTTTTGCTTTGCTCCATACGGCTGCATTCAGCCTGGAGCAAACGATCGGAGACGATGTTGTACTGCTCCTTCATTTCGATGGAATCCACCAGGTTGCTCTGCTCAAGAGTGTCATAAGGCTTCTCGCCCTTGAAGACCAGTTTGAGCAGGATGGGGGTGAGAACGGTGCACAGCACGATCATGATTACGATGGGGCCGGAAAAAACAGGATTGAGCAGGTTCAATGCCATGCCTTTGTCCGCCACGATCAGAGCCACCTCACCCCGGCACACCATGCCGCAGCCGATCTGAACACACTGCCGTGTGGGCATACCGCAGAGTTTGGCGCCCAGGCCACAGCCTACCAGCTTGGTGAGCACGGCGACCACCGAAAACAGCACGGTAAAGAGAAGAATCATGGCATCCATATGGGGAAGGGTCACCTTGATACCGATGCTGGCGAAGAAAATGGGAGTGAGGAGAAGGTAGGAGAGCGGGGAGAACTTGCTCTCGATATACTTGGCCTTGGTGGTGTTGGCGATTACCAGACCGGCCACGAAGGCGCCGATGATGTCGGCTACGCCGAACAGCTCTTCGGCCAGATAGGACATGAGCAGGCACAGGACAAAGGCTAGAATGGGGAAGCGGTGAAGATCCCGCTCGCCCATCCGCTTTTCGTACCACTTGAAGGCCTTGAGGGCCAGCAGACCGCCCACCGCCGCGAACAGGAAGAAGCCCAGAATCTTGAGAAGTACGATCCCCACGCTTACGCCCGAGCCGGCCAGACTGGTGACCAGGGTCAGGCAGATCAGGCCCAGAATGTCGTCGATGAGGGCGGCAGCCAGGATGGTGTTGCCCACCTTGGTGGACAGCCTGCCCATCTCCTTGAGGGTCTCTACGGTAATACTCACCGACGTGGCGGTGAGGACGGTACCCATGAAGATATTCTGCATCAGGGTATCGCCGGGATAGGAAAACTCGCCCTGGTTGAAGAGCGCCATCAGTCCGGCGCCTACGCCCAGAGGGACCAGCACACCGCACAAAGCGACCAGTAGACCTGCCTTGCCAGTCTGACGCAGTTCCTTGAGATCGGTGCCCATACCGGCGGTGAACATGATGACGATGACCCCCAGCTCGGAGACCTGGGTGAGAAAATCGGTGGCCTGGAGCCAGCCCAGACAGGCGGGACCCAGGATAAGGCCGGCCACCAGGGCGCCCACTACCTGAGGCAGTTGGATCCGGCTGGTAAGAAGGCCCAACAACTTGGTGCTGATCAGAATCAGCGCGATGTCAAGAAGATAATGATACGACATGATGCCACCTCACAAGGGATAAAGGATTCCGTTCACGTCGCCGCCGCACATAAGGCGGAGGTAGGGAGAACTTGAGATATTATACCGCATTTCCCCCACCGCCGTAATCGCGAAAATACACATTTTTTCCACTCTGCGGGAAGAAAAAATCTTCGAAACGCTGAAAATCGGCCGCCCGGAGGGGCGGCCGATTGGAAGGAGTTTACAGATCTGTCTCTACGGGGACGCGGATATCATACCAGGCCTGAAGCAGATTGTTGAGAATCCGGGTGAGAGCACTGGCGGTGATGGAGGAGTCATCCAGAAGGATACGGGCCACGGAACTGCGGCTGTCAGCGGCACGGATTACCGACGCGGACAGACCGGCGGAGGTGGTGCCCTGCCGGGTACGGCCGTCGATATTGCTCCGCCAGCAGATCCAAGACATATCCTCCAGCTGTCCGGACAGACGGGTGCTGTCCAAAGCGCAGACGATGCGGGTGCGGGTGAGCGCGATCTCCTCCAGCAGCTGGTTTCCCTCCTCCAGCTGTCGCTGTGCCTCCTCCAGGTCGGAACCAGAGATGGCCAGGGCGATGCTGTGGCCGCTGCTTACGATCTGTCGTACCAGGTCAGCTTGCCCGGCCAGGTCCTCCGGACGGAAAAGGAAGAGTCCGTAGAGCTGGTATCGGGACAGCACTTCCAGGATCCGGGCGCTGTCGCCGCCGTCGGTATGAAGAAAGGCCAGATAGGTCCGCACATCGCTGCGGTCCACCGGAGGAGGAGTCCCGCTGGGAGTGGGAGACGGGGTGGGAGAAGGCGTGGGTGTGGGTGTGGGAGTAGGGGTGGCGATGCTGCGCAGATAATTGTTGAGGTGCGTACGCAGGGTGTTCTGGGCCACGTCCAGAAACACCTGGTCGGAAAGGATCACCGCCGAGCTTTTGATCCGCAGCAAGTCCCCGTACTCCGTGGCCATTTGCACAATGCTCAGGCCAAAGTGGGTGGCGGTGAAGACCGCCGGCACATAGGGGATGCCATTGTGGAGAAACGTGGTGTAGGTCAGCGTCTCACCCGTGGTGTTGTCCACCACGCTCTGGCTGTCCCAATAAAAGGAGACGGACTTGGTGAGATTGAAGAAGGTCACACGGCTGTACCGGGGTTGGTAGGAAATGGCGATGTCCAGCCCGGCATTCCAGCTGGAGTCATCAAAGACGGTATAGGGCACATAGTAGATGCCGCTGCGTACCACCGGCATGGTATCGGCGGAGAGAGGCATGATCTGTTCGTTGACCGAGACAAAAATGACCTCATCCTCCACGGCGGCTTCCGCGTTCAGAGGCAAGAAAAGGGCAAGGCAGACCGACGCAGTGAGCAGGATGGCCAAAAGACCCTGTATGGCTTTGGAACGCATGCCTTTCCCTCCTTTCCGGAACGCTGGTGGAGATATTTTATCACAGATGGTCGGCCGGGTCAAACGGACGCTGTCTTGCGTCTGGAGACGATCCATTGTATAATCTGAAGATGAAATCTAATAGGGAATCGAGGCGCTGTAGATGGATTACGCACAGGAGTCACTCAGGCTGCATTACCAGTGGAGGGGCAAGCTGGAGACGGTGCCCAAGATGGCGGTGAAGGACCGCCAGGCCCTCTCCCTGGCCTACACGCCGGGAGTAGCCCAGCCCTGTCTGGAGATAAGGGACCACCCGGAAAAGAGCTATGAGCTTACCGGGCGGTGGAACACGGTGGCGGTGGTCACCGATGGCACCGCCGTGCTGGGGCTGGGGGACATCGGGCCCGAGGCGGGCATGCCTGTGATGGAGGGCAAATGCGTCCTCTTCAAGGCCTTCGGCGGAGTGGATGCGGTGCCCCTGTGCATCCGCAGCAAGGACGTGGATCAGATCGTGGAGACCGTGGCCCTTCTGGCAGGCTCTTTCGGCGGGGTCAACCTGGAGGACATCTCCGCGCCCCGGTGCTTTGAGATCGAGCGTAAGCTCAAGCAGCGGTGCGACATCCCCATCTTCCACGACGACCAGCACGGCACCGCCATCGTGGTGGCGGCCGCGGTGCAAAATGCCCTGAAGATCGTGGGCAAGCGCCTGGAAGACATCACCGCCGTCTTTTCCGGGGCGGGAGCCGCCGGCACCGCCATCTACAAGCTGCTGCGCTCCATGGGCCTCAGGCGGGCGGTGCTGTGCGACATCGGCGGGGTGGTGTACCCCGGAAGGCCGGATCTAGCCGACAATCCCGCTCTGGCCGAGCTGGCCCGGCTCACTAACCCGGCGGTGCGCGGGGGACTTGCCGAGGCCCTGGTGGGGGCGGACCTGTTCATCGGGGTCTCCGCGCCCGGCCTGGTGACAGGGGAGATGGTGAGTACCATGGCAAAGGACCCTATCCTCTTCCCCATGGCCAACCCCACGCCGGAAATCATGCCCGATGTGGCCCTTTCCGCCGGCGCGGCGGTGGTGGGCACCGGCCGCAGCGACTATCCCAACCAGATCAACAACGTGCTGGCCTTCCCCGGGGTGTTCCGGGGCGCTTTCGACGTGCGGGCCAGCGACATCAACGAGGAGATGAAGGCGGCCGCCGCCCAGGCCCTGGCCGACCTGGTGGGGGACAAGCTCTCGGCGTCCTACATCCTGCCCGAGGCCCTGGACCCCCGGGTATGTCCGGCGGTGGCGGAGGCGGTGGCCCAGGCCGCCCGGCGCACCGGTGTAGCCCGCGCCTGAACAAAATAAAAGACGGCCCAAAGAAGGACGCGAAAAAGGGGAGGTACCCGCGAGGAGACGCGGGTACCTCCCTTTTGCGGGGGTCAGGGTTTGGAAGAGCCGCCGGCTGGACGCCCCGTTTTGCCCCGGGTCCTGCCCAGCGGGAGAGCGGGCTCATCCCGGGAGGAGAGCCAGGCCCCGGCGATCATCAGTGCCAGGGCGATAAAATAGGCGAGATCAGGGAACTCCCGAAAGACGGCGAGAGACAGCAGCGCGGCAATGAAGGGAGCCACTGCATAGTATGCGCTCGTCCGGGCCGCTCCCAGCAGCCGCTGCGCGTGGACATAGAAGTAAATGCTCAGCCCGTAAGCTACGAAGCCCAGGAGCAGAGCGCAGACCACGCCGGGGAGCGAGTCGGTCCGCTCTCCCAGGCACAGGCCGATCAGGGTGGAGCCGGCGCCCGAGAAGAGCCCCTTCAACAAAACAATCTGCATAGGGTCCCTGGACGATATTTTCCTGGTGCAGTTGTTCTCAAAGCCCCAGCAGGCGGCCGCCAGAAGCACGAACAGCGACCCGTGGGAAAAGCGCAGGCTGGACAGATCCTCAAAGGACAAAATCAGGCAGGACAGCGTCACAAACAGGATACCCAGCCACAGCCTTGGGCTGATGGCTTCCTTGAATACCGCCAGGGCGATGATGGCCGTGGCCACGATTTCGAAGTTGTTGAGCAGGGAGGCGTTGGCCGCGGTGGTGGCGCTTAGGCCCAGTAGCAGGAAAATGGGCGCCGCGATGTCCAGCACGATCATGGCCACGGTGTAGGGCAGTTCGGCTCTTGTCAGGGGCAGCTCCCGGGCCTGGGTTTTCCGCAGCTTTTTGACGAGGACAAGAACCGCCATGCCCATGCCGGCGCCCAGGTAGAGAAGACCGGCCATCAGCGTGGGCGGGATACGCTCCAGCAGTAATTTAGAAAAGGGAGCGTTGAGCGCGTACAGAGCGGCTGCGAGCAGAGCAAGGGCGATCCCTCGCCGGGTGTTTCGTTCCATGTTTGCCTCCTTGGACGCGGATGTGGCCACAGCGCCGCGCTGTGATTGGCCTGATTATATCACAAGGTATCCCTCCCCTGTGGAGTTTTTTCACAAACAGAAGCGGAGCGGCTTTTGCCGCTCCGCTGAGACTGTCGATAAACCCTTCTGGCCAAAGGGTTCGGAGGGAAAGATAGTGTGAAAGAAAACCGTCAGGGTTGTCTTTCGCGTCTAGTCAAACCACTTTTTGAACCTTTTTTGAAGGTTCAAAAAGTGCAACAGCTTGTCGAAAAGACTTTTTCGACAAGCTGAGCGGAGCGGCTTTTGCCGCTCCGCTTGGTTTCTTTATGGACATCAAAGCCGGGCTTACTCCGGCAGGCCCGCGAGAAGCTGGATCTCCCCGTCACCAGAGAGCTCGCCCTCCACGGTGTACGCGATCTCCTGTTCCGCCAGCAGGGTCAAAAAGGCTTCGGCCTCTTCACCGGACACCAGCAGGGCGTCTACCGAGGCCACGCCGGGGAAGAGCTCCTCCCATCCCTGGGGGAGACGGTCATAGTACACCGTCCCAACAGCGGGAGGGCAGGGGTCCTCCTGAGCATTCTCTTCCGGGAGGACAGACTTCCCGTTGCTGCGGGAGGTCTCCGCGTTGAAAGGCACGGCCTGGAGAGAAGGGCCGACCTCAGCCTCCGAGATGCTCTCATGATCCGCTGTCTGGCCGGAGGTCACATACTGGGAGGCGGGCTGGAGGGCCACGTCAGGCTGAGCAAGGTCCTGCATGCGCAGACCTACCGCCCCGGCCAACACCAGGGTAAAGACCGCGGCCAGAGCCCCCAGGGAGCGCCACTGACGGGACACGCCACGCTTTTTGACGGGGAAGGGGATGGGGGCGCTGTCGGCACGGATGCGCTCCATGACCCCCTGGGAGAGCGCTTCCGGCGGCTCCTGGGGCGGCAGACTCTCCTCCAGGACGTCCTGGAGCTCTTTAAGATCGGCCAGCAGGGCTCTGCATGGCGCGCATTGGACCAGATGGGCCTCCAGCTCAGTCTGCTGCGCGGCGGTGAGTGCCCCGTCCAGACTGGCGCTGATCAGTTCGGTATAGTGCTCGCAGCGGTCCATACAGATCCCTCCTTTCCGCTGTCGTTCATGTTATGGACGATGGGCGGGCGGAAAAGTTCCCACTCTGGAGCAAAAACTTTCGCAGTGAGAGCCGGGCGCGGGAGATGCGGGATTTGACGGTGCCCTCCTCCAGGTTCAGCAGCTGGGCGATCTCAGCATAGCTGAGCCCCTCCAGCTCCCGGAGAATCAGCACCTGCCGGTGCTCCTCGGACAGAGAATCCAGGCCCTGGAGGATGGACTGCCGCAGCTCCCGACGCTCCAGCGCCTCCTCGGGGGAAAAGCGGTTGTCGGGCAGCTCGGCCTGGCGGGATTCCTCCTCGTCGTCCAGGGAGAAGGTCATGGACAGTCCTCTGCGTCGCTTCTCTCGGCGCAGAAAGTCGATGCACACGTTAGAGGCCAGCCGGTAGACCCAGGTGGAGAAGGCGCTTTCCCCCTGGAACCGGGGCAGGCCCTTCCAGGCGTTGAAGAAGGCCTCCTGGCTCAGCTCCAGCGCGTCGTCTGGGTTGCCCGTCAGGCGCAGGGCCAGGTTATAAATGCGGCTTTCATTTTGCTTCATCAGCACGCCGAAGGCGTCCTGATCCCCGGATCGTGCCCGTTCCAGAAGCTCCTGTTCCGTCAAGGCCTTCTTCACCCCTTTCCCGTCAGATTCCCACCGGCTCAGGCCAGGTCCCGCCTGATGCCCGCGGTGATGCGGTAAATATCCTCCAGTGTGGAGATATGAGAGATCTGTTCCTTATAATAGCCCGCGTGGGGCACCCCTTTGAGATACCAGGCGTACTGCTTCCTGGCCTCCAGACAGGCGATGTGCTCCCCTTTTTGCTCCGCGGCCATCTCAAACTGCCGCACCGCCGTAGCGCACCGCTGCGCCAGAGGCGGCAGGGGCGGCTCCTCCCGTCCCTCCAGGGCGGCCTTGGCCTGGGCGAAGAGCCAGGGGTTTCCAAAGCAGCCCCGGCCGATCATCACCCCGTCGGCCCCGGTGGCGCGCAGGATGCGCACCGCGTCGTGGCCGGAGAACACGTCTCCGTTGGCGATGACCGGAATGGAGAGAGCCTGCTTTACCTCCCGGATCTTCTCCCAGCAGGCGGTGCCTGCGTACATCTGAGAGCGGGTCCGGCCGTGGATCGCCACGGCGGCCACCCCCTCGGCCTCCAGGGCCTGGGAGAGCTCCACGCAGTTCATGGAGCCCTTGTCCCAGCCCAGGCGCATCTTCACCGTCACTGGCCGCCCTCCGGCTCCCCGGATCACCGCCCGGGCCACCCGGACGGCCTTGTCCATGTCCCGCATGAGGCCGGAACCCTCGCCGTTATTTGCAACCTTGGGTACCGGGCAGCCCATGTTGATGTCGATGATGTCCGCCCCGGATACCTCGCCGGCGATGGCGGCGGCCTCCTCCATGCACCCCTCGTCACTGCCGAACAGCTGCGCGGCGCAGGGGTGTTCTCCCTCTCCCAGCTTGAGCAGGGGAATGGACTTCTTGTCCTGGTAACACAGGGCCTTGGCCGAGACCATCTCCGTGACGGTATACCCCGCCCCCAGCTCACGGCAGATGGTGCGGAAGGCCAGGTCAGTGAGCCCAGCCATGGGGGCCAGGACCAGCTGAGAGTCGATATTGACAGATCCGATCCTCACAGTATTCCTCCGTTTGACATGAAACGCGCCAGATTCAAAATATTATAGCACGCTAACCCATCCTCGGCAAGAAGATTCGCCCCACTCTCCTCTTCCTTCGACGGAGTTTTTCCATAAAATGGATTATACTGACGGCAAGACTGGCCGGTGGGACAAGCACGGCGGGAAAGGGAAGATGCTCTATGGCGAGCAAGGAAAGTCTGAAAAGCAAGGTGGCCCAGGCGGGTGAGGAATTGCGGGAGACCGGGCAGATGGTCCTCCATGCTCCTGCGCTCATCCGGGGGGCTGAGTGCGGCATCCGCTTTTTTCTGGGTGCGGTCCTCTCAGGAGCGGAGATCTTCGGAGGGTACGCTCCCTTTGGTATGGCCATGGTGGGAGCGTCGGTGTCGGGACTGGATGGGTTTTCCGCGCTGCTGGGGGCCTGCCTGGGGTACCTATCCTTTCAGGGGTTTACCGGCGGGCTGCGGTATGTGGCCGCTTGTGTGCTGACCTTCTCGGTGGCCTTTGCCTTCTACGATACGACGGCCTACCGACGGGCCTGGTTCATGCCGGTGGTGACAGCCGCCATGGGAGCGGCCACGGGGGTCATCTACCTGTCCGAGCGGGGGTTTCTGTCCTCGGACACAGTCTACTTCCTCACAGAGGTGCTCCTGTCGGGCGCCGGGGTCCTCTTTTTCCGCACGGCCCTCTCCCCCTGGACCGAGAAACGGGAGCTGCCGGGCCTGAGCGCCCGGCAGCTGGTGGGGCTGCTCATCCTCAGCGGATGCCTGCTCATTGCGCTGACCCGGGTGGAGCTCTACGGGGGCATCTCGGTGGGACGGCTGTGCGCGGCGCTGCTGGTGATGTGTCTTGCCCGGCAGGGCGGACTGGGTGTGGGGGCCGCGGTGGGAGTGGCCGTGGGCCTCGCCATGGACCTCTCTTCCCAGGCCAATCCCTTTTACGGCATGGCCTATGGTTTTGCCGGACTGATGACCGGGGTGTTCTCCCGCCAGGGAAAGCTGCCCTGCGCCCTGGCCTATGTGCTCTCAAACGCCGTGTCTGCCCTGTGGGTGTGGAGTGAGGGGTTGCCCATCTCCAACTTCTACGAGGTGTTCATTGCCTCGGTTCTCTTTTTGCTGCTGCCTGCACGGTTTTTCCGCTGGGTAGGGGTGCTCACGGTGCGGGAGGGGAGCGGCAGCGCGGCCGAGCGGGCACAGGCTCACCTTCGGCGACGGCTGGAGGACACGGCAGAGGCCTTCAAAAGCGTGCAGGAGACCCTGCGTACCGCCTTTGCACCCCGGAGTAACGACGGCGACGCCGCCCTCATCTTTGATCGCACCGCCGATAAGGTCTGCCGGAGCTGTGCCCTGCGCACAGCCTGCTGGCAGCGGGACTATGTGACCACCTACAATGCGCTCAATGACGCTCTCCCTGCCATGCTGGAGCGGGGCCGGGGAGAGGCAGGAGATTTTCCAGGCCATTTTTCCGCCCGGTGCCTAAAATTCGCCGAGTTTCTCTCCACGGCCAACGAGGAGCTCACGGCGCTGCTGTGCCGGAGGGAGTACCGCAACCGCCTGCGGGAGAGCCGGGAGACGGTGAGCCACCAGTACGCCGACCTCTCAGCGATCCTTGGGGCGGCGGCCGCTGAGCTAAGCAGCGAGCTTACCCCCGACCCCCAGAGGGAGAAGCGGCTGCGCCAACACCTGGCTGCCCTGGGCCTGGAGGGAGAGGCGGCGGTATACTACGACAGCCGGGGCCGCCTGCGGGCGGAGCTGGAGGGCCGGGATTTGGAGGCTCTGGCCAGCCGGGAGGAGAAGAGCCGCCTGGAGAAGCTGCTGGGGATGCCCCTGCGGCGGACGGAAAAGGAGCGGACTCAGCAGGGAGAGCGGCTGGTGTTCGTCCAGGCGGAGCCCCTCACGGCCCTGGCGGGCGCGGCTGCGGTGACAAGGGACGGAGAGACCGTCAGCGGAGACACGGGAGCCTGGTTCAAACGGGAGGACGGGGCACTGTTCCTGCTTTTGTGCGACGGTATGGGCACCGGACCGGAGGCCGGCAGAGAGAGCGGTCTTGCGGTACGGCTTCTGGAGCAGTTTCTCCAGGCGGGGGTGGAGACAGGAACGGCTCTGAAAACGGTCAGCTCTGCCCTGGCCCTCCGAGGTGAAGAGGAGGGCGGCTTCACCACCATCGACCTCTTGCAGGTGGACCTGTTCACTGGAGAGGGGCGGGTTTATAAGTACGGGGCGGCTCCCACTTACCTGCGCCAGCGGGGCGAGGTGACCAAGGTGACCGGTGCGGCTCTGCCGGCGGGCCTGATCGTGGGCGAGCCCCCCCAGCCTGATCAGGCGCACTTCCGCCTGGAGGGTGGGGATTGGGTGGTACTCATCAGCGACGGTATCACAGGACAGGAGGACGATCTCTGGCTGCGAGAGCTGCTGGAAGGGGAATACCAGAGCCCCAGGGAACTGGCCCGGGCCGTTCTGGAAGAGAGTGCCGCTCGGGTGGGCGCGGCCGATGACAGGACCGTGCTGGCCCTCCGGCTGGAGCGGCGGGAAAAGTTTTGATTTTTCTGTGATTCGTCCTATGATTTACCAGGGAAAGGGTGTATAATGAAGGCGTCAGGATACTGATGATTGTAAGGAGGTAGTCCTATGCTCAACGTCAATTTGTCCAACGCCAAACAATTCCTGCCTGAAAACTGGCTGACCAGCCGCATGGCGGCGCTGGAAGAAGCGCGGGTCAAGCTGGAGACCGGCAGCGGAGAGGGCGGGGCCTTTACCGGCTGGGTCCACCTGCCCCGGGATTACGATAAGGCGGAGTATGCGCGTATCAAGGCCGCCGCCGAGAAGATTCGCTCCGACTCCCAGGCTCTGGTGGTCATCGGCATCGGCGGGTCCTACCTGGGGGCCCGGGCGGTCATCGAGCTGCTGGCCTCTCCCAACTATAACCTCAAGAAGAAGGACGGGCCCGACATCTTCTTTGCCGGCAACGGTCTGTCCACCGACGCGCTGCTGGAGATCATCGAGCTGGTGAAGGACCGGGACTTCTCGGTCAACGTCATCTCCAAGTCGGGCACCACCACTGAGCCTGCCGTGGCTTTCCGTATCTTCAAGGCCCTGCTGGAGGAGAAGTACGGCAAAGAGGGGGCCCGCGGCCGCATCTATGCCACCACCGACAAGGCCCGGGGGGCCCTGAAGGGCCTGGCCGATCAGGAGGGCTACGAGGAGTTCGTGGTGCCTGACGAGGTGGGCGGTCGGTACAGCGTGCTCACTGCCGTGGGCCTGCTACCCATCGCCGTGGCCGGTATCGACACCGACGCCCTGATGGCCGGAGCTGCCGAGGCCATGGAGGCCCTGGCCAAGGGCGGAGAGGACAACCCCGCCTGGCAGTACGCCGCCGCCCGCAACGCCCTGTATGAGAGCGGCAAGAAGGTGGAGCTGCTGGCCTGCTACGAGCCCTCCTTCCGCTTCTTCGCCGAGTGGTGGAAGCAGCTCTACGGCGAGAGCGAAGGCAAGGACGGCAAGGGCATCTTCCCCGCCAGCGTGGAGTTTACCGCCGACCTGCACTCCATGGGCCAGTACATTCAGCAGGGGGAGCGCATCCTCATGGAGACGGTGGTGCGCTTTGAGAAGTCCCAGGGTGAGTTCGCCATCCCCAATGATCCGGAGAACGTGGACGGGCTCAACTTCCTCTCCGGGAAGAACCTCTCCTTCGTGGCTGAGCAGGCTCTGCGGGCGGTGACTCTGGCCCATGTGGACGGCGGGGTGCCCAACCTGCGCGTGGACCTGCCCCACCGCTGCGAGCGGGGCGTGGGCCAGCTTATCTATTTCTTTGAGTACTCCTGCGGCCTCTCCGGCTACCTGCTGGGAGTCAACCCCTTCGACCAGCCTGGCGTGGAGGCCTATAAGAACAATATGTACGCCCTGCTGGGCAAGCCTGGCTACGAGGACCGGAAGGCGGAGCTGGAGGCGCGGCTGTAAGCCGGAGCGCAGCTGTGAACTTTCGGTAAATTCGGACAAAGCGGTTGCAATACGGCGGGGAAAATGGTAACATATATCCACAAGGCCGGAGGGGTCCTCCGACTACAAGAAGAAGGAGTTGATCGATATGGTAAGAGTGATCATGGGGGTCAAGGGCACCGGTAAGACCAAACAGATGATTGAGCTTATCAATTCCGCTGTTCACAGCGAGCACGGCAACGTGGTGTGCATCGAAAAGGGCGCCAAGTTGACCTTTGATATTCATTCCAAGATCCGCCTGGTGGAGTCCAGCGACTATAACATCTCCAGCTTTGAGATGATGAAGGGTTTTATCAGCGGCCTGTATGCCGGCAACTACGACATCACCCACATTTTCATCGACAGCCTGACCAAGATCGTGGCCTCTGAGCCTACCGACGTGGCGGTGGAGCAGTTCCTGGACTGGCTGAGCTCCTTCTCCGAGAGGAACAACATCAAGTTCACCGTTACCATCAGCGCTGACGCCTCCCTGGCCACCGAGGGCATTAAGAAGTATTTCTGAGTGGGATAAAAGACGCGCCGCCGTGAGACCACGGCGGCGCGTCTTTTCATAGAGGGAAGGTTATGGACATGACAAGAAATATGGGGGTGCGGCACCTGTTCCTCACGGGAGAAAAGGGGATCGGCAAGAGCACGGTGCTGCGCTCGCTCCTCTCCGAGCGGGAGGGGG
Organism: Candidatus Galloscillospira stercoripullorum; assembly: GCA_018715695.1. Classification (GTDB taxonomy): domain Bacteria; phylum Bacillota; class Clostridia; order Oscillospirales; family Oscillospiraceae; genus Galloscillospira_A; species Galloscillospira_A stercoripullorum. The sequence continues at coordinate 13,011 of DVLB01000064.1, forward strand.
AGCTGGGCGGCTTTCGCACCGTGCGCGTGCTCTGCCCAGGGGGCGGCACGGTCCACATTCTGCCGGCGGTGGGGGAGAGTCGCTGCACCGAGGAAAACCGGCTGTTCACCAAACGCTCGGGGATTGCGGACATCGACCCGGCCCGCTTTGCCCGCCTGGCCTGCCCCTTTCTCGCGCCGGAGGAGGGGAAGAGCCTGCTGCTCATGGACGAGCTGGGTCCCTGGGACGGGGAGGTGGAGGCGTTTCACCGCGCCGTGCTCTCCTGTCTGGAGGGGGAGCGGCGGGTGTATGGCGTGCTCCAGTGGGGTGAGAGTTCCTTCCTGGACGAGATCCGCGCCCATCCCCGGGTGGAGGTGGTGACCGTCACGGCGGAAAACCGGGATACTCTTCCGGGGCTACTCTCCGCACAGGGGTGGTGAGCCTTACATCTGGGGCGGATCTACGGGGACCAGCTTGCCATCCCGGGTGGCGTAATACTGCCCGTCGATGATGGTGTAGAAGGTGTTGTCCAGGTTTTCCTTCTGGATGATCCGGGTGGGGGAGCACACCGCCACCGAGTGGGGAGGCATGTCCTGATAGACCACGGCGTTTGCCCCGATGCGGCAGTGGTCGCCGATGGTGACGCCGCCGATGATCTTGGCTCCCGCGCCGATATACACCTCGTCCCCGATGACCGGATGACCCTGGCCTTTGGACCCGATGAGGGCGTTGCCGCCGATGGTAACCTGCTGGAAGATGATGACGTTCTTGCCCAGAACGGCGGTGTCAGCGATATAGACCCCCTGGCAGCGGTGGGGGAAATAGGGCACGGTGGCCAGGGTGCTGTTGATGCCCACATAGCTGTCCATGGCCATAAAATGATGCTGGTAGGCCAGGTCCAGCAGCTTGGAGGGATGGCGCTTCAGGTGCTCCTTGAGAACCCAGAAGCTGCCGAAGCGGATGCGGATGTAAAGCTTGAGGAAGGGGTGGAGGATGGCGAACACCATATCCTTGAGAATACTCACACGAACACTCCTTTGCAAAGCGGTCAGACTGGAATGGTGGGACGGCTCTCCTCCGAGGGCGCTTCCACCAGGTAGCCGTCACGGGCCGCGTAGCGGACGGCGTCCATGACGGTGTAGAAGGTGTTGTCCAGGTTTTCCTTCTGTATGGCGCGGGTGGGGGAGCACACCGCCACCGAGTGGGGAGGTAGGTCCTTGTAGACCACGGCGTTTGCCCCGATACGGCAGTGGTGGCCCACGGTGACGCCGCCGATGATCTTGGCTCCCGCGCCGATGTAGACGTGGTCGCCGATGACGGGGGCGCCGGCTCCGGCGGAGCCCTCCAGGGCGTTGGAGCCGATGGTCACCTGCTGAAAGATGACCACGTTCTCCCCGATGACCGCATCCTTGGAGATGAACACCCCCACACAGCCGTGGGGAAAGTAGGGCTTGCCCTTGACCGTACTGCCAAGGCCCACATAGCTCCCCTGGTCCAGAAAGTAGCGGTCGTAGGCCAGCCGCAGCAGCCGGGAGGGGTGCTGTTGGAGATGGGCTTTCAGACCCCAGTAGTCCCGGTACTTGCGGCGGATGTGCCAGTCCAGCAGGGGGCGGAGGAGGGCGAAAATCAGTTTTTTCATAGACAGGCTCCTTTAGAACAGTATCAGCCGATGAGGCGGCGAATATCCTCCGGCAGGGGGGAGGAGAAGGTAAGGACCTCCCTGGTGACGGGATGGCGCAGGGAGAGAAAAGCTGCGTGGAGAGCGGGCCGCTGGATGAGGGCGGTGTCCTCCGTTCCGTAGAGGAAGTCCCCGGTGAGAGGGTGGCCCAGGTGGGCCATGTGGACCCGGATCTGGTGGGTGCGCCCGGTGAAGAGCTCCAGCCGGAGCAGGGCGCGGCCAGCGCAGGTGCGCAGCACCTCATAGCTGGTGCGGGCGGCCGGCCCACCGGGGAGGACCCCGCGCTTTACCGCCGAGCCGGGGAGAAGGGCTATGGGAGCGTCCACCACGCCTTGGGCGGGGGAGGGAGTTCCTTCACACACCGCCAGGTAGAGACGGCGAAAGTCAGGGGTATGGAGGGCGGCCTTGAGCACCTCCTGCGCGTGGGCGTGCTTTGCCACCGCCATGAGACCGCTGGTGCCCTTGTCCAGCCGGTGGACCGGGTGGAAGTCGGCGGCGAGCCCCTCCGTGTCGTAGTGGTAAAGAAGGAAATTGCCCACTGTGTCGTCGGTGTGGCCGTAGCGGGGGTGGACCAGCATGCCGGGGGCCTTGTCCACAATCACCAGGTCCTCGTCTTCATAGACCAGCTTCAACTCTCCCGGGGCACTCAAAATACCGCTGCGCCGCTCCGTGTCCCCCACCAGCACCGAGAGTACCTGCCCCTGTCTTACCGGCTGGGAGGTGTAGACGGCTGTACCGTCCAGGGTGATGCCGCCGGGCAGCCACTTGGCCCGGCGGATCACGGTGCCCGACAGGCCCAGGACCCGCCGAAGCAGCACGTCCACCTTCTGGCCAGCATATTCCGGCCCCACCGTCAGGGTGAGGCGGCGGGGCGGCTGGATGGGGGTGGAGTGCTTCATGGACAGGCCTCCTTGGGGAAATTACAGATTTAAGTTTATCATGCCGCCCACGGCTGTCAAGCGGAGGGGAAAAAGTTTTGGAAAAAGAGGGCGGTCTATTTCCAAAGAGAGCGGCGGGGGGTATAATGGGGGCTGCCGCGATTGCGACGCGCGGCGGTATCACGGGGAGAAGAGTCTTCCAAAGAGAGAAAGGAAACGCAAGCATGGCCGAAAAGCTGGGTCTTTACATCCACATTCCCTTTTGCCGCAGCAAGTGTGACTACTGCGATTTTTATTCCCTGGCCGGGCGGGAGGACCGCATGGACGACTATCAGAAGGCGCTCATCGCCCATATCCGGGAGACGGCGCCCCGGGCCAGAGGCTATCAGGTGGACACAGTCTATATCGGCGGCGGCACCCCCAGCTTCTACGGTGAGAAGCGCCTGCGGGAACTCCTCAGTGAGCTGCGCCGCCGGTTTTCCATCACCCGGGACGCGGAGGTCACCGTGGAATGCAACCCGGACAGTGTGGACAAGAAGTTCCTCACCCGTCTGCGCCGCTCGGGGGTGAACCGGATCTCCCTGGTGGTTCAGTCGGCCTGCGACGCCGAGCTGGCCGCCATCCACCGGCCCCACACCTTTGCCCAGACCCAAGAGGCAGTGGCGGCGGTGCGCGCCGCCGGGATTAAAAATCTGAGCCTGGACCTGATCTACGGCCTGCCGGGGCAGGACATGGCCTCCTGGCAAAAAACTGTGGCGGCCATTCTGGCCCTGGGCAGTGAGCACCTGTCCTGCTACGGCCTCAAGGTGGAGGAGGGCACCCCTCTGTGGGACCGGGTGCGGCGGGGGGAGAAACTGCCCGACGACGATGAGCAGGCGGACATATACCTCTGGGCGGTGGAGGCGCTGGAGCGGGCCGGCTACCGGCAGTATGAGATCTCTAACTTCGCCAAGAGCGGCTTTCAGTCCCGTCACAATCTCAAATATTGGATCTCCCGTCCCTACCTGGGCTTTGGCCCGGGAGCCCATTCCGATTTCGGAGATCGGCGCTATTCCTTCCGCCGGGACCTGGAGGGGTATATCTCCGCGGTGTTGGAGGGGGGCGCGCTTTTGGACGAGGACGAGCTCATCCCCGCCCGGGAACGGGGGAGCGAGTACCTGATGCTCCGGCTGCGTACTACCCTGGGCATCGAGGAGTGGGAGTACCGCCGGGAGTACTTCCGCAACTTTGAGCCCATCGAGCGCAAGCTCATCGAATACGAGAGCCGGGGTTGGGCCCAGCGGCGAGACGGACGCTGGCACCTGACACCCCAGGGCTTCCTCCTGTCCAACCAGCTCATTGGGGAGCTGCTGGAGATCCAGGAGAAGGTGGACCTCTCCGAGCTCCTCCCCAAGGCCGCCCGCGCCTTCGGCCGAGGTAGAGAGACGGGGGGAGAACGCGCGGAATAAGCGGAGAGGCGGCGAAAGCTCCCAATCTTTGGAGAAGTTTTTTGGTTTACAAAGAATGAAAATTATGTTAACATAATCTGGTGATAGCGGACCTTTCCACAGCGGACTTTGGAGGAGAGCATGAAAAGATTTACCAAGCGGGCCGCCGCCCTGGGGCTGGCGGCCGTTCTGGCCCTGAGCCCGGTAGCCCGGGCATCTTACGCCCTGGGGCACAACCTACATACCAGCACGGTGGACCTGGCTGGCGGCGCCAGCCTGACGCAGTGGCGTTTTTGGAGCGACACCTACGCGGACCTGCGCACTGAGCGGTATCTGACCTACACCCCCGGCGGGGACGTGAGCCCTGAGATTGCCTACGGGGACAAGGTGCTCACCCGCTCCACCCTCACCAGCATGGCCAAAGAGCTGGAGAGCCAGGGCAAGCGGGTGGTGGGTGGCACCAACGGCGACTTCTACGTGGTCGCCACCGGTGCGCCGCTGGGAGTGGTGATCACCGACGGGGTGATCCGCTCCGCCCCTGGGACGCGGGATTACGGTTACCAGGCGGTGGGCTTCCGTGCCGATGGAACGGCGGTGATTGGCCAGCCCTTTTTGAAGGTGACGGCCTCCTTCAACGGCGGCGAGCGAGTTATCATCGGCGGCGGCATCAACAAGGTGCGCAGCGCCGAAGAGGGGTACTTCCTCTTTACCGAGGACTTCGGCTCCACCACCTGGAACACCAGCCCGGGTGTGGACGTGATCCTCACCCCGGTGACGGAAGGGCTGGGCGAGATCGTGGAACCGGCGGAGACGCCCGATCCGGCGGAGCCTTCTGATCCTGGGACGGAGACAGGAACGCAGCCCGCCCCCGCTGGGACGGACTCTCCCGCTCCGGAGGAGAGCGAGACCCCCCAGGACCAGATCCAGGAGGGGGAGGACCCCGCCCCGGCGGAGATCGCGCCGGAGAGAACCCTGGTGCGCAGCGACGTGCCCCGGGTGAACAGCCGGGTGACCTATGTGGTGCAGGCGGTGGTGGAGACCGACGGAGCCACCGCACTGACGCCGGGCAGCGTGGTGCTGTCGGTGAACAAGCAGGCGGACCCCGCCCTGGTGGAAGCGCTGCTTGCCCTTAAGAGCGGCGACCGGGTGGACATCGACATCACCGCCGCCGACGAAGTGTGGGCCCAGGTAGAACAGGCCATGGGCGGACTGTACCGCCTGGTGGAAAACGGCCAGGTGGGCACAGGGCTGGACACCGAGCGCACCGCCCGCACCGCCATTGGCATCAAGGCCGACGGCAGCGTCATCCTCTATACCCTGGACGGGGTGCGCAGTGAATACAGTGTGGGGGCTACCTTTGCCCAGGTGGCCCAGCGGCTCATCGAGCTGGGATGCGTGGAGGCCCTGGGCCTGGACGGAGGCGGCTCCACCACCCTGGGCGTGACCTATCCCGATTCAGACAGCGGCTTTTCCGTTATCAACCGTCCCAAGGAGGGCGCCGAGCGGGCCAACAGCGTGGCCATCTTCCTGACGACCACCTGCCAGCCCACCGGGGTTTTGGACCATCTCTATGTCACGCCCACCGACGCCCTGCTTCTGGCGGGGGCCAGCGTGCAGATGAGCGCCCAGCCCATGGATACGACCTATTATCCCATGGAGACCTGGGGCGAGACCAACTATTTCGTGGAGAACGGGGACGGCCGAGTGGACCTGAACGGGGTGTTCACTGCCGGATCGGAAAAAGGGACCACCCAAGTCACCGCCCGGCTGGGCGGCGTGGAGGGCAGCGCCACGGTGACGGTGATCAAGACGCCGGACAGCATCTCCCTGCACAACGAGGAGACCGGGGCGGCGGTGACTACCCTGGCCCTCTCGCCAAACGAGCGGGTGGATCTTAAGGCGGAGGCGGTCTGGCGCAACCTGGACCTGCTCTCCCAGGATACCTGCTACACCTGGACGCTGAGTGGGGCGGTAGGCAGCGTGGATGAAAACGGCGTGCTTACCGCCGGACCGGCCAGCGGCACGGGAGAGCTAACGGTCTCCGCCGGCGGCACCAGTGTCACCATCCCGGTTAGTGTGGCGGGCCATATTCTGACCTTGGAGAACTTTGAGACGGGCCGCGAGGTGTTCACCAGCACCGACGGGGCCAAAGGTTATCTGGAGAGCGACCGCACGCTGGTGCGCTACGGCATCGGAAGCTATAGGGTGGAATACGACCTTGCCGCTGGGGAAGCCGTGCTGGCCAGCTCTTTGACCATTCCCAGCGGGGAGACCTACCTGGGGATGTGGGTACTGGGAGACGGCTCAGGCAATGTGCTGAGCGCCACCGTGGCTGACAGCCAGGGCGCTACCGGGGAGCTGATGCTTACCACCTTGGACTTCACCGGCTGGCGCCAGGTGATCGCGGCCCTGCCTGCGGGCACGAAGGAGATTCGGGCCCTGCGGCTCACCGCCGGGACAGGCGCAGTGAGTGCCGGGACCATTTGGGTGGATCAGATCACCACCGCTGACGAGTACCTCCAGGACCTGACGCCGCCTGAGATCACCCTGGAGCAGGTGGAGATTTCCGAACTTCTGCCCCTTCTCTCGGTGACGGTGGCCGACAACATCGACAAGACCTTCTCCAAAGAGAACATCACCCTTACCTATGACGGACAGCCCCTGGACTTCCTCTGGGACGGCGAGACAGGTATCCTCCTGGCCACACTGCCCGAGAACGACGGCCTGCGCCATCTCGTCAGTGTGACGGCCACGGACGCCTCAGGCAACATTGGCCGGGGCACTCTGGACATTGAGGCTACCGCCGACCGGGAGACCGTCTTTACCGACATCGATGAGCACTGGGCCGAGGCGGATGTGGTCTACCTCTACGACAGGGGGATCGTGGATGGAATCCAGAGCGGGGAGGAGCTGCTCTTTGAGCCCGGCCGTGCCATGCGCCGGGGAGAGTTTTTCGTGATGACTGCCCGGTGGCTGGGTGTGGACCAAAGCCTCTATGAGAACATAGAGTTGCCCTTTGCCGACGCCGAGACCATCCCCTCCTGGGCCGCGGGTGCCATTCGGGCCATGTATGCCCTGAGCTACGTCAAGGGCTCCGCCGCGGCGGACGGGACGCTGAGCCTCAACTTCAACTCCACCATCAGCCGCGCAGAGGTGATGACCGTCCTGGGACGCATCCAGGCCAAGGGCTACGCCACCGCTCCCCTCGCCTATGACGACGCGGACCAGGTGCCCTCCTGGGCGTTGCCCTATGTGGAGACCATGACCGCTCAGGGCATCGTGAGCGGTTCCGGCAACCTGCTGCGCCCCATGGAGCCCATCACCAGGGCGGAGGCCGCACGGCTTTTCTGCCGCATGACCTGATCGTATAAAAACCCGCCGCGAATGAAAATTCGCGGCGGGTTTTCTGCATGGTTTTCCTCCCCGGCGGCATACTATGGCAAAAGGAGGTCATGCACATGGACAACATGACGAACCAGGAGTACGGCGCCTATGTGAACGGCCTGTCCAAGCCCTCTCCGGTGGGGAAAAACATGCTCTGGGCATTTTTCGTGGGAGGCGGGATCTGTACGGCGGGGCAGGCGCTGCTCAATCTGTACCGGCACTTCGGACTAAATGAGAATAACGCCGCAGCCGCGGTGTCAGTGACGCTGATTTTCGTTGCCGCCCTGCTCACGGGCCTGGGGGTGTTCGACAAGGTGGCCAAGCGGGCGGGAGCGGGTACTCTGGTCCCCATCACCGGCTTTGCCAACTCCATGGTCTCTCCGGCTCTGGAGTTCAAAAGCGAGGGCCTGATTATGGGCATGAGCGCCAAGATGTTCACTATAGCGGGACCTGTGCTGGTCTTCGGCATCAGCGCCTCGGTCCTCTACGGCGTGATTCTCAAGCTCTTCTTTACAGACTAGCGGACCCGCGGGCCCGCTTACATATCATATTATGACGAAAGAAAACTTATTATTTTTCACAAAACTACTTGACAAAAGAAAGAACATATCGTACAATATAGCCAGAAGGAAGGGGTGAGTCCCATGGGCTAGTAAGTCCATAGAACCAAGACCACTTTCCCAGGCGCAAAGTCAATGGAAAATCGGAAGACCCAATAAGCGTTCGTTGTTCCAAAACACACTCATTGAAGAGAGACGCACCAAAGGAACCCATCCGAAGCAAAGTATTGCCGACGAAGACCTAATGTGCACAAGTTGTTTACGGAGACAGACCTTACGGGAAAATCCCTTCCTTTGATTCAGCGCGAAATCTGCAGAAAGAACGAGGTAACCAAATGATTGAACCCCAGGCACAGTGGTAGCCCCCCGGTCACGTTGGATGGCCGGGGGGATTGCTTTTTGCAGAGAACACGAAACGGCGGCATATAAGAAAGGCGCCCCCTTGGGGGCGCCTGAGACTGTCGATAAACCCTCTTGGCCGAAGGATTCGGAGGGAAAGATAGTGTGAAAGAAAACCGTCAGGGTTGTCTTTCGCGTCTAGTCAAACCACTTTTTGAAACTTTTTTGAAGTTTCAAAAAGTGCAGCAGCCTGGCGAAAAGATTTTTTCGACAGGCTGAGGCGCCCCCTTGGGGGCGCCTTTTTGCGCTTGATGGTAGGAAACAGCGTTTACGGCCCTTCGGTGGGGAGCTGTGAAATGGCTAGGCAAGCGAGGCCGATTCCCAGCATACGGATGGCTGACACCGTATCCAGCAGGCCAAGAAGGGAGAGAACCACCACCTCGATCCCGGCGGCTGCGGCGATGCCCTTGCAGGCGAGACAGGCGATCTGTGAGGCTTTTCTGCCTCTGCCGCCACTGCTGCGCGGCTTGCCCTCACCCTGCATCAGCTCGTCCACTGTCAGGCCGAACAGCTCCGCCAGCTTTGGGATGGTGTTCACATCGGGGAGGGACAGGTCCCGTTCCCATTTTGAAACGGCTTTGTCGGTCACGCCCATTTTTTCGGCCAGCTCCAGCTGGGTCATGCCCCGCTCTTTGCGCAGCGCCGCCAGGGCGGCGCCGAAAGTTTGTTTTTTCAAGGTCGCTCACCTCGTTTTCTGAATGACGCTATGGTATCACAGACTTCCACTTTCCTCAACCGACGGTTGGTTTACCGGCCTCGACCGGCAGTTTACCGCCGGTGGAGGGCAAAAACAGGCCCGGCCTTTTCAAAAGACCGGGCCCATTTGCGCTTTATTTGATCCGCAGCACCAGCTTGACCTTGTTGATAAAGTGAACAAGCCGCTGGCGCTTTTTCATCTTGACCTCCAGGGCAAATACGGCCTTGCGGGTGGCCGGATCGTCCAGCTTGTCGGCAAAGGCGCGCAGCTGGTCGTGGAGCTCAGGGAACTGGGTGAGGTAGATCAGGGAGATCCAGGGGTTGCCGGTGCTGGCCTGCTTGTAGACGCTGGCGGCGGGACCCCAATGGCGGTCGTACTGCTCCTGGAGGGAGCTGTACATCATGGAGTGCATCTCCTCAGGAGTGTAGTAGCCCGCCTGGATGGCCATGTCCACGATGTCGGTGCCGGGCAGGTAGTTGAGGCCGTGGATATTGAGCTCGAAGGGGGGCTCCAGCTCCAGGCACATCTCAAAGGTCTGCCGCAGGTCCTCGGGGCTCTCAAACGCGTGGAGGAGCATCAGGTCGTAGAAGACATGGGGCACCTTGCAGCGGGAGAGGACGCGGGTGGCCTCAATGACCCGGTCCTGGGGCTCATAGCGGTGGAATACGTCCCTGCGCACCCGCTCCGAGCCGCTCTGGATGCCCATGACCACCTGGTAGAGCCCGGCATCCACCAGCTTGGTGATCAGGTCCTCGTTGACCATCATGGGGTGGCCCCAGATGCGGAAGGGGATGCCGATCTCCTTTTTGTACCGGGCGCAGAACTCGTCCACCCAGCCCGGCTCGTTGGAGAACACCTCGTCCCAGAAGTGGACCACCCGCAGCTTGGGAATGTTGGCCTTGGCTTCGTTGAGCTCACTGAGGACGCTGTCCACGCTGCGGAAACGCACATACTTGCTTGCACTGCCGTAGAGTCGGTGCAGATTGATGGCGGAGCAGTAGGTGCAGGAAAAGGGGCAGCCCCGGGAGGCCAGCAGCTCATAGGTGAAGGCATGGACCTGGGGGTCACCGGGGGTGAGCTTATTGTTGGTAATGAGGTACATGTCCTTGCCGTTGACCGGCGGATGGCCAAACTTGTCAATGTCTTCCACCAGGGGGCGGATGGGGTTGAGGTGGACCGAGCCGTCCTCATTGAGGTAGGCGATGTTGTCGATGGACTTGATGTCGCCGCCGGTCTCGATGGCCCGCAGTACATCAATGAGGGTCTCCTCGCCCTCAGCCCGCATGACGAAATCGGCATACTGGAGGGCGACAGCCGGGTCCAGGGAGGCCAGCACGCCACCCCAGGCCACGGGGGCGGAGGTGGCGGCGCGCACGGCGGCGTTGACCTTCTGAAGGGTCTCAAAATACAGGGAGCTCATGGCGCTCAGGCCTACCAGGATGGGGTCCTTCTCCCGGATGAAGTCCTGCAGCAGCTTAAGCTCGGTGTCGGTGGCGTGCTCAGGCACCTCGGAGTTGAAGCCCTTGAAGAACACCACGATGGGCTCATAACCGTGAGCGCGGGCGGCTACGGACAGGTAGCGTACGCCCAGGGCCTTTTCATTGTGGAAGCCGATGAGGACCACTCTTTTGTTCATCTTTTATGTTCCTTTCCAGGGGCGGCAGGTCTTTGCCGCCTATTTCGTACCGCTCATCATATCACGGCCTGCGGGGAAATGCAACTCATCCTTCACAGTAGGTCGAGCCCGTTGATGTCCAGCTTAAAGGTGAGGCCGAAAAACTCGGCGGCCTTGCGGCACAAGAGCATCCGGTCCAGAAAGATCTCAAAGTAGTCCATCACGGCGCACACCTTCGTATTGATGGACAGCGTGAGGGTGACGGTCTTGGCAGCGGTGTCCAGGGTGAGGTCGGATTTTTCTACGGCGTAGTTGACCCGGTCGTGGATATCGAAGCTGGCGGCATCCTTGTTGCGCACCCGGCTGCGGCGTACGTCGGTTTTGTCGGCCAGCAGCAATGCGGCGGCAATGGCGTTGACGGGAAAGGCGGTCTTGTCGTCGTGGTAGCCGATGGCGGTGATGACCGCCGCCACATCGGCGGGGTCCATGCCCAGCTTGTCCAGAATACGGAAGGCCATGGTGGCGCCGCTGATGGCGTGGTCGTGGCGGTTTATGACATTGCCGATGTCGTGCATGAACCCTGCGATGCGGGCGAGCTCCATTTCCCGAGGGGCGTAGCCCAGGTCCCGGAGGAGGGTGGCGGCGGTCTCGGCACACTTGGTCACATGGGCGAAGGCGTGCTCCGTATAGCCCAGGGCCCGCAGAGAGGCGTCAGCTTGGGTGATATAGGTGCGGATCTCGGGATTGGTGCGGATGTCCTGATAGGTGAGAGCCATAGCTCAAATCTCCTTGAAGTCGTAGGGGGTGGTCTGGTAGACGTAGTAAGTGAACCACAATTACGTCAGACCGGATCTATTTGACTTATGAACAGAGAAATCTGGCCAATATACTGCTAAAAAAGTTAGAAGAATTTTTCTCTACACCTTTTCTACACCACCTCACTGATGGGTACGACCTTCGGATTAAGTGTCTCCCGATACCTCTGCTCCCTCAAGGAATCAGAGGAGGTGAACACGTCTTCCGAGTGAGCGTCCAGCTTGGTGAGCTCCTCGAGCTTCTTGTCCTCGAACAGGTGAGTGTAGAGATCCATGGTCATCTTCAGCGTAGCGTGTCCCAGCTGTTTCTGCACCACCTTTGGATCCACGTCAGCCTCAAAGGCGCGCGTAGCGTAGGTGTGTCTGAAACAGTGGCCAGAGAATGTCTCAAACTGATCCACAGCGCTGCGGCTCTCGTTGATGAGATCCACTATCCTCTGGATAGCAGAGCTGTAGAGGGACGAGTTCAGTGGCGTGTTATACTTAGTCACAAAGAGCAGATCCTCCAACCCCTCCAGCGGGGAAGAGGTTTCCCTAAGGGAGATGTTACTCTTCTTCCGGAACTGACTCATAAGCGCTAACTTACATCGCTCGTCAAAGTATACCCGCCGCAGACTCGTTGCAGTCTTGGGTGGGTGTATGTGGAATGCCTTCCCCATGTCGCCCTCCAATTTCTGATAGAGGAGGGTTCTCGTCACGTCGAGATACTTCTCTTTCAGATTAACATCCGACCAGCGCAACGCGAACAGCTCTCCAGGTCTCAACCCGGTCAGCACCGCTACGGTGAACAACTCTTCATA
>DVLB01000065.1 GCA_018715695.1 Candidatus Galloscillospira stercoripullorum
GGGGTCGGCCTGGGCCAGTTTGCACACCCGGACCATCTCCTCGTCGGTGGCCTCCTTGTTGCCCCAGCGGAGATTGTCCTTGATGGTGCCCGAGAAGAGCACGTTCTTCTGCAGCACCATGGCCACCTGCTCGCGCAGGGACTCCATGTCGTAGTCCCGCACGTCCACACCGCCCACCAGCACCCGGCCCTCGGTGACATCGTAGAGCCGGGGGATGAGCTGCACCAGGGTGGTCTTGGAGGTACCGGTGCCGCCCAGGATACCCACCGTCTCGCCGGAGCGGATGGTCAGATTCACGTCCTTGAGGCACTCCTTGCTGGGGTCCTTGGCATAGCTGAAGCTCACGTTCTCAAAAACCACGGAGCCGTCCTTCACCTCATGGATGGGGTTGGGGCCGTTCTTCAGGTCGCTCTCTTCGCTCAAAAGCTCGGCGATCCGCTCGGCGGAGGCCCGGGAGATGATGATCATGACCAGCACCATGGAGAGCATCATCAGGCTCATGAGGATCATCATGATATAGCTGAACATGCTGGTGAGCTGTCCGGTGGTCAGCTCGCCGCCCACCACCAGGTTGGCGCCCAGCCAGGAGACGGTGAGCATGCAGGCGTAGACGCAGATCTGCATCAGAGGCATGTTGAAGGCCACGATCTTCTCGGCCTTGGTGAAGTCCAGGTAGATCTCACCCGAGACCTTGTCAAACTTCTCCCGCTCATGGTCCTCCCGCACGAAGGACTTGACCACCCGGATGCCCAGCAGGTTCTCCTGCACCACGTTGTTGAGCCAGTCATACTTCTTAAATACCCGCTCAAAGAGGGGATGGGCCGAGCGCATGATGATCAGCAGGCCCACCGCCAGGATGGGGATGACGACAAGGAAGATGAGGGCCAGCTGGGGGTTGATGGTGAAGGTGAGCACCCACGCGCAGATGAGCATAATGGGGCAGCGCACCGCGATGCGGATGATCATCATGAAGGCCATCTGCACGTTGGTCACATCGGTGGTGAGCCGGGTGATGATGCCGCCGGTGGAGAACTTGTCGATGTTGGCGAAGGAGAACTTCTGCACGCTGCGGTACATCTCCCGACGCAGGTTACGGGAAAAGCCGGTGGCCGCCTTGGCGGCGAACCGGCCAGACAGGCTACCCAGCGCCAGGGCCGCCAGGGCCATGCACACCACCAGCACGCCGTACTGTAAAATGTGGCCCATGCTGCCGGCCTTGACGCCCTCGTCCAGCAGCTTGCCGGTCATCATGGGGATGAGCACGTCGAAGGCCACCTCGCCCACCACGAAGATGGGGGTGAGGATGGCCGGTATCTTGTACTCTCCGATACAAGCAGTCAGTTTTTTGAGCATTTGGCTTCCTCCTTGGGAACTGGAATTTGGGACAGGTTGTGTTCGATCTTGCCCGCGATGGTTAGGAACTGCTCCACCTCCGCGCTGGTAAGCCCGGCAGCCAGGATGCCCTCCATGGCCCGGATGCGTTCCGCCACCGCGGAGCGCAGCTCCTCCGCCTTCTCGGTGAGCACCAGCTTTCTGAGCCGGGCGTCCCGCACCACGCTCTCCCGCCGGATGAGTCCCTGTTCCTCCATACGGGTTAAGATTCTGGAAGCGGTGGACCGCCGGATCTGGAATGCCTCTTCCAGGTCCCGCTGAAAGATCTCCTCCTGCCGGTGCTGATGCAGGTAGCCCATGATCCGCCCCTGCATGGCAGTGGAGCTGTCTCCCTCCATCGCGCTCTCCAGGGTGAGCACCCTGCGTTTGAGAAGATTGGACATGATCCGGATGTGGTAACCCAGGTCCTGTCGCTGCGACATGGGAACCCCTCCTTTTTGTTGCCTTGCTAACATTATAGGAAAAAAGCGCCGCTCCGTCAACCGTCATTTTCCACAGGGTCGAACAGAGCGGCGGGGATGTTTTTTATCGGTCGGCGCAGACCTGTTTGTAGAAGTCCAGGGTGTGGAAGCCCCGCTCCAGCTGGGTCATGAGGAAGGCCTCGCACGCGCCAGAGAGGAGGGCCAAGCTCCCCGGCTCCAGAGAGAAGGAGAACAGGCGCTTGGCCTCTCCCCACACAATATGCCGCGCTGCCGAGAGGCTGGGCGCGTCCAGAGGCATGGAGATGCCGTCCCCCGCCCCGTCCCGGCAGTGGGCACAGTGGAGCAGGCCGGAGGACAGGTTGAGCATGGGCGCCTCCGGGGTCTCTTTCCCGCACAGGGCGCACCGCTCCAGAAGTGGCTCGTATCCCGCGATGGACATGGCCCGTCCCTCAAAGGCCGCCTTCACCAGGGGCAGGGGCTTGGAGAGCTTGTCCAGAGCGTGGAGAGAGTTGAGGGTGAGAGAGAGAAGGGCGGCGTCTGGCACCTCCTCCTCGGAGAGGGCCTCGGCCACCTCGGCGAAGTAGGTCCCCAGGGCCAGCTTCTCAAGGCTGGCGAGCATTCCGTGAAACCGACGCAGGGTGAAGGCCTCCTTCACCGTCCACCGTCCCCGGTACTCCCAGAGGGTGAACTCTCCCCACACCAGGCTCTGGCAGGCCGCCGCCGCGGCGTCCTGCTTTTTGCGCGCCCCCCGGGCGCTCACCGTCAGTCTGCCCCGGTCCGCCGTGAGGAGGGTGAGGAGCTTGTCGCTCTCCTTATAGGCCACCTCCCGCAGCACCAGCGCCTGGGTCGTCATGTGCATTCCGCTCACCGTCCGCTATGTAGTGGGCCGGAGCGCAAATGCGCTCCGGCCAAGATTATGGGCAAACCCTCCCAGCCGAAGGATTCGGAGGGAAAGATAGTGTGAAAGAAAACCGTCAGGGTTGTCTTTCGCGTCTAATCAAACCACTTTTTGAAACTTTTTTGAAGTTTCAAAAAGTGCAGCAGCCTGTCGAAA
>DVLB01000066.1 GCA_018715695.1 Candidatus Galloscillospira stercoripullorum
CCTCCCCGCAGGGAAGCCTCGCTAGAGTTCCGCCGCGCGCACGCGGCGGAATAAAATTAGAATCGGTCATTTCCGAGGACATGTGCCTTGGAAATGACACTTCTCATGACGGACGGGGTGACAATTTCGCAGGAAATCGAACCCTGTCCGTCATGCAACCCTTTGTCGAAAAAGGCCAAAAGGCCTTTTTCGACAGTCTCAGCCCGGCAGCCACACAGGCTGCCGGGCTCCGCTTTGCTCTGTCAGTTCTCCAGCAGACCGGCCGCGCGCAGGTTGGCCAGCAGGGCGTTGAACTGGGTGACCACGTCGGTGGAGCTGGTGGCATCGGTCACCGCGGCGGCGGGAGTCACCGTGGCGCTCTCACCCTGGGGCCCGGTGGGACCAGTAGGACCAGTAGGACCAGTAGGACCGGTGGGGCCGGTGGGACCGGTGGGACCGGTGGGACCGGTGGGACCGGTAGGACCGGTGGGGCCGGTGGGGCCGGTGGGGCCGGTGGGACCGGTGGGGCCGGTGGGACCGGTAGGACCGGTGGGGCCAGTGGCTCCGGCAGCGCCGTCAGCTCCGGCAGGACCAGTGGCTCCGGTAGCGCCAGTAGCGCCGGTGGCCCCGGCAGCACCGTCAGCTCCGGCAGGACCGGTAGCCCCGGTGGCACCAGTAGCGCCGGTAGCGCCAGTGGCTCCGGCAGCGCCCGCAGCTCCGGTGGCGCCGGTGGCACCCGCGGCGCCCTGGGGACCGGTGGGGCCCTGGGGACCCTGGGGTCCCTGAGGGCCCTGGAGTCCCTGAGGACCCTGGAGACCGGTGGGGCCGGTGGCCCCGGTAGGACCGGTGGGGCCGGTGGGACCGGGGATGGAGACGATGTCCACCGTGCAGCGGGTGGGGCAGGGCGGGCAGGGGCAGGCACCGGTGCAGGACGGGACCGGGGGACAGGGGCAGGAAGTGCCGGTGCAGCACTGAGTAAAAGGTTTCCCTTGATAGATGTTCATATGCATGACCTCCGTTCCCAGCATATGTCCGCGGGGATGGAAGGTGCATGGCCGGAGGCAAATTTCGGCAGGAAAGCCCTTGCGCACGGGTTGGAATGTGGATATAATAAGGGCAAGAATGGCTCCAAACCATGGGATAGGAGGAAAAGGAATGGATTTTCTGGAGGAACTCAAGGACACTGCCATCGACCTGGCCCAGAGCGGCGTGAACAAGTCCCGGCAGCTGGCGGAGATCGCCCGGCTCAACCTGGCCAACACCGCTGAGGAGAGCGCCATCCGCAAGGCCTATCAGGAGATCGGGCGGCTTTACTACGCCGAGCGCGGCATGGCGCCTGAGGCGGCCTACGCCGCCCTGTGCGAGAAGATCACCGCCTCCCGCACCACCATTGAGGAGAACAAGGCCCGCATCGCCCAGGTGAAGGCCGCCCCCAAGGAGAACGCTCCGGAGGAGGCCGCTTCGGAGGCGACGACGGAGGAGGCAAAGGAGGAGAGCGCCGGGGAAGAGAGCACCCGGCAGCCCACCGCCCCTCAGGAGCCCCAGGACGGGGACAAGCCGGAATAAGCAGCAAGAAAAAGAAAGCTGGGACGCCGTCGGCGTCCCAGCTCTTTTAACTGTCGAAAAAGGCCAGCGGCCTTTTTCGACAAAAAGCTGCATGACGGACAGGGCTCGATTTCTTGCGAAATTGTCACCCTATCCGTCATGAGAAGTGTCATTTCCGAGGCCGCAGCGTTAAGAAAATGTGCCGGTGGCACATTTTTAGCGTAGGCCGCAGCGGCTATGCCGCGAGGAGGGAGTTTGGGGTCCCCGGAAATGACAGATTCAGATTTTATTCCGCCGCGTGCGCGCGACGGAACTCTGCGAGGCTTCCCTGCGGGGGAGTTTTTGATAAGCTGGAGCTTAGGGACGACGGTGTCCCGCGCTCTTGTATATTTTGCAGGGCGGCTCAGTGGTGGAACAGCCGCATCCCGGTGAAGGCCATGACCATATCGTACTTGTCGCAGGTGGCGATGACATGGTCGTCCCGGATGGAACCGCCGGGCTGGGCGATATACTGCACCCCTGACTTTTTCGCCCGCTCCACGTTGTCCCCAAAGGGGAAGAAGGCGTCGGAGCCCAGGCTCACCCCGCTCTGCCGGGCGATCCACTCCTTTTTCTCCTGGGCGGTGAGCACGTCGGGCTTTGTCTTGAAGGTGTTCTGCCACACGCCGTCGGCGAGCACATCTTCGTACTCGTCGGAGATATACACGTCGATGGCGTTGTCCCGGTCGGGACGGCGGATACCGTCCACAAAGGGGAGGGAGAGCACCTTGGGGTGCTGGCGCAGCAGCCAGTTGTCCGCCTTGCTCCCGGCCAGCCGGGTGCAGTGGATGCGGCTCTGCTGCCCCGCGCCCACGCCGATGGTCTGGCCCCCCACCGCGTAGCACACGGAGTTGGACTGGGTGTACTTGAGGGTGATGAGGGAGAGGATCAGGTCCCGCCGGGCGCTCTCGGGCAGGTCCTTGTTCTGGGTGACTATGTTCTGGAGCAGATCGCCGCTGATGGCGAAGTTGTTGCGGCCCTGCTCGAAGGTGATGCCGTACACGTCCTTGTGCTCCATGGGCTTGGGCACATAGTCCGGGTCCATGGCCACCACGTTGTAGCCGCCCTTGCGCTTGGTTTTAAGGATGGCCAGGGCCTCGTCGGTGTAGCCGGGGGCGATGACGCCGTCAGACACCTCCAGGGCCAGGTAGCGGGCGGTGGCGGCGTCGCACACGTCGCTCAGGGCGGCCCAGTCCCCGTAGGAGCACAGGCGGTCGGCCCCCCGGGCCCGGACATAGGCCGCGGCGATGGGGGAGAGCTCCATCCCCTCGGCAAAGTAGATCTTCCGCTCCACCTCCGTGAGCTCGGTGCCCAGGGCGGCCCCGGCGGGGGAGACGTGCTTGAAGGAGGCGGCGGCGCTCAGACCGGTGGCCTCCTTGAGCTCGCGCACCAGCTGCCAGGCGTTGAGGGCGTCCAGGAAGTTGATGTACCCCGGCCGCCCGTTGAGGACCCGGACGGGCAGCTCCCCCTCCTCCATGAAGATGCGGGCGGGCTTCTGGTTGGGGTTGCAGCCGTATTTCAGTTCCAGCTCTTTCATGTTCACGCCTCCAGCTTGTTGAGAATGACGCGCTCCTGCGCCCCGGTCTTGATGTTTACATAATTCACATAGAGAGAGATCTTGTTGTCGCCGTTGAGGCTGTCCCACAGCGCCTTGGCCAGGGTGGCGGCGTCGGGGGCGGAGAGGTCCACCGCCACCGGCTCTCCGGCGAAGGAGGGCAGAGGGTCCCCGTCGCCCTGATAGGTGCTGATGAAGTGGCCCACGCCGGGGGTGGGGGCGTCGTACTCGAAGAAGAAGCGCACGCAGCTCTCTCCCGTGCCCTCCGCCGATTTGAGGATGGACAGCCGGTAGCTGCCGTCGGGCCGCACCATGCCGGAGATGCGGGGGGTGTAGTTGGGCGCGTCGGGCTCGAAGGTTCGGGTGCGCAGGGCCCGGACAAAGCCCTTCCCCGCACGGAAGGCGTCGGCAATGGTGTCGGTCTGGTCCCCGTTGGTGACGATGAAGGTACCCTCCAGCACCCGGACCGGGTGGTAGATGATGAGGGAGGGGTCGGTCATTTTGCTCTCGTCGAAGGCCCGGGTGCGGATGCCGTCCGGGGTGGGCTCAAAGATCCGGTTGCGGGAGTTGACGCTGCGGCCCATGATGAAGTAGACCAGCACGGCGCACTCGCCCCCGGCGCTGCGGCCCAGCACCATGCCCCGGCCAGGGTAGGGGTTGTCCCGAAGGAGTTTACATAAATCTTTCATGGAAGAACCTCCTTAATACAGCCCGATGGCGCTGAGCACCCGGCACAGCTCCTCGGCGCGGGCGCTCCAGGCGGCGGCGCGGCCGTACTCCAGCCGGCGCTTGCTGGCCCAGTCTCCCCGCTCCTGAAGGGCGGTGGCGCACATGTGGGCGAACTCGGCGTGGGTATGGGCGCCGTAGATCACGTCGGGGAAGGGCTCCACCTGGTCCTCCCAGAGCATGGAGACGATGGGCTTGCCGGTGGAGAGGTACTCATAGAGCCGCTGTTGGATGATGTCGGTGCCGATCTCCGAGCGGCGGTAGAGGTTGAGGCACACGTCGAAGCGGCTTAAGTAGTCGGGCAGGTCCACCGGGGACTTCCAGCCCAGGAAGGCCACGTTGGGCAGGGCCTTGAGGGCGCGGAACATGGCGTGCTCCCCCATGGTGCGGCCCAGGAAGACGAAGGCCCACTCCCGGTGCCGCCGGGCGGTCTCCCACACGGGGGAGAGGTCCAGGTCCCGCCAGATGGCCCCCACATAGCCCAGCACGGGCACCTTGAGGCCCCGCAGCTCCGGCGGGGTGCGCAGGCCGGCGCGGCTGAACATGGAGGGGTTTGCGCCGTTGGGGAGCAGGCAGATGTTGTTGTTACAGGGGGAGAGCCGGTCCACCAGCATGGGGGAGGCGGCGAAGATCACGTCGGCGGCCAGGGCCAGGTCGCTCTCCCAGCGCAGGGGGAGGCCGGACCATTCCCGGTCGCAGTCGTAGACCAGCCCCCGGTAGGCCAGGTAGTCCAGGAAGTGGACCTGCTTGGGGGAGGTGAGCCAGAGGACGGGCTCCCGGAAGCGATGGCGCTCCAGCTTGCTCTCGATGAACTCGGTCTGGCGCAGCATGTTGCGCCGGAAGAGCCGGGCGTACCGTTCGTCCACCTGGGAAGCGGGGGGCAGGGTGTAGACGGTAAGGCCGGGGCGTACCCTCCGGCCCCGCTCCCGGTAGTCGTGGCCGCCGGGGGTGGGGGGCTCAAAATAGAGGATCTCGGCGTTTTTCAGCCGGGACATGAAGTGCTGCACGCGGGTGGGAGCGGCCCGCCAAGGGTCGCTGGCGAGACAGATATACTGCTTCAAGGTCAAAGCCTCCCGTAAGAGAAGTAGCGGCGGAGCCTCACGGCTCCGCGAGCAGGCGCCGGGCGGTCTCGCAGTTGCGCTGCTCCACGCCGCGCAGGCGCTTCACCCCTTCGGCCAGGAATTCCCGGTCCCCCATCCGCGCACAGGCCTGGTCGATCTGGGCGCAGAGGGTCTCCTCCGTCAGATCCCCGAGGTCGGTATACAGGTCCTGGCCGATGTAGGAGAGGAAGGAGCTGATCTTGGGGTCGTACACCACGCCCACCAGGGGAACGCCCTGGCTGGCGGAGAAGATGAGGGCGTGCAGGCGCATGGACACCACCACCTGCATCCGGGCGAACAGGCCGATGGTGTGGCTGCTGCCGCCGGTCTCAGAGAGGATGGCGAAGGGGGCGGACTGAATGTGGACGGCGGCCTTGCGGGCGGCCTCCACATCCAGGCGGCTCTCGATGGGGATAAAGACGGGGGTGAGGCCGTATTTCTCCCAGGCGTAGTCGGCGGCCCGGGCGAAGATGGGGGCCTTGCTCTCAAAGCCGGGCCAGGGCCGCAGGGCGAAGCCGATATACTTCCCCCGGGGGTCAAGGCCGTTGCTCTCCAGCAGGCCGTCGATGGCCTCGTCGGAGGCGGGGGGGAGGATGACCGTGGGGTCGGCGGACTGCAGGATCTCCGGCTTGGTGACGCCCATTTCCTCCAGCTCGGCGCGGGAGTGGGTGTCCCGGAGGGTGATGGCGTCCACCCGGTGCTCCAGGACCCGGGCGGCCCGGCGGCGGTTGGCCTGGGAGTGGATGGGCCCGATGCCGCAGCCGTACATGAGCACCTTGTTGCCCAGGATCTTGGCCGCCGAGATGGTGAAGAGGTAGAACCACAGGGAGCGGTGGCTGGTCACGTCCTGCATGAGGGAGCCGCCGCCGTTGATGTAGAGCTTGGTCTTGCGCATCCGGGCGAGGAATTTGGGGAAGGCAAAGGTGTAGATGGAGTTGACCCGGTACTTGAGCCGGGTGTCCTTGGGACGGCGGGAGAGGACCCAGACGGGCAGGTCGGGGTCCACCTGCCGCAGCTCGGTGACGATGGCCTCCAGGATGGCGTCGTCGCCGGCGTTGCCCTTGCCGTAGGCGCCGCACACCAGGGCGCCGCTGCGCCCGGAGGCGGGGCGGGCCTGGCGGCGGAGGATGGTCTCGTAGATGGTGAGCTGCCGCTTCACGGTGCTCTCCAGGGAGTACTCCCGCTTGGCCTTCTGGTAGAGCCGCTCGCCCATGTGCTGCCGGAGGGTGGCGTCGGCGGCCAGGGTGGAGAGGTATTTGCCCAGGGCCTCGGCGTCGCCGGCGGTGAAGAGGAAGCCGTTCACTCCGTGGTCGATGAGGTAGGGCACGCCGCCCACCCGGCTGGCCACGGTGGGCAGGCCCATGCGGGCGCCCTCGGTGAGGGCGTAGGGGAAGGTCTCGCTGAGGGAGGTGAGGGTGTTGATGTCCAGGGCGTTATAAAAGCTGTCGGTATCGGACACCCACCCGGCAAAGCACACCTCCCGCTCCACGTTCAGCTCCCGCACCAGGCGGCGCAGCTCGTCGGCCTGCTCGCCGTCGCCGGCGATGAGCAGCCGCAGCTTGGGCTGCAGGGCGTGGGCCCTGGCAAAGCCCCGGATCAGGGTGGGGATGTCCTTGACCGGGTTGAGGCGGGCGGCGATGCCGGCGATGACGCAATCGTCCTCCCAGTCCACCCCCACGCTCTCCAGATAGGCCCTGCGGGGAAGAGCAGGGGTGCGGGGGGTGAAGTCCAGGCCGTTGTAGATGGTGAAGATGCGGTCGGTGTCAAAGCCCCGGGAGATGAGCAGATCGGCCATGGCGTCGGACACGCCGATGCGGTAATCCAGATGCCGGAGGGCGATGGTGTTGATGGTGCCGTAGGTGAGGCGGGAGATGGGGCGGCCCATGTAGTCCAGGCGGTAATCCGAGTGGACGGTGGTCACCACGGGCAGGGCGGTGGCGCGGCGCAGCAGGGCGCCCATCAGGTTTCCCCGGGCACCGTGGCAGTGGATCAGGTCGTAGCCGCCGGAGCGGATAAGGTCCTTGAGGCGGGAAAAGGTCCTGAGCAGATTCTTGCCGGGGAGGACCAGGGTGGGGATGCCCAGGGCCTGGGCCTCCTTGGTGAAGGGGCTCTCCATGAAGCACACCAGGGTGACCTCCACGCCGGGGGTGTGGGTAAGGCCCTGGAGCAGGGTGTGGACGTGGGTCTTGGCGCCGCCGCTGTCGCCGCCGGAGATGAGATGGATGACCTTCATGGCAGCCTCCCGAAAAAAGTCTTGTGAAGGTACACAAGTGTGTGATACAATAAGAAAACCGCAGACATCTTTATTTTACCCACTGGGGCATAAGATGTCAATTTGAAAGCAGATACAGAGGGGACAAAAGATGATCGACGAAAAGGGAAGGCTGTTTGGAAAGATCAATCTCATCGACCTGCTGGTGATCCTGGTGGTGGTCGTGGTGATCGGTGTATTGGGGGCCCGCCTGCTCTGGCCCTCCGAGTCTGATGAGGTGGTCCAGTCGGGCCAGGCCGGCCGGCTGGAGTTCGTGGTGAAGGTCTCCCGGATGGACCCTGTGGCCTATGAGCACATCGAGGCGCAG
Source organism: Candidatus Galloscillospira stercoripullorum (assembly GCA_018715695.1). Classification (GTDB taxonomy): domain Bacteria; phylum Bacillota; class Clostridia; order Oscillospirales; family Oscillospiraceae; genus Galloscillospira_A; species Galloscillospira_A stercoripullorum. The sequence goes on from DVLB01000066.1 coordinate 7,524, forward strand.
CTGGCCGAGGGGCAAAACCAGTTCATGGCCAGCGGCGCTATGGTGGACGGCTATGTGACCGACGTGTACAGCACCCCCAACCCGGTGCAGTACGACACCCAGGACGGCGAATGGGTCATGGCGGAGGACAACTACTATGTGGACGTCTACTTCACCATTGAGGCCGCCGTCAGCAACACGGTCACCCAGGCCGTGGGCACCCAGGAGGTGCGGATCGGCCGGGCGTATATCGTCAAGACCACCGGGTTTGAGTATACCGGCATCGTGGTGGACTGCGCGCTGATGGACAGCGCGGCGTAAGAAAACACAAAAAACAACGGGACAGGGCGGCGGGTGATCCGCCGCCCTGTCCGCAGTTCAGGAGGAAACTATGCTTGAATGGCTGAGCGCGCTGGATGGGAACATCCTGCTGTGGATTCAGGAATTTCTGCGCGTGGATCTTCTTAACGCGGTGCTGTCCTTCTATACCAAGCTGGGAGACAGCGGCCTTGCGTGGATCGCGGTGTCCGTGATCATGCTGATCTTCCCCAAGACCAGGCGGGCGGGGCTTCTGGCCCTGCTGGCCATGGCCCTGGGCTTTTTGTGTACCAATGTGGTGCTCAAGCATCTGGTGGCCCGGCCCCGGCCCTGGCTGGTGGTGGAGGGGCTTACCTTCCTGGTGGTGGAGCCCGACCCCAACTCCTTCCCCTCGGGCCACGCCACCTGCGCCTTTGCCGCGGCGGGGGCATGGTGGCGCACCCTGCCCCGCCGGTGGGCCAAGGTGACCGCCCTGGTGCTGGCGGCGGTGATGGCCTTTTCCCGGCTCTATGTGGGGGTCCATTTCCCCAGCGACGTGCTGGTGGGGTGCCTGGTGGGCTTTGGATGCAGCCAGCTGGTGTGGCTGCTCTGGCGCCGGTTCCGCCCGGAGCAGGACGCCCCGGAGCTGACGTGAGGGGAACAAACGAAAAACGCGCATGGCAGCTGCCATGCGCGTTTTCTTGTCCCGGGGAAAGAAGCTTACTTCAGCTCCACCTTGGCGCCGACTTCCTCCAGCTTCTTCTTGAGCTCCTCGGCCTCGTCCTTGCCGACGGCCTCCTTGACGGCCTTGGGAGCAGCCTCGACCATAGCCTTGGCCTCAGCCAGGCCCAGGCCGGTGATCTCGCGGACGACCTTGATGACCTTGATCTTCTCGGCGCCGACCTCAGAGAGCACCACGTCGAACTCGGTCTTCTCCTCAGCGGCGGGAGCGGCAGCGCCGGCAGCGGCGGGAGCGGCCATAGCGGCGGCGGAGACGCCGAACTCCTCCTCCAGGGCGTGGACGAGCTCGGAGAGCTCCAGAACAGTCAGACCCTTAACCTCTTCGATGAGGGCAGTGATTTTCTCAGAAGCCATGATAGGTAACCTCCTAAAATAATGTAATTTGTTCGATAATAGCGCGGGGAATTACTCGGCGGCAGCCTCGGCGGACTCCACGGAGCCGCCCTTCTGCTCGCAGATGGCCTTGATGACGATGGCCAGGCTGGTGATGGGAGCCAGCATGGTGCCCAGGACCTGAGCCTGCAGGACCTCCTTGGAGGGCAGCTCGGCCAGAGCCATGATCTCGTCCAGGGAGAGGACCTTGCCGTCCATGAAGCCGGCCTTGATGGTGAACTTGGCGCCACCAAACTGCTTGGCGAACTTGTTGATCACCCGCATGGGGGCGATGGGATCGCCGTGGGACAGGGCCAGAGAAGTGGTGCCGCTCAGCACACCGTCCATCTCGCTGAGGCCCACGTTGTTGATGGCGAAGCGCACCAGGGTGTTCTTCACCACGGCGTAGTCCAGCTCGTTCTTGCGGCACTCGGCACGCAGAGCGGTGTCCTCGGCCACGGTGATGCCCTTGTAGTCCACGAGCACGCCGCTGGCGGCGCTCTGCAGCTTCTCGGTCAGCTCAGCCACGATGGCCTGCTTCTCGCTGAGAACCTTTGCGTTAGGCATTTGGATTCACCTCCGTTGAATTTACGTTCAACTTTTCCGATGCAGCGGCGCAACAAAAAAGCTGTTTTCGCATTCAAAGCAGCGAAAACAGCACAATGAAACTCATTCCGTTGTGGCTGCATTCTCGGCAGGGCTTATGGCTTGCGCCGCCTGCTGTCTTTGAACACGAACGGTATTATATCAGGCCGGACAGGCTGTGTCAAGCACAAATTGTCCGAAATCGTGCGCAGCAGGACATGCGCCTGCGGAGCACACCTTAACTTGTGGCCGCGGCGGCCACAACCGCCTCTGCGTGCAGAGGCGAGGGGGGTATCAAAACTGCTGTGCCGCCCCCCAAAGGGGGCGGCGCGGCGGTTTTGTATCTAGGGGGGACGAAGAGTCCCCCCTAGAGGTGTGTTACACCAGCTTGGCGGCGTTGATCTTCACGCCGGGGCCCATGGTGGAGGCGCACACGCAGCTGCGGACATACTGGCCCTTGGCAGCGGCGGGCTTGGCCTTGATGATGGCGCCCATGAGCGCGTTGAAGTTCTCGGTGAGCTTCTCGGGGCCGAAGGAGACCTTGCCGATGGGGCAGTGGATGATGTTGGTCTTGTCCAGACGGTACTCCACCTTACCGGCCTTGATCTCGGTGACGGCCTTGGCCACGTCGGGGGTGACGGTGCCGGCCTTGGGGGAGGGCATCAGGCCCTTGGGGCCCAGGACCTTACCCAGGCGGCCCACAACGCCCATCATGTCGGGAGAGGCCACGACCACGTCGTAGTCGAACCAGTTCTCCTTCTGGATCTTCTCCACCAGGTCCATCTCGCCCACGAAGTCGGCGCCGGCGGCCTTGGCGGCCTCAGCCTTGTCGCCCTTGGCGAAGACCAGCACGCGGGCGGTCTTGCCGGTGCCGTGGGGGAGAACGATGGCGCCGCGGACCTGCTGGTCGGCGTGCCGGGAGTCAACGCCCAGCTTCACATGCAGCTCAACGGTCTCGTCGAACTTGGCGGTAGCGGTCTTGACCACCAGGGCCATGGCGTCGGCAGTATCGTACAGGGCGCCGGTCTCGATGAGCTTGGCGCTGTCCTGATATTTTTTACCTCTAAACATTTCCGATTCCCTCCTTCGCCTTAGTCGCCCACCAGAACGCCCATGGAGCGGGCGGTACCGGCGATCATGCTCATGGCGGCCTCGATGCTGCCGGCGTTCAGGTCGGGCATCTTGGTCTCGGCGATCTTACGTACGTCCTCTTTGCTGATGGTGGCCACCTTGGTCTTGTTGGGCACACCGGAGCCGGACTCGATGTTGCAGGCCTTCTTGATGAGCACGGCGGCGGGAGGAGTCTTGGTGACGAAGGTGAAGGAGCGGTCAGCGTAGACGGTGATGACCACGGGGATGATGAGACCCACGTCGTTCTTGGTCCGCTCGTTGAACTCCTTGGTGAAGCCGGCGATGTTGACGCCGTGCTGGCCCAGGGCGGGGCCCACGGGGGGCGCCGGAGTGGCCTTGCCGGCGGGGATCTGCAGTTTTACGTAACCTACTACTTTCTGTGCCATTTGAAACAGCACCTCCTACGAAAAATGTGGTTTGGACGGCATCCCGGATGGGATTGCCTCCCACGGGCGGCCCTTGGCCGCCGGCTTGGTTCAGATTTCCACGGGCTCGACCTGATCGAGCTCCAGTTCCACGGGGGTCTCACGGCCGAACATGGGCACCACCACGCGGACCTTGCTGTGCTCCAGGTCGATCTCCTCTACGACGCCCAGGAAGGACTCCAGCGCGCCGTCGGTGATCTTCACGCTGTCGCCCACCTGGTAGCTCACCACGATCTCACGCTTCTCCACACCCAGGGAGGAGATCTCCTCGTCGGTGAGGGGGATGGGCTTGTTGCCCGAACCCACGAAGCCGGTGACGCCGCGGACGTTGCGTACCAGATGCCAGGTCTCGTCGGTGAGGACCATCTTCACCAGCACATAGCCGGGGAAGACCTTGCGTTCCACGGTCTTGGGGCCGTTGTCGGTGATCTCGGTGACGGTCTCCATGGGAATGCTCAGTTCGGTGATCAGCTCGTGCATGCCCCGGTTCTCCACCGCCTTTTCGATGGCGGCGGAAACGGCGTTTTCATAGCCGGAGTAAGTGTGGATCACATACCACTTTGCGTTTTCAGCCATGCCTCCACCTTACCCCTTGAACAGGGCGAGCAGGGCGTCCACCACGGCAGTGGCCAGAGCGTCGAAGACCCAGATGAACACGCCCACCACCACGATGCAGATGATGACCGTGAGGGTGTTCTTGCCCACCGACTTTGCGCCGGGCCACTGGACCTTCTTGAGCTCGCTGCGCATTTCCTTGAACCACTTGCCGATGCGCTGGAAGATACCGGGCTTTTTCTCGGCGGGCTTGGCGCTCTTGTCCTTCTTGGCCTTGGCCGCGGCGTCCACCTGGTCGAGCTGCTCGTTCTTCTCGTTTTCAGACATTCAGTTTCACCCTTCTTTCTTGTCAGCCATACACCGCTGCTTACTTGGTCTCGTTATGGACCGTGTGCTTTCTGCAGAAGGGGCAGTACTTGTTGAGCTCCAGACGGTCAGGGGTGTTCTTCTTGTTCTTAAAGGTGTTGTAGTTGCGCTGCTTGCACTCCGCGCAGCGCAGGGTGATCTTGACCCGGTTGCCAGCCTTTGCCATGTTTCGGCACCTCCTTTGATTTACGCCGCGGGCATAAAAAATGCCGGACGCGGCAGATAGGCCGAATCCAGCAACGCACAGGGACCCCGGAGGGGATTCCCGCTTATGGCGTCACGGTGCGGATTCGGCAAGTTTGCCTCCCTATGTCCGCGCAGCGGTGGAGGGTTTTGTGCGTCATCACACCGTAAAAATGCGCACAAAAAAAGAGCCCTTTTCATAGGTGCTAATAAGATACCACAAAGCGGTGCGGAAAGTCAAGGCTTTTTTGAAAAAACAGGGAGCGGAGATGGCGCCCGGCTCTTGACAAAGGGCCCTGGGACGGATATACTGTACGGGACAAGTCAATAACCTTATCAAGAGCGGTGGAGGGAACGGCCCGATGAAGCCCGGCAACCTGTCCGTCCTGAGGGACGGGGAAGGTGCCAAATCCGGCGAGTGGAATCGAAAGATGAGGGTGTAACCGCACACGACGCTCCGCCGGGGGTACGACCGGCGGAGCTCTTTTTCACCCCTGAACAAAGGAAGGAGAACAGATTACCATGGCAAAGCGACTTTTTACTTCTGAATCCGTCACCGAGGGGCATCCCGACAAGATCTGTGACCAGATCTCCGACGCGGTGCTGGACGCTATGCTCGCCAAGGACCCCATGTCCCGGGTGGCCTGTGAGACCACGGTGACCACCGGCCTGGTCCATGTGATGGGGGAGATCACCACCAGCTGCTATGTGGACATCCCCAAGATCGCCCGCCAGGTGATCCGGGACATCGGCTACGACCGGGCCAAATTCGGCTTTGACTGCGACACCTGCGCGGTGCTCACCTCCATCGACGAGCAGTCCCCCGACATCGCCATGGGCGTGGACAAGTGCCTGGAGGCCAAGGAGGGCGCGCAGGACGACGGGCTGGACAACGGCGCCGGGGACCAGGGCATGATGTTCGGCTACGCCTGCAACGAGACCGACGAGCTCATGCCCCTGCCCATCTCCCTGGCCCATAAGCTGGCCATGCAGCTTACCCGCGTGCGCAAGGAGGGCAAGGTGGACTACCTGCGGCCCGACGGCAAGACCCAGGTCACCGTGGAGTACGATGAGCACGACGCCCCCAAGCGCATCGACGCGGTGGTCCTCTCCACCCAGCACAGCCCTGACGTGAGCCTGGAGCAGATCCGCAAGGATATGATCGAGCTGGTCATCAAGCCCGTGCTGCCTGCGTCTCTGCTGGATGCCGACACCAAGATTTATGTCAACCCCACCGGCCGCTTCGTGGTGGGCGGACCCCAGGGCTACTCCGGTCTCACCGGCCGGAAGATCATTGTGGACACTTACGGCGGCAGCGCCCCCCACGGCGGCGGCGCCTTCTCGGGCAAGGACCCCACCAAGGTGGACCGCTCGGCGGCCTATGCCGCCCGGTGGGTGGCAAAGAACGTGGTGGCCGCGGGTCTGGCCGGGCGCTGCCAGGTGCAGCTGGCCTATGCCATCGGCGTGGCCAAGCCGGTGTCGGTGCGCGTTGACACCTTCGGCACCGGCACGGTGTCCGACGTGGAGCTTGAGGAGGCGGTGGAGAAGGTCTTTGACCTGCGTCCCGCCGCCATCATCCGGGACCTGGACCTGCGCCGGCCCATCTACCGCCAGACGGCGGCCTACGGCCACTTTGGCCGCACCGACCTGGACCTGCCCTGGGAGCGGACCGACCGGGTGGAGGCGCTGAAGGCCGCGCTGTGATGAAAAAGACCCCCGGAGCGGGCATACTGGAGAGAAGATAGGAGGGTGCGCGCCGTGATGAACGTGCTGTATCTGCTCAACCACGCCGGAAAGGCGGGGACCGAGCGGTATGTGGAGACCCTGGTGCGTCATCTGGGGGGCAAGCAGGTAAAGCCCTTTTTCGCCTACCATGAGCCGGGGCTTCTGGTGGAGCGGCTGGAGGACCTGGGGGTGCCGTGCCGGGCCATCGAGCTGCGCAGCCGGTTCGACCTCAAGGCGGCCAAGGCTCTGGCGGCGCTGTGCAGGGAGTGGGAGATCGACCTCATCCACTGCCACTACCTGCGCGAGCACTATATCGCCCTGCTGGCAAAGCGGTATAATAAGCACATCCGCGTGGTGTATACCAACCACTTTATCCTGCCCAACGACGCCGTGACCCGCTTTACAAACCGCATCCTGGACCGGCGGCAGGACGAGATGATCGCCGTGTGCACCATGGGCAGGGAGCAGCTCATCAAAAACGGCTGGAGCGGCGAGCGCATCCAGGTCATTTTCAACGCCGTGGACCCCGCCGAGTGGGCGGGGGACCGCAGCGAGTCCACCCTGCGCCGGGAGCTGGGGATTCCAGAGGACCGGTTCGTGATGCTGTGCGCCTCCCGGTTTGCCGAGGACAAGGGGCACCGCTATCTGGTGGACTCGGTCAAGACCCTCACGGGCATGACCGACAGGCCCTTCACCCTGGTGCTGGCGGGGGACGGCCCCCTGCTGGAGGAGACCCGGCAGCAGGTGAAGGACCTGGGGCTTTCCGACAAGGTGGTCTTCCTGGGCTTTCGCAAGGACATCAAGAACCTTTATAAAGGCAGCGACCTGTACGTCAACTCCTCCCAGCATGAGGCGCTGAGCTTCCTCATCATCGAGGCCATGGCGGCGGGGCTGCCGGTGATCGCCACCAACATCGCGGGCAACCCGGACATCGTCAATGACGCCGCCGGCTGCGGCCTGCTGGCGGAGTACAACGATCCGGTGTCCATGGCCTCGGCCATGAAGCGCTTCCTGGAGGAGCCGGAGCTTCTCGCCCGCTGCCGGGAGGGGGCGCTGCGGACGGTGCAGGAGAAATTTGAGATCGGCAAGATGGCCCAGGCTACCTGGCGGGTCTATGAGAAGGCCGTGGGCCGCTGAGACGGGAGGAAGAACATGACGATCATACGCGAGAGCATGCTCTTTCGCCTTTTCATGGTCCTGGTGAGCCTCTGGAACGGCAGCGCCCTGTGCCGGGCGGGCCGGGCCCTGGCGGTGAGCTGGCAGAGCAGCGCCCTGGGCGGATTTTTCCGTCGGTGCGTCGGCGTCGCGGCGGACAGCCTGCTGTGGAGAGAGGGGACGGTGGCAAAAAGCTGGCAGGGGAGCCTTGCCTGCCGGGGCTTTGCCGCCCTTGTGAACCTGCCGTGTACCTTTGCCCGGTGGCTCTACGCCAAGGGAAAAGGACTGTGGGACGGGAGCCTTCTGTTCCGGGCCTTTTCGGCCCTGGGTGGGCACAGTGAGGTGCTGCTGGGTCTGTTTCTCCTGGTCATGCTGCTGGTGCCCCACGACTACTGGAACAACCTCTACGCCGTGGCGGGGGCGGTGGTCCTCATCGCCTTTTTCGCCCTGGGCAGCGCCACGCGGCCGCGGCAGCGGCTGGAGGCGGAGCGGCTGGGCCCCTACTACCTGCTGTTTCTGGCCTTTGTGTGCTACGGCCTGATCTGCTCCCTCATCCCCACCCTGAGCGTGCGGTATTTCCTGTTCCACATGGGCTGCTTCCTGGTGGTGCTGCTCACGGTGAGCGCGGTGAACAACGCCCGGCAGCTGCAGCGCCTGGTGGTGCTGCCGGTGGCCGGCGTGGTGGTGGCCTCCCTGTACGGTTGCTACCAGGGCTATATCGGCGTGGAGGTGGTGGCCTCCCAGCAGGACATGATCTTAAACGCCGGAATGCCCGGCCGTATCTACTCCTTCTTTGATAACCCCAACAACTTTGCCGAGCTTCTGGCCATGCTCATCCCCTTCCTGCTGGCCCTCTTCCTCAACGCCCGGGGCTGGCGGGGCAAGGTGCTCTCGGCGCTGTCTCTGGTGCCGTGCCTGGTGGCCATCGGCATGACCTACTCCCGCTCCAGCTGGATTGGGCTGGCCATTGCCGTGGCGGTATTCCTGGTGCTCCTGGACCGGCGCTTCCTGGTGGCCTTCCTGGTGGTGGGCCTGTGCGCCATCCCCTTCCTGCCGGATACCATTGTCAACCGCATCCTTACCATCGGCAATATGAACGACAGCTCCCTGCGCTACCGCTTCGCCATCTATGAGGCCACCGGGGTGCTGCTCCGCGACCGGTGGTTTACCGGCGTGGGCGTGGACACTGACGTGCTGCAGCGGGCCTTTGAGATCTATCCCCCCATGTACGACGGCTACCATCCCCTCCACACCCATAATAACTACCTGGAGATGTGGTGCGAGCTGGGGCTGCTGGGAGGAGTGTCCTATATCGGCGCGCTGCTCTACCAGCTCAAGCGGGGGGTCAAGGGATTCTTTGGCCGCGGCGACCGGAGGGTAAAAAACCTGCTCGCCGCCGCCGCGGGTGCCTTTGTGGGCATCCTGGTGGTGAGCGTGGCGGAGTACACCTGGTTCTATCCCCGGAACATGTTCCTCTATTGGTTCCTCTTCGGCCTCATCGCCGCCTGCCTCAAGCTGGTGGGCAGCGGCGCGGAAAAGGAGCAGGCGTAAAACAGGAAAAAACGTCCCCCGGCTTTTCATAAGCCGGGGGACGTTTTTATACTGTTTACAGGCTGAGCACCTGGGCGCTCTCGCCGTCGGAGGTGGCCTTGACCTGGGTGATGGGGGCGCGGTAGCTGTTGATGATGAGGGTGGCGATGGGGTCCTCCAGGTCCTTCTGGATCTGACGGCGCAGGTTGCGGGCGCCGTAGACCGCAGAGTAGGACTTCTTCACCAGGTAGCTGAGCAGCGCCTCGTCCCAGGAGAAGGTGATGCCCTTCTCAGCGAGGTTGGTCTTCAGCTCGCCGAGCATAATGGCGGCGATGGCCTTGAAGTTGTCCTCGGTGAGGCGGTTGAAATAGACGATCTCGTCCACGCGGTTAATAAACTCCGGCCGCAGGAAGCCCTCCAGGGCCTTCATGGCCCGCTCCCGGCCCTGCTCCGCGGCGGTGGCGCCGAAGCCCACGCTGCCCGAGCCCTTGGCCTCGCTGCCGGCGTTGGAGGTCATGACGATGACGGTGTTCTCAAAGTTGACGTTGCGGCCCTGGGCGTCGGTGATGTGGCCGTCGTCCAGGATCTGGAGCAGGATGTTGAGCACGTCCGGGTGGGCCTTCTCGATCTCGTCAAAGAGGATGACACAGTAGGGCTTGCGCCGGACCTTCTCGGTGAGCTGGCCGGCCTCGTCGTAGCCCACATAGCCGGGGGGAGAGCCGATGATGCGGGAAACCGCGAACTTCTCCATAAACTCGGACATGTCCAGCCGGATCAGGGACTCGGGGGAGTGGAACATATCCATGGCCAGGCGCCTCACAAGCTCGGTCTTGCCCACGCCGGTGGAGCCCACAAAGATGAAGGACACGGGCTTGCGCTTGGAGGCGATGCCCACCCGGCCCCGGCGCACGGCGGCGGCCACGGCCTTCACCGCCTGGTCCTGGCCGATGATGTGCTCCTTGAGCCGGTCCTCCAGCTTGGAGAGGCGCTCGTACTCGGCCTCCTGGATCTGGCTGGCGGGGATCTTGGTCCACAGCTCGATGACCCTGGCCAGGTGCTCCACCGTCAGGGGCGGGGCGCTCTGGGCGTCCAGCCGGGCCTGCTCGTCCTGGAGCTGGACCTCCCGGCTGCGGACGGCGGCCAGGCGCTCATAGCGGCTCTCGTCGGCGCCGCCGGCCTGGAGCTCCCGCTGCTTTTGCTCCAGCTGGTCAATGGAGCGGCGCAGCTCCTCCTGCCGGTGCTCGTTGGCGCGAAGGGCCTCCACGGCGGCGGGATCGGCGGCGAGACCGTCGTGCTCGGCGCACAGGCGGGAGAGGGTGTGCCGGGACTCGGTGAGCTTCTGCTCGGTGGCCTTCAGGTCGTTTTGCCGGCGGTAGTCCCGCTCGTTATTTTCGGCCACCAGGGCCTCCCGCTCCCGGGCCAGAGACTCCAGCTCCTCCTTGATCTCCTGGGCGCGGGCCAGGGACTTGTTGTGGAGGTTGACGTCGGAGCAGGCCTCGTCGATGAGGTCGATGGCCTTGTCGGGCAGGTAGCGGTCGGTGATATACCGCTCGCTCATGGTGACGGCCAGCCGGGCTATCTCCGGGGCGATGTTGACAAAGTGGTACTTCTCGTAGTAGCCCTTCACGCCCATGATGATCTTCACCGCGTCCTCCACCAAGGGCTCCTCCACGATGACGGGCTGGAAGCGCCGCTCCAGGGCGGAGTCCTTCTCGATGTACTTGCGGTACTCGGTGAGGGTGGTGGCGCCGATGACCTGGATCTCGCCCCGGCTCAGGGCGGGCTTGAGGATGTTGGCGGCGTTCATGGAGCCCTCGGCGTCGCCGGCGCCCACGATGGAGTGGACCTCGTCGATGACCAGGATGATGTTGCCCAGCTTCTTGACCTCGTCGATGAGGCCCTTCATGCGGCTTTCAAACTGGCCCCGGAACTGGGTGCCCGCCACCAGGGCGGTCAGGTCCAGCAGGTAGACCTCCTTGTCCAGCAGCTTGTAGGGCACTTCACGCTTGTAGATGCGCTGGGCCAGACCCTCGGCGATGGCGGTATTGCCCACGCCGGGCTCGCCGATGAGGCAGGGGTTGTTCTTCTGCCGGCGGTTGAGGATCTGGATGGTCCGGGCGATCTCCTCCTCCCGGCCCACGATGTTGTCCAGCTTCCCCTCGGCGGCCTTCGCCGTCAGGGAGATGCAGTAGTTCTCCAGAAATTTCTTCTTGGGGGCGCGCTCGCCCTTGCCGCTCTTCTCCTCCCGGGAGGGGCGGCCCTCCTCCTTGCCCCGCTCCGCGGGGGGATCGCCCCCCATGGAGCCGCCGAAGAGCTTGCTCAGGAAGGGGAAGGTGGCGGTGCGGCCCTCGTCGTCGTCGGCGTCAGCGTCGTCACCGGCCTGAGGCACCAGACCCTCGGCGCCCTCGGCGCCGCCGAAGGCGGACATCATCTCGCTGGTGAGGCCGTCTAAGTCCTCGTCGCTGATGCCCATCTTCTGCATCATGTCCTCCACGGGCTTGATGCCCAGGTCCTTGGCGCACTTGAGGCACAGGCCCTCCGTGGTGGTCTTGCCGGCCTCCAGCTTCTGGATGAAAATGACCGCCACATTCTTGTGGCAGCGGGAACACAGGGTTGGCTGCATGGTATCACTCCTTTGGAATGCGATAAAACGGGATACGGGGCGCATTCCGACCCCGGGAAAATGATTCTAACGGTAAATTATGAACTGGGTATGAAATATAGTGAGAAATTACGCTTCCGGTTTCTTCCGCACCATGGTCAGGTACTGGCGCAGGTAGTTGAGGAAGGCGGCCACCGTCAGAGCCAGGGCGACGGAGATCATCACCGTGGCCCAGAACTTGGGGATGGCGGGGAAGAGGACCAGGGCGGCGCACACCACGAAAAAGACGAAGGTGCTCACCTTGCCCAGCCAGTTGGAGGGGATCACGTCGTCGGTTTTGCCCAGCATGGACATGGCGCCCAGGCCCATGCACACTTCCTTGCAGAAGAAGATGACCACCGCCCACAGCGGGATGATGCCGGCGGCGGTGATGCACACGATGACGGTGAAGGTCATGAGCTTGTCGGCCAGAGGGTCCAGAATGCGGCCCAGGCGGGTGACCATGTTGAAGCGGCGGGCGATATAGCCGTCTGCCACGTCGGTGAGGAAGGCCAGGGCGTAGATGCCCACGGCCAGCGGCCGGGCGTAGGGCAGGGGCTGGAAGAAGACCACGGCGAACACGGGCACCAGGACCAGCCGAAACAGGGAGAGCAGATTTGGGATGTTCATAAAGCGGTCACCTGATTTCTCTTTCTTTGGTAGCGGGCGCTCAGGCCCCCAGGATCAGCTTGATGGGATTGGTGGTCATGAAGAACTTGAGCAGGTAGGTCTGCTCCACCGCCTCGGCGGGGATCAGGTTGCCGGCGAAGCGCAGGGCCCAGGCGGCCAGGAAGAGGACGATGACGGCCTTCACAAGGCCGATGGCGCCGCCGCCCAGGCGGTTGAGCTGGTGGAGCACCGGCAGCCGGGACACCAGGTCCAGGGCGTGGGCAAGGATGGTCCAGGCGATGAGCACCAGGATGAAGCCGATGAGGAAGATGACGGTGTAGGCCACCGACTGGGCGATCTGGGCGGCCACCGCGGCGGCGGCGCTGACGGCGGCGTCGGCCATGCCGCCCTCCACCGCGCTCTCGATGGTCTCCACCAGGTCGTCATAGAGCCCCATCTCCCGCAGCACGTCCAGCACGCCGCCCAGGGGGACCTCATCGGGCACCGAGGCCACGCCGCCCTGATCGGTGATGTATTCGTTGTGCTGGATGGACTCGGTGAGCTGCTCCTCCAGCACCTGGGCGATCTGGGGCTCCAGGATGTCCCCCACCTTGGGGGAGAGGACGCCGGCCAGGAAGGAGGCGCCCACGAAGGCTACCACCACGGCCAGCAGGCCGCACAGGGAGAGAATGAAGCCCTTGGAGATGCCCCGCCAGAGGAAGAAGAGGACAATGGCCACGATGGCCACGTCATAGAGAAGATATACCATAAAAACCTCCGGAAAAGTCAATGGCCGGCCCGTCAGCCGGGGATATAGAGACTGGCGTACTCACTGCTCACCAGCATGGCGGTGCCGTCGGCGTTCATGAGCACCTTCTGGGCGCCCTGGGTCCCCTCCAGGGTGCGGTAGAGCGTGAGGTCGCTGGTGTAGATGTCCAGCCGGTCGGCGGTGAGGACGGCCAGATAGCGCCCGGAGGCGGACAGGGAGAGGACCTGCTCGCTGACGCTCAGGCTGCCCAGTACGCTGCCGTCGGAGCCCACCAGCACCAGGTCGGCCTGGCTGCCGGTCTGGTAGCGGCCCAGCAGCAGGGCGGAGAAGGAATCCCCGCTCAGGGCGTAGGCCTTGAGGTAGCGGTCGCTGAAATCATAGCTGCCCAGGAGGGTACCCTGGGGGGAGACGGTGAAGAGGGCGTCCTCACCCAGCAGCCGCCCCTCGCTGCCCCCGTCCCACAGGTCCAGGATGACGCTCTCGTCCAGGGGACAGACCGCCGTGGGCGTGGGGGTCTCCTGGGGGTCCAGCTGGCCGATGGCGTAAAGCTCCACCCGGCTCTGGAACAGGCCGTCGCTCTGGCCCATGGTGACCACCGCCAGGGTCTCGCCGCCGCCTATGACGGCGGCGTCCATGACGAAGCTGCTGGAGAGGTTGAGCTGGAGCTGGGGGGTGAAGCTGCCGTCATAGACCAGCACGCTGCCCCGGTAGCCGCTTTTCTGGATGGTGGCGGCCAGGAGACCGGAGGAGTTGATGCGGGCGGAGAGGAAGCTCTCGCCGCTGTCCAGAGTCAGGGAGAAGGCCACGGACCGGTCGTGGATGACCCGCAGCTCCCGCCCGCCGATGTCGTAGGCCAGGGCCCAGATCCCGGCGGTGACGGCGGCGGGATTTTGCATGGCCACGGGCTCGTCCACATATTTGGTGCCGCTCTCCGAGTAGAGACGCACGCCGGCGGTGGAGCAGGTGAGCAGGTCGCCGCCCACCAGGGCGAAAATGTCCCGGGCGCTGCCGCTGTGGGGGAAGGGCTCGGCCTGCTCGGTCTCCGTGCGGTCCAGGGACTGGTAGCGGATGAGCCGCTTGATGGCGTCGAAGTTGATCCGGTCCCGGTAGACCACCAGGGCCACGGCGCCCAGCACCAGGGCCAGGGTGAGCAGGAAGGCCAGCGAGCGCAGGAGGATATTTGGTTTTTTCCGGGGTTTGCCCGGCTTGGGGGGCAGCTCCCTGAGCTTTTCGTCCATGTATATGCTCCTGTCACGGATGGATATTCACCTCTGGCCTCAGAGCACGTCCTCGTGATACCAGAGGTTGGTCATGTACAGTCCGCCGGGGGGAACGGTAGGCCCTGCGGCGGTGCGGTTGCGGCTGAGCAGGATGTCGGCCACGGCCTCGGGAGGGAACTTGCCCTCGGCGGCGTAGACGCAGGTGCCCACCATGGCCCGCACCATGTTGTAGAGAAAGCCGTCGGCGCACACCCGGCACTCGATCAGGTCGCCGTGCCGCTCAATGCGGAAGTAGTGGACGGTGCGCACGGTGGTGCGGGTCTCGGTGCCCACGCTGCGCACGGCGGCGAAGTCGTGGGTGCCCACGAACTGGTCGGCGGCGGCCTGCATCACCGCCTCGCTGAGGTGCTTGGGGTAGAACCAGGCCCGGTCCACATAGAAGGCGTTGCGGATGCGGGAGTTGTAGATGCGGTAGGTGTACTCCTTCTTGATGCACGAGCCGATGGCGTTGAAGTCCTCGCCCACCTCGGTGGCCTTGACCACCACGATGTCGTCGGGCAGGCGGGTGTTCACCGCCAGGGGCAGCCGGTCGCAGGGGATGGAGGAGGTGGTGCGGAAGTTGGCGATGTAGACCTGGGCGTGGACGCCGGCGTCGGTGCGCCCGGCGCCGGTGCATTTCACCTCGTGGCCCACCACCAGAGCAAGGCACTTCTCCAGGGTCTCCTCCACGGAGGCGGCGTTCTTCTGCACCTGCCAGCCGTGGTAGGCGGTGCCCACATACATCAGCTTCAAGGCGATATTTCTCATGGACCCTCGCTTCCCCCCTCCGTCGCCCTCCGGGGGGAGGGAGAGGTTCATAGGTAGATTTTAGCACAGTTTTCTCAGGAGTTTCCCAAGAAAACCTTACGATTTTCTAAATTCACAGGCCGAAATGGCCCAGGACCCCCACGCCCACGGCGATGACCACGCCACCGGTGAGGGCGATGAAGTCCCTGGGGGCGTAGCGCAGCTGGCGCATGCGGGTGCGGCCCTCGCCGCCGTGGTAGCAGCGGCACTCCATGGCCACCGCCAGCTCGTCGGCCCGGCGGAAGGCGGAAATGAACAGCGGCACCAGCAGGGGCACCAGGGCGCGGGCCCGGCGCAGGAGGCTGCCGCTCTCAAAGTCGGCCCCCCGGGCCTTCTGGGCGGACATGATCTTGTCCGTCTCCTCAATGAGGGTGGGGATGAAGCGCAGGGCGATGGACATCATCATGGCCAGCTCATGGATGGGGGCGTGGAGCTTCTTGAGGGGGCTCAGGAGCATCTCCAGCCCGTCGGTGAGCAGGATGGGGGAGGTGGTGTAGGTGAGCAGGAAGGTGCCGGTGATGAGCATGGCGATGCGCAGCACCATGAAGCCCGCGGCCCACAGACCCTCGGAGTAAATGCGCACGATCCAGAAGGAGACGAGGGGCTCGCCCTCCCCGCTGGTGTAGAGCAGGTTGAGCACGGCGGTGATGAGCACCACCACCAGAACCGGCTTCATGCCCCGCAGAATGGACTTGAAGCCCACCTTGGAGGCCAGGATGCAGGCGATGAGGGTGACGAGCATGACGCCGTAGCTTAAAAGATGCTGGCACAAAAACAGTGCCACGATATAGATCACGGTGAGCAGCAGCTTGGTCCTGGGGTCCAGGCGGTGGACCACGGTGTTGCCGGGGAAGTACTGGCCCAGGGTGATGTCTCTCAGCGCCATTTACACCGCCCCCTTTCGCTTGAGGGCCTCCAGGAAGGCGGCCTTGGCCTGCTCGATGGTGTAGACCGAGGGGTCCACGTCGGCCCCCAGCTCCCGCAGCCGGTGGAATACCCGGGTGACGGTGGGCACGCCCAGGCCCATGGCGGTCAGCTCGTCGCCGTGGGCGAAGACCTCCCGGGGGGAGCCCTCAAAGGGGATGCGCCCGTCGTTGACCACCACCAGGCGGTCCACCGTCCGGGCCACCTCCTCCATGGAGTGGGAGACGATGAGAATGGTGGCGTTCTTGGCGTTGTGGTAGTCCCGGATATTGCCCAGGATGTCCTCCACGCCCACCGGGTCCAGCCCGGCGGTGGGCTCGTCCAGAATGAGGACGGAAGGCTCCATGGCGATGACCCCGGCGATGGCCACCCGGCGCTTCTGGCCGCCGGAGAGCTCGAAGGGGGAGAGACTGAGCTGCTCATCTCGCAGGCCCACGAAGGCGGCGGCCTCTCGCACCCGGCGGTCCACCTCCTTCTCGTCGCAGCCCATGTTCTTGGGGCCGAAGGCGATGTCCTTGTAGACCGTCTCCTCAAAGAGCTGGTACTCCGGGTACTGGAACACCAGCCCCACCCGGAAGCGGGTCTCCCGGGTGGTCTTGGGGTCGGACCAGATGTCCCGGCCCTCCAGGAGCACCTGGCCGGAGGTGGGTTTGAGCAGGGCGTTGAGGTGCTGGATCAGGGTGGACTTTCCCGAGCCGGTGTGCCCGATGATGCCCAGATACTCCCCCCGATAGGCGGTAAAGTCCACATCGATGAGGGCCCCGTGTTCAAAGGGAGTGCCCGCGGAGTAGATGTGGGAGAGCTTTTTCGTCTCAATAATGGCTTCCAATGGCTTCATTCCTCACTGTAAGAAGGTGCATCCCCGAAGGTGACGCCCGGAACGGGCCCTTCCGGCCCGGCGAAGAAAAGGGGGGTGAAGGCTCAGGAGAGCAGGCGGTAGAGGGCCTGGGCGCACTCCTCGTCGGTGAGGGCGGAGAGGGGCAGGTCCAGCCCCTCCCTGCGAAGCTCCCAGCACAGCTCCACCGTCTCGGGGACGGTGAGGCCCACGGCCTTGAGCTCCTCCACCCGCTGGAACACCTCCCGGGGCGCGCCGTCGGCGATGACCTTGCCCTTGCTCATGACCACCAGGCGGTCTGCCTGGGCGGCCTCGTCCATGTGGTGGGTGATGAGCACCACCGTGATGCCGGAGGTGCGGTTTAATTCCTTGATGGTCCGCATGACCTCGGCGCGGCCGATGGGGTCGAGCATGGCGGTGGGCTCGTCCAGCACGATGCACCGGGGGGCCATGGCGATGACGCCGGCGATGGCGATGCGCTGCTTCTGGCCGCCTGAGAGGAGATGGGGGGCGTGCTGGCGGTACTCATA
>DVLB01000067.1 GCA_018715695.1 Candidatus Galloscillospira stercoripullorum
GAGGCGTCGCCGGAGCCCACCATCTTGTCGGTCTGGATGGAGACGCCGTCGGCCTGCTTGGCCATGAGCAGATTGTTGACCGCCTCATGGGCGTTGCCGCCCACCAGGACGTAGTAATCCCCCTCCTGGAGCACATAGCCCTGGGCGCCGTAGGCATCATAGGAGGCGAAGTACTTCTCGTCCACGGTGATGGTCAGCGTCTCGCTCTCACCGGGGGCCAGGGTCTGGGTCTTGCCGAAATCAAGGAGCATCACCGAGGGGATCTGGATCTGGTTGTCCCGGCAGTAGTCGGTGTAGGGCTTGGCGATGTAGATCGGAACGGAGTACTTGCCGGAATAAGTATCCGAGGTGTTGGTCACCGTGGCGGATACCACATAGTCCCGGTCCCCCTGGCGCTCCACGCCCACGTTGGAGAGAGCGAACTGGGCGTAGGACAGGCCGTAGCCGAAGGGATAGGCCACCACGCTCTCATAGTCGTACTCGCCCACATTAGGAGTGCCCAGCACCAGGTCCTCGTACCGGGTCTCGGTGTACTTGTAGCCCAGGTACATGCCCTCCTGGTACACCGTGTAGGTGGAGAAGGTGGATTCGTTGCCTCCCTCGGGGTCGACGATGCCAAACTCGTCCACATTGTCATAATAGTTACGCCCGTAGTTGACATGCACCGGGTTCATGGCGTTGTCCATCCACATGGTGTCGGGCAGTCGGCCGGAGGGAGACACCTCTCCGTTGAGCAATTTGCCCACCGCCGCGCCGCCGGTGCCCAGGGCGCCCACCCACAGGGCCGCGTCGATGCCGTAGCTGGGGTCGCTGAGGAAGTCCCCCTCGATCATGCCGGCGTAGTTGATGAGCACAACGATCTTCTTGATCACGCCGCTGTCCTTCAGGGCCTTGAGACCCTCTAGAATGGATGCCTCGTTGGCGTTGAGTTGGAGATAGTCGGGGCCCAGTCCGTCTCCGCTGTCGATGCCGTCCTTGCTCTTGCCGATGAGGTCAGTGCCCTCACCGCCGATACGGCCGATGACCATGATGGCGGCGTCTCCGTACTGGCTCACCGAGCTGCGGGCGCTCTCATCAAAGGCGGACCAGGGGGCGTCGTTAATGGAGAGGAGATTGTTCCCAAATCCCCCCAAACTCTCGCTGCCCCGCTTATACTGGGCCCAGTCCTCGCTGGTATAGAGGCTCTGGATCACGGGGTTGACGGCAAAGCCCGCGTCGGTGAGGGATGCCACGAAAGAGACCGCGTCATCCACGCTGATGGTGCCGGACCCAGTGCCGCCGTAGACGGGGTCGTAGGCCGCTGCGCCAAAGAGGGAGACCTTTCCCCCGGCACTCAGGGGTAGCGCTCCGTTATCGTTTTTCAGCAGCACGGCTCCCTCCTCCAGCACCTGAGTGGCCTTTGCATGGCCGGCAGCCCGCAGATCCTGGAGGTTGGTGTAGTCGGACTTATAGTACTCGGTATCCTGGTTCTGCTCGCCGGTCTCAACGATCTCAAAGGTCTGGGCCCCCAGCGCGTTGCTCACCACGCTGGCGTTCTCGTTGGCGATCACGGTGCCCGTGAGCATGAGGCCCGCCAGGAACATGCTCACCACAGAGGTGGTCTTTCTAAGCAGCTTATATTTCATTTCCATTCCCTCCTTATTCCCTGGTCTGCGGCAGGAAAACGCAGATCACGCTCACGGCTATGGTGGCCACAAAGAAGATGATGTTCAGGAAAAACTCCGGGGGGAAGCCGGAGAACTGGATGCCGGTGGCCACGGAGGAAACAAAGAAATAGATGGAGTATACATAGAACAAAAATGCCAGAAAATCGGCCGCCATCAGCATAGAGGGGGCAAAGCGGTACTGCTTGGCCGCAATGAGGACTGCCGTGAGCACCGCCCCCGCCGCCAGAATACCAACCGCGGTCCAGGACATAAAGCGCGTCTTGGAGTAGATGCCCGCGTATACCGCCGCGGTCACCAGGGTAAGCGCGATACACACCAGCGTCAAATAAAAGCCGACGGTCTTGTTTTGAAAAAACCCTTTCATACCTCTTCTCCTTTTCGTAATTTTCTCTGTTTTGCTCGCAAGGAACTTCTTGCTCCCCCCTCTCCATGTGAAATACCACCAAGAGCCTACCATAAAACGGGCCACAGAAACAATTTCCAGCGTAAACCAGCTAAAAACAGCGCGAATTGCACACCCCCTCGGACGGCGCCTCCTACTTTGCCGGGCGGCAAGGCAGGCCGGCCGGCTTGCAGAACCGCCGGGCAGATGTTATAATGGAAAAAATGCAGTCCTCCACGAAGGGGGACACAGGGTATGGCAGGGCGCGAGAAGAAGCAAGCGGAGCTTTCCTGCACCCAACGTCTGGCGAAGGCCATTCAGGCTTTGACGAAAAAACTGCTGTCCGTGGCGAGATGCGCACGGGCAATCTGTCCAAAAAATGCCCGACAGGTTCAAAAAAAGCAAAGGCTTTTGGTATTGAGGTGAACATCGTCGCTGGACCGTCGGTCTGGATCTGAAATGACATCACTGAGCTCCCACAAGTTCTCCGCGCGGTCATCGGTGCGCGCAGACATATAAAAGAGACTGATGGTTCGAGAGGTGTATGATAATTGAGTGTTTCGGTATTTATCCGCAACCCCGATGGCACCGCATGGGAAGGCCGAATTGCCTATAACTGGTCATCGCTCAGAAAGAACGACCTAACACTGGGCTTTGGTGAAAACGCCGCGCCTTCCATTGTCGATGCCTACCGGCTGTACGGCGTCTGCCCCGCTTTGCGTGTCCCTTCCGC
>DVLB01000068.1 GCA_018715695.1 Candidatus Galloscillospira stercoripullorum
GATGTTCTGCAAAAAAGGCAGACGTCCCCAACAAAGGGACGTCTGCCTTTTTTCCGTCAAAATCAGCTCTTACGCCTCGCTGCCCCACTGCAGCACGGTGAGGGAGACGGCGCTGAGGATGGCGCTCTCCCCCTCCTGGGGCAGGAAGTCCATGCGCACCGTATCGCCCGGGTCCAGCAGCACGGCCAGGGGGCTGACGGCGGCGGAGATGGAGTAGAAGACCTCCTCGCCCTCCAGGCGGATGAAGTAGTAGGTGCTGCCCTCCATGACCGCCGAGCGCAGCTCCGCCACCGTGCCCTGGGCCTGGCTGCGCTCGCCGGTGGAGCCGTCGGCAAGCCCTCTGTCGCCGAGCAGCCGCAGATAGGCCTGCTCACACTGGGCCACCGTGGCCCCCGTGGCCACCAGATGATACTGGGAGACGTTGACCATGGCGTAGAGCTTTACCAGGTTGTTGTCGTCCTTGAGGGGGATGAAGTAGGTGGGCTCCCCCGAGATGTTGAGCAGCAGCGGGAAGGTGGCGATATACCCCAGGTCCTGGACCTCGCCCATGGCCGAGCCGCTGGCGGCGTACTCGGTGGCGCCGGGCGCCTCGTAAAAGCGGGTCTCCTTGGTGCGCTGGTTGCACAGCAAAAAGCCCAGGTTGGACTGGTCGGCGTTGGCGGAGGTCACGCCGGTGTAGACGTAGACGTCGTCGTTGAGGGCGATGTAGTTATAGCCCTCGGTGACCTGGGTCACCCCCCGCTGGCCGAAGATGGAGTTGAAAAAGCCGTTGACGAAGGCGCCGTGGTAGTTATACTGCTCCATGATGAGCGCGGGGGTGTAGAGGGTGTCCACCCAGGAGGGGACCTCCTCATAGTACTGGCTCTCGCCGGTGATGGCGTCCACCAGCACCGCCCCACGGATGTCGGTGCCGCCAAACAGCCCGATGGTCTTGACCACCCGGGGCGCGATCCAGTAGGGGTGGCCCTGCTCGTCGATCTCAAACTCCGGGGTGGAGAATAGGAAGGTGGGATAGGAAAAGCGCAGGTGCCGCAGGATGTTGCGGCCCAGCGGCTCGGAGAAGGAATACTTCATCCCCTCGGCAAGGCGCACCACGCTGGCCTCCTGGGTGACCATGTCCACCACCACATAGGCGCTGAGCCCCTGCTCCCGGTTGGTGAGCCACTTGAAGAGGTCGGCGTAGTCGATGGGCGCCACCCGGACGGGGCGGCCCTGGTAGTTGATCTGGGTGGAGTCGTTTGAGTACTCAAACTGGCTGACCATGTCGCTGAGCATGCCCATCTGCCGGTCCCCCAGGTATTCGGCGCTCTCCCGGTCCAGGGTGGGGATCTCAGAGAAGGAGATCTGGGCGATGTCAGCTGTAAAGTCCCCTTCCTGTACATCCAAGAGCTCCCGGTAATCCGCGGCCCGGAAGAGGGGCAAGGACACCAGCCACCCCACCAGGGCCACCACCACCACGGCGCCCATGAGGATCCCCACCGGCAGGCAGCTGCGCAGGGCGGAGCGGACCCACTGCTTGGGCGAGGCCGCCTTTGCCACCTCGCCCCGGTTCAGCCAGGAGGAGGCGATCAGATACACGATGCACAAAGTGAGCAGGAAGAGGTAAAAGTCCCCATCCTGGAGGTTGATGGCGGGCAGGGCGATATAGAAGTAGAGAAAGCCCACCACCAGGGTGATCAGCAGACTGACCAGGATGCGCCCAACCCGGTTTTCCAGCAGACGGAAGCGAATTTTTTTCATAAAGCACTCCTTTACCTGCGGGACCCATGTGTTCCGGTCCCGGTGGTGTCCCTAAAATATCATACCTTCTTCTTTTTTTCAAGAGAGGCCCGGGGCGGCGGCGTCTCCCCGCTACCTCAGGCTGGACGCGATCAGGCTGAGCCGCCGGGCCGCATATTCGTAAAAGGTCTGGAAGGCCTGGCAGTAATAATTCTGGATGATGCCGTCTTTCTCGTGCCAGTCCCGCTTGCACCCTCCGCTGCACAGTCTGGACCAGGGACATGTCCCGCAGGGGGCCAGCCTTTCCCGGCTGCGCTGCATAAAGCGGACGGCCCCTTGGGAACGGTCCAGCTCCTCCAGGCTGTGGCGCTGTATATCCCCCATCTTCCACTCGTCCAGGGCAAAGAAATCGCAGGGGTACACGCTGCCGTCCGCCTCCACCACATAATAGGTCCCGCAGCACCCGTTGGTGGCGCAGGTGGAGGGAGGAAGCCCCAGCATCATCTGTACCAGGTCCTCAAAATACCGGATGCTGATGCATTGCCCCTGTCTGAGATCCTGGTACCAGAGATCGAACAGGGTGCACAGGAAGTGCCCGTATTCTTCCGGCAGGAGGGAATAGGGCATGGCGCCCCGGGGCGCGCCCACAGGGTCAAGGCACGGGATGAATTGCAGATAGCGTCCGCCCAGCTTCTTGAGGGTGGCGTATACCTTCTGGGGGCTCCTGGCCAGCTGCTTTGTGACGACGCACAGAAAATTGACGGGCACGCCCTTGCTCTGGAGTCTGGCCGCGCTCTGGGCAGCGCGGTTCCATGTCCCTCTGCCCTGGGCGTCCACCCTGTTGTTGTCGTGCAGGTCCTTTGTCCCGTCCAAGGAGAGGCCCACCAGGAAATGATGGTCCCGCAGAAACTCAGTCCACGCCCCGTCCATCATGAGCCCGTTAGACTGAATGGCATACTGGACCGGCACCCGGGCGGTATTGATCTCGTCCACGGTGTCTGTAAAATACTGAAAGTACCCGAGCCCCGCCAGGGTGGGCTCTCCGCCCTGGAACAAAAAGCTGACCGAGTCCCCCCGGGACAGTCCGGAAAACCCTTTGCAGATCAGGGCGCGGGTGATCTCCCGGGATATGAGCCCCAGGGGCTCTCCGGACCTGGTCTGGACCTCGTCCGTGTAAAAGCAGTACCGGCAGCGCATATTGCACATGCCGGATGCGGGCTTGATTAAAAATGTCCTGACGGCCATGGCGCACCTCTTCCCGGCAGGCCCCGGACGGCCCGCTTTGTAGAGCATTGTATCAGGCGCCCGGGCCCTTTGCAAGCGCTCATCGCCTCCGTCCCCCGCCCCGTGTACCGGAAATACCTCCCCTTTCCCCGCCGGAAAATTCCAGCACAACCGTCCTTGCTTTGCCACGGAGAGCATGCTATACTGAATTCAATTTTACATTTTTCCCCCATCTTCCCTATGGGTCCCATCCGCGCCGCTGCCGGCAAAGCCGGTAATTTTAATCCAGGAAAGGAGCCTGTTCAAATGAATTTCAGAAGTGAAAACGCACCCAATATCCTCTTCATCACCGCTGACCAGCTGCGCTGGGATTTTGTCCACGCGTACGGCGTCAACCCATGGATTCATACTCCGAACCTGGACTCCCTGGCCGAGGACGGCTGCCTGTTCGAGCGCGCCTATTCCCCCAATCCGGTCTGTATCCCCGCGCGGCACAACATCCTCACGGGTCTCACCGCCCGGTATCACGGCTTTGACGACAACTATTTCGGACCCGATGCCAAGCCCTGCCCCTCCAACCTCCCCACCTTCGCCCAGATCCTGTCCGGCTGCGGCTACTCCACCGCCGCCATCGGCAAGATCCATTTTCAGCCCGAGCGCAATGCCGCCGGCTTCGATCTCTTCGAAAACTGCGACGAGGTGGTGAGCGACATCGCGGAGGATGAATATGCCCAGTTCCTCCGAGATAGCGGCCACGGCTCCCTGGGCAGCATCCACGGTGTGCGCAATGCCCTCTACATGCAGCCCCAGCAGTATCCCCTGCCCCAGGAGTATCACGGCTCTTACTGGATCGCCGAGCGGGCCATCCGGTATATCCGCAGCCGGGTCACCCGCAAGCGGCCCTTCCTTCTGTGGGCCGGGTTCATCCACCCCCATCCTCCTCTGGCCGTGCCGGAGAACTGGGCCCATCTTTACGACGGGAAGGTCCCCCCGCACACCTCGCCTCTCACGCCCCTTTCCAAATTCGCCGAGGAGAACAAGTGCATCGCCGACCTGCCGGACGAGGCCTGCGTAAACCGGGTGCGGGAGCTGTACGCCTGCGCGGTGTCCTTTATGGACTATAACGTGGGGCGCATCCTCCGCGCGCTGGATGAGACCGGCCAGCGGGAGAACACCCTGGTGGTGTTCGTCTCCGACCACGGGGAGATGCTGGGTGACCTGGACACCTACCAGAAGTTCCTGCCCTATGACGCCTCCTGCCGCGTGCCCTTCCTGATGCGCTGGCCCGGGCATATCCAGCCGGGCAGCCGCCGGAAGGATTTCGTGGATCTCAACGATCTGCTGCCCACCTTCCTGGACGCGGCCGGCGCCTCCTATACGGCGGAATACCCGCTGCCGGGCGAGTCCCTCCTCACGTCCCAGGGGAAAAAGGACCGCTCCGTGCAGTATGTGGAGCACCAGCGGGAGAACAAGCGCTGGTGCTGCCTGATGGACCAGCGGTATAAGTTCGTCCATCACTACGGCGAACCGGAAGAGCTCTTCGACGTGGAGGCGGACCCGGAGGAGCGGACCAACCTGCTTTACGGCACGCCGGGGGACGAGGTCCGGAAGATCTGCGATGACCTGCGCGCGCGGCTTTTGGAGTATGAGGCCCAGTGGGGCCTGCCCGGCTATGTGGAGGGCGGCTCCTTCCGGCGCTTCCCGGACTATGAGATCAAGACCTACCAGGAGTGCTGCTTCCCCTCGGCCATGGTGCAGGACCCGGGGGACCCACCCCGCGATTCCCTTCTGGATGAGATCCTCCGGGCCATCGCCAAGGAGCCGCTGGTAAAGCTGTCCAAGCTCCATATCCGTGACCTGCTCACGGGGCTGGGCGGATTTTCCGATGCGGAAGTGGACGACCTGCTGCGCCGCGCGCAGGACCAGGGAAATTGACCGCCGCGCCCCCCTGGCGGGGCAAATAACCAGCCTGCCCCTCTCCGGAGCCCGCCGCGGCCTCCGGCGCAGCGGCGCAGGGCTTCTTTTCAACATCAAATCATGCCGGGAGGCAGCCCAGTGGACGTAGTGCCTTTTATCCAACGTGATAAGCAGCTCCGGCAGTTCCTGCATACCATTCCGGATGAGGAACTGCACCTTTTCCGCGTGAAAAATTACCGGCGGGGAGAGCATGTCATCCGCGAGGGAGACCGGGCGGATGCGGTTTATATCATCGTCAGCGGACTGTGCCATGTGCTGTGTCATCCCAGCAGCACACTGGTCCAGCCCCGGGCCCAGCTTGGCTATCTGGACATTGTGGGGCTCTTTGAGCTGATCCAAAACCTTCCCCGCGTGGGAGACGTGGTGGCCTACCGCAACGCCACGGCCCTGTGCATCGAGCGGGACGTGTTTCTGCGCTGGGTGGAGACCCACCCTCATTTTCTTCTGGAGCTGGCCACCAACGTGATCCAGCGGCTGTATCAGGACATCGACCATATCTGTGAGCGCACCAAATCGAGCACCTATTACGGCGTGATCTGCGCGCTGATCTGGAACCGGAATCTTTTGAACCGGAAGACGCCGGATTTTACGGGCCCCGTAAAAATCGACTTTACCCGGCAGTATCTGGCGGACTTTATCGGCAAGGATGTGCGCTCGGTATCCAGAGCCATGGAGCATCTGCTCTCAAAGGGTCTGATTTCCAAGATCCACGGAAAGATCTATGTGACCGCGGACCAGGTGGCCGCCCTGGAGCGGGAGAAGCTGGCGGCCCTGAAATGAGGGCCCGGCCCCTCCCCTTCTCTGCCAGAAATTTATACAATCGCCACCGTTTATGACATATGTCCTTTTTTGTTTTGTCCTTTTTGCTATAATAATGTCCAGAAAACAAACCGATTTTCGGTTTATTCAGCAGACATTATAATAGTCCCAATTCTTTTGTGTGTTCCCGCTTGGTCAAAAGTCTTGGCGTTGCAGGCCCTGTAAAGCGGCAGGAACACAAAAGAGAACTGGGAGTTATAATAAAAGCGCTTATATTTATACTTAAGGAGGCATTGAAATGAAACTGCGTAAGCTCTTTGCACTGCTGCTGGCAACGGGGTTGCTGGCACTGTCGGCGTGTTCCGACCCCGCCGCGGGGACCACCAACACTCCTTCTCCCGGGACCAGCGATTCTCCCCAGCAAGGGGGCGAGGCCACCATCCGGGTCGCTTTGGCCACTGCCTCCGGAGGTCTGGGAGACCGTTCGTTCAACGATTCCGCCTGGCTGGGCTTCCAGAAGGCTGCGGAAGAGCTGAACGTGGAGATCCAGGTGGTGGAGCCCCAGTCCGTGGCGGATTACGGCACCACCCTGACCGCCCTGGCAGATCAGGGCTTTGACTTCATCATGGCCGCGGGCAACGACTGGGTGGAGACCATCAACACCGTCGCGCCCAAGTACCCGGAGATCATGTTCGGCGGCGTCAACATCGAGTGCACCCTGGACAACGTGGCGGTGGCCAAGTTCAGCGATTTCGAGGGCGGCTTCCTGGCCGGCGCCCTGGCCGGCATGATGACGCAGACCGATACCATCGGCTACCTGGGCGGCGTGGACGCGCCCGCCATCCAGCGGTTCCTGGTGGGCTATCAGGAGGGCGCCGCCTATGTCAACGAGGACATCACCGTCCTGCCCACCTTCGTGGGCTCCTTCGCCGACCCCGGCAAGGGCAAGGAGTTCTCCCTGGAGCTCTATAACCAGGACGCCGACATCATCTATCACGGCGCGGGCAAATCCGGCGAGGGCCTTTTCGAGGCTCTGATGGAGGTCCCCGACAACTGCTACGCCATCGGCTGCGACTCTGACCAGGACTACATCGTGGAAGGTCGCGTCCTGGCCAGCACCATCAAGCATGTGGATGTGGCCGCCTATGACTTCATCAAGAGCGTGGTGGACGGCACCTTCACCAGCGGCGACCATATCTACAACATCGCAAACGGCGGTATCGACCTGAGCCCCATGACCTACACGGCGGACATCGTTCCCCAGGAGGTCAAGGACACGCTGGAGGATATCAAGGAGAAGATCGTCAGCGGTGAGATCGTCATCACCGATGTGTTTGAACTGCAGGAGTAATGGAACAGCATCTGTCACACTGTCAGGAAGGGCCCCCCTTATTCGGGGGGCCCTTCTGAGTAAAGGGGGGGAGCTCTGTTGTCTGATCATGTCATCGAAATGCTTGGGATCACCAAGCAGTACCCGGGCGTTTTGGCCAATGACCATGTGGATCTGCAGATTCGGAGAGGGTCTGTCCTGTGCCTGGTGGGAGAAAACGGAGCGGGAAAGTCCACGTTGATGAAGATCCTCTACGGGCTGGAGCAGCCCGATTCCGGTGAGATCCGGCTCAACGGCGAGGCGGTGGTATTCCACTCCAGCCGGGACGCCATCCGCCACCGGATCGGCATGGTGCATCAGCATTTTATGCTGGTGGGTGAGCTCTCTGTCCTGGAAAACATTATCCTGGGCATGGAACCCACAGCCGGGCCGCGCATCGACTACAAGAAAGCGCGCAAGGAGCTGGAGGAGCTGTCCAGGAAGTTCAACATGGCCATCCCGCTGGATGCCCCGGCCGGTTCCCTGCCGGTGGGCCTGCAGCAAAAGGTGGAGATCCTCAAGGCCATGTACCGCGGCGCGGACGTGCTCATCCTGGACGAGCCCACCGCCGTGCTGACTCCTCAGGAGACCCGGGAGCTGTTTACGGTGATCCGGGACCTGGCCGCCTCGGGCCACTCGCTCATCCTCATCACCCACAAGCTGGACGAGGTGATGCAGGTGGGCGACGAGATCGTGGTCATGCGCCACGGCGTCCGGGTAGCCTCCTTCGCCACGGAGGAGACCAACGCCTCCGAGCTGGCGGTGGCCATGGTGGGCAGCGCCCTGCCCTCCCTCATCGAGCGGGAAGAGGCGGGCGGAAAGGAGCTGCTGTCGCTGCAGGATGTGACGCTCCGGGGCCCCGGGGGCAAGCCCCTTCTGGACCAGATCAACATCACCCTGCACGAGGGGGAGATCCTGGGCATCGCGGGCGTGTCCGGCAACGGCCAGGGCGAGCTGGCCGATGTGGTGACGGGCATCCTGACGGCGGACGCGGGAAGCATCCGCTACGCCGGGGAGGACATCACCCATCTCAAGCGGGGCGCGCGTCTGAAAAAAGGCATCGATTACATACCGGAGGACCGCAGCAGCCGGGGCCTGTGCCTGCCCTGGAGCATCGCGGACAATCTGATCGCCGGATTCCAGCGCAGGCCGGACTTTTTGAAGCGGGGGCTTCTCAACCAGTCGGCCATTCTGGAAAAGGCCAAGCAGCTCATCGCGGACTTTGACATCCGCACACCCAGCGCCACCGCGCCCGCCAGCACCCTCTCCGGCGGGAACCAGCAGAAGATCGTCATCGCCCGGGAATCCTCCTTCGGCGCCAAGCTGATCGTGGCCGCGGAACCGACGCGGGGCGTAGACATCGGAGCCATCAGCTTCATCCACAACAATCTGATCTCCCTGCGCAATTCCGGTGTGGCCGTGCTTCTTTTTTCCTCGGACCTGGATGAGATCTTCAAGCTCAGCGACCGGATCGCGGTCCTTTATGAAGGGAAAATCGTCTTTACCGCCAAGGCCGGTACCATCACCCGGGAAAAGATCGGCCTGTATATGGCAGGTGTGGGAAAGGATGGGCCGCAATGACGTTGCCAATTAAAAAATGGTGTTTTTCCATACTCCGTCCCGTTCTGACGGTGATCGTGGCCCTGCTGATCGGCTCTCTCCTGGTGCTGCCCACGGGCACGTCCCCCCTGGAGGCCTACCGCGCCCTCTTCATCGGCGCCTTCGGCAGCCCCACCGCCATTCTCAATACCCTCATGCGGGCCACTCCCCTTTTGTTCTGCGGGCTTTCCGCCTGCATCGCGCTGAAATCCGGCGTCTTCAACATCGGCCTGGAGGGCCAGCTCTACCTGGGCGGCATCACCTCCGCCCTTGTGGCCTGCTGGCTGGATTTCCTGCCCGGCTTCCTGCTCATCCCGGTGGCCTTCCTGGCCGCCGGGGCCGCCGGTGTGCTGTGGTCCGTGATCCCCGCCTTTCTGAAAGAAAAGCTGGGGGTGAACCTGGTGATCACCTCCATCATGATGAACAACATCGCCGTCCTCTTCACCACCTACCTGTCCACTTACGTCTTCAAGGGGGACCTGCCCATCTCCGCCACCCCCAAGATCCCCGAGCATGCCATGCTGCCCAAGTTCTCCATCCGCTCCGACTTCAACATCGGCTTTTTCCTGGCCGTGCTGATCGCGGTGCTCCTCTTCGTCCTGATCTATAAGACCTCCTTCGGCTATGAGTGCCGCGCCCTGGGTCTCAACGCCAACTTCACCAATTACATCGGCGTGGACGTGAGCAGGCGGGCCCTGGCGGTCATGTTCATCAGCGCCTTCATCGCCGGCCTGGGCGGTGCGGAGCAGTCGCTGGGCGTGAACAATATGTTCATCAGCAACTTCTCCCCCGGCTACGGCTTTACCGGCATCACGGTGGTGCTCCTGGGCGGTATGCATCCCTTCGGCGTGATCGTGGGCGCCATCTTCTTCGGCGCCCTCACCAGCGGCGCCATCCAGATGGAGGTCATGACCAGCGTTTCCAGAGATCTCATCAATACCATCCAGGCGGTCATCATTCTCCTTCTCGCCGCGGACGGACTGTTCCGCTTCGGTATGCGCCGCAGGAAGCGCGCCGGGAAAAAGAGCAGTGATACCGGAAAGGAGGCGGCTGAGGCGTGAATCTGGAATATCTGGAGAATTTGATCTCTACCACGCTGCGCACTCTGCCTCCGGTTTTGCTGGCCGGCCTGGGCGGCATGCTGTCCGCCCGGGTGAATGTGACCAACATGGGCCTGGAGGGCATGATGCTCATCGGCGCCTTCGTGGCCGTCATCACCACTTACTTTACCGGTATGCCCTATCTGGGTCTGCTGGCGGCCATGCTGTCCGGCGCCATCCTGGGCGGTATTTTCGCCTTCCTGAAGATCCGCTTCCAGGCGGACAACGTGGTGGTCAGCGTGGCCATCAATATGCTGGCCACCGGCATCACGGTCTACCTGATGAAGGTCATCTTCAATGTCCGGGGCTCCGTGTCCCTCCCCGGGAAGGAGGGCCTGCCCAGCTTTGACATCCCGGTCCTGAGCGAGATCCCCATCCTCCGGGCATTCAGCGGGCAGTCCATCCTGGTCTATGTGGCCCTGATCCTGGTGGCGGTTTTCCAGTTTGTCATGTACCATACCCCCTATGGTCTTCGCCTCCGGGCCGCCGGGCCCCACCCCATGGCCGTGACCACCGCCGGCCTGTCCGTGAACGTCTACCGCGTCTCGGCCCTGGTCCTCAGCGGCATCCTGGGCGCCATGGGCGGCGCGCACCTGTCCATGGGTCAGCTGGCCATGTTCAGCGACAACATGACCAACGGCCGCGGCTTCATCGCCCTCGCCGCCACCACCTTCGGGCAGTTCACCCCGCTGGGCACCCTGGGGGGCGCCGCGCTGTTCAGCTTTGCCGACGCGGCCACCCTTCCCATGCAGACCTCCGGCTTCCCCTCCTCCCTCATACAGATCATCCCCTACGCCATTACCCTGCTCACCCTCTTCCTCATGGCGCTGCAGAAGAAGAGAAAGCGGCAGGCCATGCTGGGGATGTAACGGGCCCGGTTTCCCCGCGCCCCTTGGAATCAATTCATAAAAAAGAGCGTGAGCGCCGCAGTCTTTGCGGCCCTCACGCTCTTTTTTTGAAAATTACCTGCTCCCAGGGCACAATTTTTTGTCCCAGCGCGCAATAAAACCGCCCCGGTGGGCGTTATCCTTGTGAAAGGGGTCGTTGAATCTTGGGCAAAGCTCTGCTATACTGAATTTGTTCCGGGTTTCATCCATTTTACAGCGGAGGAGGCACACCCGATGTTTGCCCTGATTATGACCCTGGAGGGCCAGGCCAAAAAAGCCATACCCGCCGCGGAGTATGAGGCCATGCTCTCCGGTATCGCCCGGGAGGACAGCGCCGCGTTTGAGCGCTTTTACCGCTCCACCGACCGCACCCTCTACACCTATATTCTCTCCCTGACCCGCAACCACCACGACGCCCAGGACGTGATGATGGACACCTACCTCAAGGTCCGCGCCAATGCCCACCGTTACGTCCCCCAGGGCAAGCCGCTGGCCTGGGTCTTTACCATCGCCCGCAATCTGGTCCGCTCCCGGCAGCGGGAGGCCGCCCGGGAGACCCTTTACGGCGACGTGACCGAGGTGGAGCTGGCCTTTCCCGCCACCGACACCCAGGACGACGCCCTGGCCCTCCGGGAGGCCATGACCGTCCTCTCGGAGGAGGAGCGGCAGATCGTGCTGCTCCACGCCGTGTCCGGCATGAAGCACCGGGAGCTCTCGGAGCTGCTGGAGCTACCATTGTCCACGGTGCTCTCCAAATATGCCCGGGCCCTGGCCAAGCTGAAAAAGGCCCTGACGTCCCACTCCAAGGAGGTGACCGACCATGCGTGAACTGAGCAATCAGCAGACGGAAGCCCTGCTCGCCCAGGCCATCGACCGCTCTGTGCCCGACCTCTATGAGGCGGTGTCCTCCGCCACCGTGGAGCGGGAGAGCACCCTGGAGGTCCTCCCGCCTGCCTCCACCAAAAAGAAGAAGGTCCGCCCCGTCTATAAGGCCGCCCTGGGCCTGTGCGCCTGCCTGGCTCTGATCCTCTCTCTGGGGTCCTACCAGTTCTTCAAGGCCGCCGCCGTCATCGGCCTGGACGTGAACCCCAGCGTGGAGGTGGTGGCCAACCGCTTCGACCGGGTCCTCTCGGTCCACCCCCTCAACGCCGACGGGGAGGTCATCCTGGCGGATATGGACCTTAAATATGTGGACCTGGATACCGCCATCAACGCCATCGTGGGCTCCATGGTCCTCAATGGTTACTTCACCCCCGGGGACAACGTGGCCATGCTGGTCTCGGTCTCCGGCGGGTCTGACGCCGCCAACGACGAAATGCGCCACCGGGTGGCCATGGACATCGAGCAGGCGGTCACCGCCTCCGGCGGCTCGGTGGCCATCCTCACCCAGAACGCCACCATCCCGGATTCCGTCTCCGGTGAGGAGCAGACCCTCTCCTCCGTCCAGGACCGGGCCAAGCAAAACGGCATCTCCTACGGTATGCAGGTCTTCCTGGACCGCCTCCTGGCCCTGGACCCCACCCTGGACGAGGGGGAGCTCATCACCATGAGCCTCTCTGAGATCGCCCAGCTGGTCCAGCAGCGAGGCCTTGACCTGGGCCTCATCGTGGACTACGACAGCGACGACTCCACCCGGGAGAATATCGAGGACTTCATCGAGGACGTGGACGAGGACCACTGGGAGCAGTCATCCCAGCAGGGCAGCACCCCCTCCGGCCAGGATACCATCACCGCCGAGCAGGCCAAATCCGCCGCCCTCACCCACGCCGGGGTGGACGCCGCCGACGCCGTCTTCCTCAAAGTGGAGCCCGAGTGGGACGACGGTCAGGCCCGCTACGAGGTGGAGTTCTACGCCGGCAACGTGGAGTACGACTATGAGATCGACGCCGTCACCGGCGCGGTGCTCAGCTTCGACCGGGACATTGAGAACTATGTGATCCCCACCACCCCGGTCACCTCCGATGAGCTCATCTCCATGGATGAGGCTAAGCAGATCGCCCTGGGCCAGGCCCCCGAGGGCACCACGGTGGTCCAGTGCGAGCTGGACCGGGACGACGGGCGCTACCGCTACGAGCTGGAGCTGCGCAACGGCCGCACGGAGTACGAGTGCGAGATCGACGCCGTCACCGGCGCCGTCCTCAAGTGGGAAAGCGATTACGACGACTGACCGAAAATCATAAGCCACGGCAAAAGGCCCGCCTCACTTTGAGGCGGGCCTTTTTATGCGCTTGGGTCAGGTGCGGGGCCCCTTCTCCTCCACCCCGTCCTCCAGTACCTCCCGGATGAGGAAGCGGGGCCGCCCCTTGGTCTCCAGATAGATCTTTCCGATATACTCCCCGATCACGCCCAGGGACAGCAGAATCAGCCCGCCGATGGCCCAGATGGAGCAGATCAGGCTGGCCCAGCCCAGGATGGTCTCCCCCAGCGCCCAGCGGACCACCGAGTAGATCAGCATGGCGATGGCCACGATGAACACCAGCACGCCCAGGGCCGTCACATACCGGATGGGCTTGGTGGACAGGCTGGTGATCCCCTCCATGGCGAAGGAGAGCATCTTCTTGAGGGGGTATTTGCTCTCTCCGGCGAAGCGCTCCCCCCGCTCGTACTCCACCACCGCCGTGTTGTAGCCGATCATGGGCACGATGCCCCGCAGGAAGAGATTGACCTCCCGGAACTGGGCAAGCCCCTCCAGGGCCCGGCGGGACATGAGGCGGTAGTCGGCATGGTTAAAGACCGTCTCCGCCCCCAGGGCGTTCATCACGCGGTAGAACCCCTCGGCGGTAAAGCGCTTGAAGAAGGTGTCCTTCTTCCGGGATGAGCGCACACCGTAGACGATGTCGCACCCCTCGTGGTACTTGTCCACCATGGCGTCCACCGCGTCCACGTCGTCCTGGAGGTCGGCGTCCATGGAGATGGCCATGTCGCAGCGCTCCATGGCGGTCATCAGCCCCGCCAGTAGGGCGTTTTGATGCCCCCGGTTGCGGCTCAGGTCCACCCCGGAAAACACCGCTTCGGCGCGGTGGAGGGCGCAGATCTCCTCCCAGGTCTTGTCCCGGGAGCCGTCGTTGACAAAGAGGACCCGGCTCTCCGGGGAAATCTTCCCCGCCGCCGTCAGCGCCGACAGCTTGGCCTTGAGCCGCTTGGCCGTCTCCGGCAGGACCTCCTCCTCGTTATAGCAGGGGACCACGATATATAAGACATCACCCATTTTTGACTCTCCTCCCGCCGCAGAGCTTTTGGTGCTTCCCGCCGGTCTCTCCGGGTCATGGAAGCGCGGCTGCGCCGGACTTTTTTCCTTAAGTCATTATAATATACTCCGCCTCCGGTGGCAAGGGCGCCGCCCTTTCTTATTTTGTCGAAAAAATACGCCCTCCGGTTCCCTGCTCTCCCCCTCTTTTTGCATCGCCGTAGGTCTCGCAGAGGCTTTCAAAAATTTTGATGTGCTCCTCCTCGTCCCGTATGATACGCTCCAAATTGTCCACAATATTCTCATCGTGTATGCTCTCCATCTGCTCCCGGTACCGCCGCACCGCCATGCGCTCCTCCCGCAGCGCCACCCGCAGCATGGCCTCCAGGGAGGAGGCGTAGTTCAAGTAACCCGGCGTCCACCAGGTGGGCCGTCCCCCCTGCCGGCACCAGAGCCTGGGGTCCGCCCCCAGCTGCCGGGCCAGCTCCCCGAAAATATCCATGTGGTCCCGCTCCACCAGGCTCACCTGCCGGAATACCTCCGAGACCTCCGGCAGCTCCGCCGTCATCAGGCGGTCATAGCTGTAAAGGGCCACCGCCGACATCTCCGACCCGCTCCCCCCCAGGTTTCCTAGCATCATCCCCGCGTACCGGCTGTTGCGCCCCGCCGCTCGCACCGGCGGATAGGCCCCCTCCGCCCGGTATTGAAATCCGCAGCATCTCTCCTCCACCGCTCTCTCCCCTTCCCGCCGCCTCCACCGGGCGGCCTTCTGCTCCAGCCTATGCGCCCCCTGCCTGACCACATTCCCCTCCCTATTTTATTTTCGACACTTTGCAATTTAATTCTTAATATTATATTTTATAGTTTTCCCCTTGACTTCTCCCCATCCTCGTTCTATACTGTTTTACAGAAAGTATCCGCCTGTGCTGAAAGGATCGCGTTATGGATAATATCATGAGCCCCTATGACAACCCCTCCCTCCCCAGCTGGGAAAACGCTCTGCCCCGCCGCCGCAGGCCGGAGGAGAAGGGCCGGGACCCCTATGACGGTCTGCGCCCCTGGTCCGCCATCACCCACGGCTTTGGCGCGGTGCTGGCTCTGGTGGGCACCGTGCTGCTCCTGGCCAAGACCCTGCTCACGGGGGGCGACGTGTGGAAGATGGTCTCCTTCACCATCTACGGTCTGAGCATGATCGGCCTCTATACCGCCAGCACCCTTTATCACTGCGTCAACACCTCGGTCCGGGGCCGCATCGCCCTGCGCAAGTATGACCATACCGCCATCTACCTGCTCATCGCGGGCACCTATACCCCCATCTGCCTCACCGCCCTCCGGGGCCCCTGGGGCTGGTCTCTCTTCGGGGTAATCTGGGCTCTGGCCGTGGCCGGGGCGTTCATGAGCATCTTCTGGATCAACTGCCCCCGGGCCCTCACCTCCACCATCTATATCGCCATGGGCTGGATGTCGGTCATCGCCGTCTATCCCCTTCTCCAGACCGTGGGCGTGCGGGGCCTGGCGTGGCTGGTGGCCGGCGGCGTGCTCTACACCGTGGGCGGCGTGCTCTACGCCCTGAAGTGGCCCGGCCGGAACAATCCCCGCTTCGGCTGCCATGAGATCTTCCATGTGTTCATCGTCCTGGGCTCCATCGCCCACTTCCTCATGATCTACCGGGTGCTGCTGCCCCTGTAAACGAAAAAAAAATCCGGGGCCTTCGGTTTTTCCGAAGGCCCCGCTTTTTTGTCTCTTTATTCTTCCGGCTGCTCCTGCGCCGGCCGCTCCATGATCCATACCGCGTTCCCGCCGTCCAGGGTCTTCCCCTCCCGGACATCCCGGAAGCCCAAAGCCTTCCAGAAGGCGCGGCCCTGCTCGTTTTCTTTCAGGCAGCCCAGGCGCAGCTTGTCCATCCCCGCCTCTCCGGCGGCGGCGGACAGGGCCTCTGCCACCATCCGGCCCACGCCCTGGCGGTGTGCGCTCCCCTCCACCATCAGAAGGCCGATCCACAGGGTGTGGGCTCTGGGGTAGTCCTCCACCCAGTCCAGTACCGCTCGCACCTTGCCCTCCCGCCGGAGGGCCACATAGTGCTTCTGCTCCGGCTCACACCGGGGCGGCAGGGCGGAGAGGTCCCGCCGCAGCGTGTCCAGGGACGGTCTCTCGGCCCACAGGGCGCCATACTCCCCGTTGCTCTCCAGCAGGGAGAGCACTTCCTCCAGGTCCTCCTCCCCTACCGCTCGGACCTCCCAGCCCTCCAGGCGGCGCGCAAGACCCTCCAGCACGGGGACCTGCGCCATGGCCTCCTTGGTGCCCACGCACCGGTTGATGGGGGTGCCCAGGTTGTGGAACTTCTCCTCGTAGTCGGTCATCACGCCCTGGATCCCCCCGGCGTGCAGGTCCCGGGTCACTTCCGACAGGGCGTAGCCCGCCTTGGGGAACTGGAACAGGGACCACTCGAAAAGGTCCCGGTTGTCGGTCTTGAAGTGGATCTCTCCCCCGTCGGCGAGCACCGTGCGGTAGCGCAGCAGGAAGTCCCGGTGGGTCAGCCGCCGCTTGGCGTGCCGGTTGGAGGGCCAGGGATCGCAGAAATTGATGTAGATGCGGTCCACCTCGCCGCTTTCAAAGTACTTCTCCAGCGCCGCGGCGTCGCCGTCCACAAAAAACACGTTGTCAAGGCCCATGGCCGCCGCGCGCTCCACGGCGATGATCATGGCGTCGGGCACCCGCTCCACGGCGATAAAGAGCACGTCCGGCTCCCGCGCCGCCGTCTCCGCCGTGAAGCGGCCCTTGCCGCACCCCAGCTCCAGCCGCAGTTCCCGGCAGCCGGGCAGCAGCTCTCGCCAGTGCCCCCGGTGGTTCTCCGGGTCGGGGATCAGTCGCTGGGCGCAGCGCGCCATACGGGGCTGCAGGTTGGGCTTCTTTCTCATTCGCATGGGGGATATTCCTCCTGTTGTTCTGGTTGCCCTCATCTTATCATAAGATGCTCCCAAAGTCGAATTTTTTATTGTCTTTTTCTCCAAAGCACAGTATCATAAAGACAGGCCGGCAACGGCTCTATCTTCATCTTGGGAGGGAATCGTATGAAATACCAGATCGTTGGCGAACCCATGCCCGCAGTCATCTGCAACCTTGAAAACGGCGAGTCCATGCTCACGGAACGGGGCTCTATGGTCTGGATGAGTCCCAACATGAACATGTCCACCAGCGGCGGCAGCCTGGGCAAGGCCTTCGGGCGTATGTTCTCCGGGGAATCCATCTTTCAGAATATCTATACCGCCCAGGGCGGCCCCGGTATGATCGCCTTCGGCTCCAGCTTCCCCGGCGCCATCCGGGCGGTGGAAGTCCGGCCGGACCGGCCTGTGGTGGTCCAGAAGAGCGGCTTCCTGGCCTCGGAAATGGGCGTGGAGCTCTCTGTTTTCTTCCAGAAAAAGGCCGGCGCCGGTTTCTTCGGCGGCGAGGGCTTCATCATGCAGAAGCTCTCCGGCAACGGCATCGCCTTTGTGGAGATCGACGGATACGCCGTGGAGTATGAGCTGGCCGCCGGCCAGAGCATCGTGGTGGACACCGGTAACCTGGCCATGTGTGACGCCAGCTGCACCATCGGCATCCAGACGGTGAAGGGCGTTAAGAACGTGCTCTTTGGCGGCGAGGGGCTGTTCAATACCGTGGTGACCGGCCCGGGCAAGGTCCTGCTCCAGACCATGCCGGTGAGCGGCGTGGCCGCCGCCCTGGCCCCCTTCTTCCCCAGCGGAAGTAAGTAAGATACTGCCGCGCCCTGCGGCGGCATGAAGGAATGAGGATATTAT
Source organism: Candidatus Galloscillospira stercoripullorum (assembly GCA_018715695.1). Lineage (GTDB taxonomy): Bacteria > Bacillota > Clostridia > Oscillospirales > Oscillospiraceae > Galloscillospira_A > Galloscillospira_A stercoripullorum. Next base: position 17,619 of record DVLB01000068.1, read on the forward strand.
GAAAAAAGCAAATCTCTTTGTGTCGGTGCTTCTGGCCCTCTGTGCCGTCGTATGGTCCGTCCGGGCCGTCCTGGATGTGATATACCGGGTCTATGACACCTCGGTGTTCCTGTTTCTCCTGGATATTCTCTGTGCCATCGTCTGGATCGTCGCCCTTGTGGTAAACCTTCGTCGGTATAGCTCCCAGGGGAAAAAGCAGCCATAACGCGGGGACCGTGTCCATATCTTCTGCGCACAAACGGGCTGCCCTTGACCCCGGGCAGCCCGTTTGTGCCCGCCGTGCCGGAGCCCCTGCGGCAAATTGAGATCATCTTCCCTCGTTTCTCTTGCCAAGCACGGCAGATTCCGGTATAATAGGTGAGCTCGCTTTTAATCGCTGTGCAAAAAAGTCTTTCCTGCCCTTTCTGCACGGCCAAAAATTCCATAACCGGGTGTAGCGCAGTTGGTAGCGCGCTTGCTTTGGGAGCAAGATGCCGGGAGTTCGAGTCTCCCCACTCGGACCAAACAATGATAATCCGAACTACATTATCCAGGTGGGTAATGTGTTCGGATTTATCATTTCTATTGATAATATTTTTTGATACGCAAGTACGGGAAATTTATCTCCCGTACTTGTATTTTTT
>DVLB01000069.1 GCA_018715695.1 Candidatus Galloscillospira stercoripullorum
CTTTTTGAAACTTCCCAAAAGTTTCAAAAAGTGTTTTGATCAGACGCGAAAGACAACCCTGACGGTTTTCTTTCACACTATCTTTCCCTCCGAATCCTTTGGTCAGGAGGGTTTATCGACAGCCTCAGCGGAGTGCGGACTTTTGTCCGCACTCCGCTCTCATTTGCCCTCAATATTATTCCGGCAGGGTAAAGAAAATGTTCATGTCCACGTTGCCCTGGATGCCGGGGACCCGGCCCTGGCTGGTGTACTGCCACATCTGGTGGGCATAGGCAAAACCGCTGGGGACCCACCCCGTGGTATAGTGGGCCAGCCAGAATGGCCACTCGGTGACCTGATCCAGGTAGAGGTCCACGCCGATCTTGCTGGGGCTGCCGTAGGTCATGGGGGTGTAACCGGCGGCAGCGATGGTCTCACAAAAGGCCCGGGCGCAGTTGGTGATGGACTGGCCGTCGATGGTGCGGGTGCGGGAGCCGGAGACGCTGATGCGCTCCCAGTCAAAGACCACCGGGAAGGTCACGTCGTACCCCTCGATCCACTCCAGGGTCTGTCTGGCCTCCTCCACCGCCTCCTCCTCGGTCACCGCCTGGGAGAAAAAGTAGATCCCCACCTCGATGCCGTTTTTCAGCGCCTCCTCGATGTTATAAAGGAAGGTGTTGTCCATGTAGATGCCTCCCTGGGTATACCACCGGTAGCCCACCCGGAGCATGGCGAATTCCACCCCGGCCTCGGCCACCTTGGCCCAGTCGATGTCCTTCTGGTAGGTGGACACGTCGATGCCCACCCGGCTCACCACGCCTGGGCCGTTGTATGTAAGGAAGCCGTTTTCCACCACAAAGCCATCAGGGTCGTAGGGGTTGGGCAGCAGCACGCCCGGCTCAGGACCGATCTGAAGGGGCGGGACCGCCTCCTCCGGGTCCTGCGACTCCTCGGGCTCCGGGATCTCCTCAGGCGCGGAGGGCTTTTCCGGGACGGAGAGATCGTTGTCGGGAATCTCCGCTTTCAGGTAGCGGTCCACCTCCATGATGAGCTCCGCCGCCTCACAGCGCAGGGTGCTCGTCCGGGGAAGGAAGGGCTCCTCTGCCTCCACCGTGAGCAGCCCCTCCCCGGCGCACCAGGCCACCGCCTGGGCGGCCCAGGAGGAGATGTCCCCCGCGTCTGGGAAGGGGGCCTCCCCCTCCCACTCTTCCTGGCCCAGGCAGCGCCACAGCAGGGTGGCCGCCTCCTGGCGGGTGATGGGGTCACCGGGCCGGGCGGCGCCGCCGCTGCCCTGGACGATGCCCGCCTCCTCCGCCCAAGCAAAGGCGGCGGCGTACCAGGCTCCGGAGGTAACGTCGGTAAAGCTGCTCTCCCCCGACGCCTGACCGTCCATCAGGTTACACAGCAGCTGCACCATCATGGCCCGGGTCATGGCCGTCTCGGGCGCAAAGAGGGTCTGGGACACTCCGTTCATCAGGCCGTTTTCATAGCAATACGCCACCGCCTGGGCATAAGGGCTCTCCGGCAGCACGTCAGCAAAAATAGCAGACGTCTCCGGGGCAGTCAGCTCCTCCGCCCCCAGGGCAGCAGGCACCGCGCCCAGGGCCAGGGCCGCGGCCAGGCACCCGGCGCATAGCCGCTGCGACAGGTTTTTCCTTCTCTTCATGGGTCCGTCCTTTCCCGCCCTCACGGGCGGTCGATTTTTGTCTATTCTACCACGCCCTCCCTGCTTATGTAAACCTCTTTTCCGCCGTCCGCCCTGCCAAATTTTTCTCCCCGCTCCCCCCGCCGATTGCATTTTCCCCCCGTTTCTGCTACACTGTTGCCACTCTGAGCGACGGGAGGACCCCATGAAAAAACTGTTCTCAGCGGCCATCGCCGCTTTGCTGCTCCTGAGCCTCTCCGCCTGTGCGGCCAAGGCGCGCCGGTGCGAGACCACCTATCTCGATCTTTTTGACACAGTGACCACCGTGGTGGCCTACCGGGGGGACGAGACCGCCTTCTCCCAGGAGGCCCGCGCCATCCACAATGAGCTGCTCTCCTACCACCGGCTCTACGACATCTACAACGACTACGAGGGTCTCAACAACCTCAAAACCGTCAACGATAACGCCGGGGTGGCCCCGGTGGAGGTGGACGAAAAGATCATCGGCCTGCTGCTCCGGGCAAAGGAGCTCTACGCCCTTACGGACGGGCGGATGAACATAGCCATGGGGTCGGTGCTCTCCGTGTGGCACGACTACCGTGAGGCCGGCCTCTCCGACCCGGACAGCGCCCAGCTCCCGCCCATGGAGCTTCTGGAGGAAGCGGGGGAGCACACCGACCTCTCTGACGTGATCATCGACGAGGAGGCCTCCACCGTCTATCTGGCCGATCCGGAGCTACGGCTGGACGTGGGGGCCATCGCCAAGGGCTACGCCGCCGAGCAGGTGTGCCGCTCTCTGGAGGAAAATGGATCGGAGCCCCTGCTTTTGAGCGTGGGCGGCAACGTGCGGGCCGTGGGCGCGCCGGAGAGCGGCGGCTGGACCATTGGGGTCCAGGACCCGCACAATACCCAGGCCTACCTGTGGACGGTGTCTCTGGACAGCGCTTCCCTGGTGACCAGCGGGGACTACCAGCGCTACTACACCGTGGATGGGGTGAATTACCACCATATCATCGACCCGGACACCCTCTTCCCCGCCGCCTACTGCGCGTCGGTGACCGTGCTCACCACGGACTCGGGCCTGGCTGACGCGCTCTCCACCGCCCTGTTCACCCTGCCGCCGGAGCAGGGTCTGGCCCTTACGGAGTCCCTGGAGGGCGTGGAGTGCCTGTGGGTCCTCCCTGACGGCAGCATCCTCACCAGCTCCGGCTTCCCTGCAAATCTAGCCGGCTGAGGACAGTCTCCGCCTTGATTTTGACCTATCCTCGGGCTATAATGGAACAAATCGCTTACCCAAACTGACCGTGAGGAGCGTGGAGCTATGGAAAAGACCGTCATTCCCCAGGGGTACGCCCCCTGCCTCAACCTGTATGATACGCAGAAGGCCATCGGCCTTTTGAAGCGGCTGTTTGAAGACAGTCTGTGCGGAGCCCTCCACCTGCGCCGGGTATCCGCCCCCCTGTTTGTAGAGGCCTCCACCGGCCTCAATGACGACTTGAACGGCGTGGAGCGCCCGGTCTCCTTTGACATCCCCGCCGCCGCCCGGGACGCCCAGGTGGTCCACTCCCTGGCCAAGTGGAAGCGCATGGCCCTCCATCGCTACCAGTTCTCCGTGGGCGAGGGGCTCTACACCGACATGAACGCCATCCGCCGGGACGAGCTGCCCGACAATATCCACTCGGTCTATGTGGACCAGTGGGACTGGGAGAAGGTCATCGCCCCCCGGGACCGCACGGTGGACTTCCTCAAGGACACGGTGCGCGCCATCGTCACCTGTGTCCGCCAGACCCAGGACACCCTGCGCTCGGTCTTCCCCCAGCTCACCGCCCTGCCCTCGGTGGAAACGGAGGTCTCCTTCGTCACCACCCAGGATCTGGAGGACCTCTGGCCCGACCTCTCCCCCAAGGAGCGGGAGGACGCCTGGGTGAAGGATCACCCCACTACCTTCCTGATGGGCATCGGCGGAGCCCTCAAGTCGGGCAAGCCCCACGACGGACGCGCCCCTGACTACGACGACTGGAACTTGAACGGCGACATTCTGCTGTGGAACGGCGTGCTTGGCCACGCCTTTGAGATCTCCTCCATGGGCATCCGGGTCTCCCCCGAGTCCCTGGACGCCCAGCTCACCATCGCCGGGTGTGACGACCGCCGCGCCCTTCCCTTCCACAAGATGCTCCTGGAGGGCAAGCTGCCTCTCACCATCGGCGGCGGCATCGGCCAGTCCCGGCTTTCCATGTTCCTGCTGGGCAAGGCCCATATCGGCGAGGTCCAGGCCAGCGTCTGGGACCAGGAGACCCTGGACGCCTGTCGCGCCGCCGGCGTGATTTTGCTCTGAGGAGGCAAGGGAAATGACAAAACCCGTTCTTGTGGTCATGGCCGCCGGCATGGGCAGCCGGTACGGCGGACTCAAGCAGCTTGACCCCGTGGGCGGCCACGGCCAGGTCATCATGGACTACTCCATCTATGACGCCCGCCGGGCCGGTTTTGAGACGGTGGTCTTCGTCATCAAGCCGGAGATCGAGGCGCAGTTCAAGGCCGCCGTAGGGGACCGCATCGCCCGGGGCATGGACGTAAAGTACGCCTTCCAGCGTCTGGAGGACCTGCCGGAGGGGTACGCGGTGCCCGAAGAGCGCGTCAAGCCCTGGGGCACGGCCCAGGCGGTGCTCTCCGCCCGAGAGGTGGTAAAGGGTCCCTTCGCCGTCATCAATGCCGACGACTACTACGGCCCCCAGGCCTTCCGGGAGATCTACCGCTACCTGTCCGATCATCCTGACGGAGAGCGGTACGAGTATGCCATGGTGGGCTACCAGCTCAAGAACACCGTCACCGAGAACGGCCATGTAGCCCGGGGCGTGTGCGAGGAGACGGCGGACGGCCTGCTCACCGCCATTACCGAGCGCACCCATATTGAGAGCACACCTGCTGGGCCCCGGTACACCGAGGATAATGGGCAGACCTGGACGGAGCTGTCCGGGGAGACCATCGTGTCCATGAACCTCTGGGGCTTTACCCGGAGCTTTCTGGATGAGGCGTGGGCCCGGTTCCCCGCTTTTTTGGATGGGGCTCTCGCGGCCGATCCGCTCAAGGCAGAGTACTTCCTGCCTGGAGTGGTGAGTTCCCTCATCGCCGAGGAAAAGGCCCGGGTGAAGGTGCTGCGCAGCGCGGACAAGTGGTACGGGGTGACCTATCAGGCGGATAAGCCCCAGGTGGTGGCGGCCATCGCCTCCATGACGGAGGGCGGACTCTACCCTGACGCGCTTTGGGGCTAAGCTCTCCCAAGATAGTGCAAAAAAAGCATTGACAGAATTTTTCCCCTGTGCTATCATATCAGGGCTGACATTTCCAAAATGTCAGCTCCCATGCGGGTGTAGTTCAATGGTAGAATCCCAGCCTTCCAAGCTGGTCGCGTGGGTTCGATTCCCATCACCCGCTCCATACGCGCCTGTAGCTCAGGTGGATAGAGCAACTGCCTTCTAAGCAGTGGGTC
>DVLB01000070.1 GCA_018715695.1 Candidatus Galloscillospira stercoripullorum
CAAGACAGAAGAGAAATGGGGATTTGCCGTGAATGTGAACGCGCTGCGCGCTTCGCTGCTGGCCACGTCGGCCTATGGAAACATCACTGCCGCGCCGGTCATGGTGCAGGTGGAAAAGCTGCTCTCCGCCCTGGCGCGGGGAGAGGGGGAACAGGCGCTGGAGTGCTGTGCCGGAGTGTTCTACACCCTGCATCGCGCCGGCTTTGCCACCCTGGGGGACTATCTGTGGTACGCGCTGCGCTATGAGGAGGCCCCCTACCCTCTGCTCGTGGAGCGGGGGGAGGCCGATCCGGTCCTGGAGGAAGCCGCCGCGCGGGACGTGGAGACCTTCCGCACTCTGGCGGGGCTTGACTGGGGCGAAGTGACGGCGGCCATCGCCGCCCTGCTGAGTGCTGAGGAGGCCCCGGCGGCGCAGCGGCTGCCCCGGTGGACGGGGGAGCCCCCCTTCACCTTTGAGAGCCTGACGGAGTTCTACCGCCGCTGGGGAGCGGGACTTTTTGCCAAGTACCGGGCCTTCCTCTGGGAGGAAGGGAAGCTGCGTCCGGTGGAGAAGCCCGACTGCTTCGGCGGGGAGGACCTGGTGGGCTACGAGCGGGAGCGGGAGGCGGTCATCGCCAACACCCGGGCCATGCTCTCGGGCAAGCCGGTCAACAACGTGCTGCTCTATGGCGAGCCGGGCACCGGCAAGTCGGTGACCGTCAAGAGCCTCATCACCATCCCCGGCTTTGAGGACCTGCGGCTCATCCAGGTCCAGAAGGAGGCCCTGGGGGACATGCCGGAGCTCATCCGGATGCTGGGCCACCGGCGGCAGAAGTTCATCCTCTTCATCGACGACCTGGCCTTCGACCAGGATGACAGGACCTACTCGGTGCTCAAGACCATCCTGGAGGGCGGACTGGAGCCCAGACCGGACAACGTGGCGGTATACGCCACCTCCAACCGCCGCCACCTGGTGCGGCAGACCTTCTCCGACCGGGCGGGGGACGAGGTGGACCGCAACGAGACCATCAACGAGAAGACCTCCCTGGCCGAGCGGTTCGGCCTGCGCATCCTCTACCAGACCCTCACTCAGGCGGAATACCTGGACATGGCCGAGCAGATGGCCCGGCGGCAGGGGATCGCGCTGGACCGGGAGACCCTGCGCGCAGGCGCGGCCCAGTTCGAGGTGCGCCATCCGGGCAAGACCCCCCGCACCGCCCGGCAGTATATCGCCAGCCTCCATACATAAGCGGGGAACTGAAAAAATGTCAATGCCCGCCTCCGGGCGGAGAAAGAAAGGAGCAGACAGATGGACTTTCTCGACAAGCTGATGAACAAGGTGGACCAGGGGATCGCCGTGGTGAGCTCCAAGTCGGAGAACCTGGCTGAGACGGCCCGTACCAAGTCGGCCATCGCCGCCGCCCAGCGCAGGCAGGAGAGTGCCCAGGCCGCCCTGGGCGCCAAGTGCTACCAGAGCTGGAAGGCGGGCACCCTGACGGTGGAGAGCCTGGGGGAGGATCTGGAGCAGATCCGCGCCATTGAGACCGAAGTGGAGGAGCTCAAGGCCCAGCTCTCCCAGATCGGCGCGGAGGAGGGCCAGGGCGCCGTGGTCTGTCCCAACTGCGGCAAGACCCTCTCCCCGGAGAGCCGCTTCTGCGACAGCTGCGGCACCCCCGTGAACAAGACCGTCTGAATGAGACCCCAGCTCCGGGGAGACGAACACGTCTCCCCGGATTTTTTTTCTTTCTCCTTTTCTGTGGAACTTTTGCGCAAAGGCACCGTCTAAGAGAAAGACTTCCCAAAAAGGAAGCGCAAATCATAGAAAAAGGAGAATCCCACGTGATGAATAAGAAATGGATCGCCCTGGCTCTGGCCGGCGTTATGTCTCTGTCCATGTTGACCGCCTGCACCTCCACCCCCTCCGACGGTGAAGACCCCCAGACCACTCCGCCCGCCACCGAGGAGCCCAGCCAGCAGCCTTCGGACACCGAGACTCCCACTGAGGAGCCCACTGAAGAGCCCAGCGAGCAGCCCTCCGAGGAGCCCGATACCGAAGCCACTCCTGCTCCTACCCCCGACTCCACTCCCTCCCCCACTCCCAAGCCCACTGAAAAGCCTTCCGAGAAGCCCCAGCCCACTGAGGAGCCCAGCGAGGCGCCCGGCGGCGACGTGAGCGTGAGCGACATCTGGGCCGCCATCGAGGACGCTGGCGAGCAGCCCGACCTGATGGATATGGACAGCCTCCTGCTCACCGATCTCTACGGTATGGACGCTGAGGCCGACCTGGTGGAGTTCGTGGCCAAGATGCCCCTCATGAGCGCCAACGTCACCGAGTTCCTCATCGCCAAGGTGACCCCCGGCCGCGCCGACGCGGTCAAGGCCGCCTGCGAGTCCCGGGTGGAGGCCCTGAAGGGCGGCGGCCTGTACCCCAGCACTGTGGAGCTGGTGGAAAACTATAAGATCGTCATCAACGGCGACTATCTCCTCTTCTGCATCGCGGAGAATGCCGACGAAGTGGTAGAGATCTTCAACAGCTATACAAAATAAGCAATTTCGGGTATACTTATCATGCGGGCCCAGCGGAGAACCGCCGGACCCGCATGATATGAAGTGAGAGGTGGAAGAATGGTCTTTTCCAGCACGCTGTTCCTGTTTCTCTATCTGGTTATCACCCTGGCACTCTACTATATCGTTCCCCTGAAGCTGCGCAACCTGGTGCTCTTGGTGGTGAGCCTCATCTTCTACGGCTGGGGCGAGCCGGTATATATCGTCATCATGTTTGCCTCCATCGCCATCGACTACACCCACGGCATGCTGGTCACCCGCTGCAAGAACAAGGGCAACCTGCGGGGGGCCAAGGGGGCGGTGGTGTCCTCGGTGATCTGCAACCTGGCGCTGCTGTTCTTCTTCAAGTATTGGGACTTCATCGCCGCGTCTCTCTCCGCTGTGGGACTGAACTTCATGCCCCAGCTGGGTCTGGAGCTGCCCATCGGTATCTCCTTCTACACCTTCCAGACCATGAGCTACACCATTGATGTCTACCGGGGGGATGCCAGGGAGCAGCGCAACATCGTCACCTTCGGCACCTTCGTCACCCTCTTCCCCCAGCTCATCGCCGGGCCCATCGTCCGCTACAAGGACCTGGACGACCAGCTGGTAGAGCGCACCTGCAATGTGGAGAAATTTGCCCAGGGCGTGCAGCGGTTTGTGCTGGGCCTTGCGAAAAAGGTGCTCCTGGCCGATAACCTCAGCCAGCTCTGGAAGATCTACCAGGCCACGCCGGGGGATGAGCTCAGCTTCCTGGGCGCGTGGCTGGGCATCATCGCCTTCGCCCTGCACCTCTACTTCGACTTCTCCGGCTACTCCGATATGGCCATCGGCCTGGGGAAGATGCTGGGCTTTGAATTCCTGGAGAATTTCAACTACCCCTACCTCTCCAAGTCCGCCACCGAGTTCTGGCGGCGCTGGCACATCTCCCTGGGCAACTGGTTCCGGGACTATCTCTATATTCCCCTGGGCGGCAACCGGGTGGGGACTCCCCGCCTGCTCTTCAACCTCCTGGTGGTGTGGGCGGCCACAGGCATCTGGCACGGAGCCAGCTGGAACTTTTTGATCTGGGGCCTTTACTACTTCTTCTGGCTGGCCGTGGAGCGGCTGGTGCTCAAGAAGTACCTGGACAAGGCGCCCGGCTGGGTGGGCCATATCTACGGCCTGCTGGTGATCCTGGTGGGCTGGGCCATCTTCGCTGTGGAGGACTTCTCCGCCATGGGCGACTACCTCAGGGCCATGTTCGGCATGGGCGCGGGGCTGGTGGACAGCCACTTCCTCTACTACCTCAAGAGCTTTGCCCTGGTGCTCATCCTGGGTATCCTGGGAGCCACCCCCCTGGCCAAGACCGTTTGGCACAAGCTCCCCGGAAAAGCCCGCCGGGTGATCTTCCCGGTGCTCATGCTTCTGGCGCTCATATTGTCCACCGCCTACCTGGTGGACGGCACCTACAACACCTTCATCTATTTCCGCTTCTAAGGAGGGAAACGCCATGTCGAAAAAGTACAGCATTTTCATCAGTGCCCTGTTCTGCGGCTTCCTGGCCCTGTTCATGGTGGTGGGGGCCATCTCCCCGGACAAGACCTTCTCCGAGCTTGAAAACCGAAACCTCCAGCAGCTGCCCAAGCTGGAGGCCGAGGACTTTAAGCTGGCCTGGCCCATCGACCAGAGCGGTGACTTCTTCACCGGCGAGTTCATGAGCCAGTTTGAGACCTACCTCAACGACCAGTTCCCCCTGCGGGACGGCTGGGTGGGCCTCAAGGCCGCCACCGAGCTTATGCTGGGCAAGAAGGAGAACAACAACGTCTACTTCTGCGACAAGGGCACCCTCATCACCCGGTTTGACGAGCCCAATGCCCAGCGGGTGACCACCAACCTCACCTATCTGGATAAGCTGGTGGAGCTCACCGACGTGCCCGTCTACCTCTCCCTGATCCCCGGCTCGGTGTCCATCTGGGCCGACCGGCTGCCCGAGGGGGCTCCCAACGCCGACCAGAAGGCGGTCATCGACGACATCGCCGGCCGCACCCAGGCCAACTACTATGACAGCTATCAGATCCTCTGGGACCACCGGGATGAGGACATCTACTACCGCACTGACCACCACTGGACCAGCCTGGGCGCCTACTACGGCTATGTGGCCATGATGGAGGCCCTGGGCATGGAGAGCGTGCCCCTGGACAGCCTCACCAAGCAGACGGTGAGCGAGGAGTTCTATGGCACCACCTTCTCCTCCTCCGGCGTGCGCTGGGTGGAGCCCGACTGCATCGACATCTACGTCCCCGACCCCGGCGTGAAGGTGACCTCCTGGTTCACCGGTGAGCCCGAGGAGGGCCGGCTGTATGCCTGGGAGAAGCTGGAGATCAAGGACAAGTACACCTTCTTCATGGGCGGCAACCAGTCTCTGGCTGTCATCGAGAACCCCAACGTGGACGGGCCCAAGATCGCCATCGTCCGGGATTCCTACACCGACTCCCTGGTGCCCTTCCTCACCCAGCACTTCTCCGAGATCCACCTCATTGACCTGCGCTACAACCGCAACAGCGTGGCCCAGTATCTTGCCGACAACGACATTGACATGTGCTTTGTGCTTTACAGCGTGTCCAATTTCGTCACCGACACCAACTTCTTCCCTCTGGCCCGCTGAAATATGCCCTCTCTTTGCCGCCCCGGACGTGTACCGTCCGGGGCGGCTTTTTTCCGAGGGCTTGCGCTTTGCTTCGGAATCGGTTACAATGGGGTAAATTCAGCGGTGTGCCGTAAGGAGGATGCACCATGGTAAGGGATCAGATCGAGCAGTATTTTGACCGTCCGGAGGCGGCGGAGGAGCTGGTGGCCGCGGTGAAGCGGCTGGTTTCCATCCGCAGCGTCCGGGGAGATGCGCAGCCCGGCATGCCCTTTGGAGAGGGCCCCGCCCGGGCCCTGGAGGAGGCGCTGAAGCTCTGCGGAGAGCTGGGCTTTGAGACCGAGAACGTGGACGGCTATGTGGGTACCGCCCGCCTGGGTCAGGAGGACGACGGAGTGCATATTCTGGCCCATATGGACGTGGTGGGGGAGGGCACCGGCTGGACCAAGGCCGGACCCTACGAGCCCCAGGTGGTAGACGGCGTGCTCTACGGCCGGGGTGTGGCCGACGACAAGGGCCCCGCTATGGCCGCCCTGTTTGCCATGAAGGCGGTAAAGGACCTGGGTGTCCCCCTGAAGAAGAGCGTCAGGCTCATTCTGGGTACCGATGAGGAGAGCGGCTCGTCCGACATCGCCTACTATTACAAGACCCACCCCTACGCCCCCCACACCTTCACGCCTGACGCGGATTTCCCCGTCATCAACGTGGAGAAGGGGCACTACCACCCCGACTTCGGCGCGTCCTGGGATGTGAGCGGCGCGCTGCCCCGGGTGACGGCCATGGAGGGAGGCTTCCGCACCAACGTGGTGCCCCCCGAGGCATGGGCCCAGGTGGCCGGCGTGGAGAAGGCCGCGCTGGAGAAGGCCGTGGCCGCCGCGGCGGCTACCGGCGCCGCCTTCACCCTGGAGGGCAGCGGTACGGACTGGCGAGTGGCCTGCAAGGGCACCAACGCCCACGCCGCCAGCCCCGAGGAGGGCAACAACGCCATCACCGCCCTGCTGGAGGTCCTCTCCGCCCTGCCCCTGGCCGACTGCGGCAGCACGGCGGCCATCACCGCCATGCACGCCCTCTTCCCCCACGGTGACACCCGGGGCAAGGCCCTGGGCATCGCCCAGGCCGATGAGGAGTCGGGCGAGCTGACCCTCAACCTGGCCATCATGAAGCTGTGTGAGACGGGCTTTTCCGCTAAGTTCGACGTGCGCTTCCCCATCTGCGCCAACGAGGATAACTGTGCCCGCGCCTGCGAGAAGAGCCTGGGGCGCTACGGTATCGCCGTGACGGGGGACGCCGGGATGACGGAGGTCCACTGCGTCAGCGCCGATTCCCCCTTTGTGCGCACCCTGTTGGAGTGCTACGAGACCTACACCGGAGAGCGCGGCGCCAAGCCCCTGGCCATCGGCGGCGGCACCTACGTCCACGACATCCCCGGCGGGGTGGCCTGCGGCTGCCAGATGCCCGGGGCCAGACCCAATATGCACGGGGCCGACGAGAACATCTCGGTGGCGGATCTGATCACCGCCGCCAAGATCTATGCGCTGGCCATCGTGCGCATCTGCGGATAAAGAGTCTGTAAGGAGAGAGAAAGGATGATCTGTATGAGACGAGGGAAGGCCTTGATCGTACTGCTCCTGGCGGCGGCTATGGCATTTGCGCTGGCGGGGTGCGGCAAGCGAGGCGTGACCGCCGAGGATGCCACCAATCTGGTCCAGGGGAATCTGGACGAGATCTACCTGGGGGTGTTCGACCCGGACTTTCTCAAGAGCGTGAACATCACCGAGAGCGAGGCGGAGGAGACCTACCGGGGCGGCCTGGAGACGGAGACGGAGTACTTTATCTACTACTACGGCCTGGAGGAGGTCTCCGATGAGCTCTACCAGGAGATCGTGGACCTTCACGCCGACATCTACTCCTACTCCAGCTACACCGTGCAGCCCGCCACCGAGCAGTCTGACGGCTCCTACGCCGTGAAGGTGACCTTCCGGCCCCTGGACATCCACGTCCAGGTGAACGAGGAGTGGGCCGACTTCATGACGGCCTTCAACGACGACTACGCCGATGTGGATGTGGACAGCATGACCGACGAGGAGTATGCCGCCTTCCGGAGCGAGTATAGCGACGACTATAACCGCCGGGTGGTGGACCTGGTCAAGAGCAAGCTGCCCACCATGGGCTACGGGGAGGAGGACTCCCTGGTCATCCAGGTGATCCTGGACGACGACGGCTACTACACCATGGACGAGACCAGCTTCCAGATGTTCGACACCATGCTCCTCACCTATCCCTAAGGGTACATAAAAGCGCCCGGCTGGCATTTGCCAGCCGGGCGCTTCTTGCTGTTATGAGCAGAGGGCTTTTACTTTGCCTGATGAGTCTTGGCCGCGCTGATGAACTCCCGGAACAGGGGGTGGGCCTTGTTGGGACGGCTTTTGAGCTCGGGGTGGAACTGGCAGGCCACGAACCAGGGATGAGCGCTCAGCTCCACCATCTCCACCAGGTGGCCGTCGGGGCTCAGTCCGGAGAGGGAGAGCCCGGCGGCGGTGAGGGCTTCCCGGTAGGCGTTGTTGAACTCGTAGCGGTGGCGGTGCCGCTCGTCGATACGGTCGGTGCCGTAGATGGCGTGGGAGCGGGTACCCTCCGCAAGCAGGCAGGGGTAGCTGCCAAGGCGCATGGTGCCGCCCTTGGCGGTGACCCCCACCTGGTCGGCCATCAGGTCAATGACCGGGTAGGGGGTCTTGGGGTCCAGCTCGGAGGAGTGGGCCCCCTCCAGACCGCAGACGTGCCTGGCAAACTCCACTACCGCCATCTGCATCCCCAGGCAGATGCCCAGGAAGGGAACGCCGTTTTCCCGGGCGTACCGGATGGCGGAGATCTTCCCCTCGATGCCCCGGTCGCCAAAGCCGCCGGGCACCAGGATGCCGTCGGCTCCGGCCAGGATGGCGGCGGCGTTTTGGTCGGTGACGGTCTCCGAGTCCACCCAGCGGATGGACACCTTTACGTCGTTTTCAATGCCTCCGTGGGTGAGGGCCTCCACCACCGAGAGGTAGGCGTCGTGCAGGGAGACGTATTTGCCCACCAGGGCGATCTCCACCTCCCCCTTGGGGTGCTTGGCCCGGTGGACCATGGTGGCCCACTCGGTGAGATCGGGGGCGTGGCAGATCAGGCCCAGCCGCCGCACCACCACGTCGGCCAGCCCCTCCCGCTCCAGCATGAGGGGCACCTCGTAGAGAAGGTCGGCGGTGAGGTTGGGAATGGCGTTTTCCACGGGGATGTTGCAGAAGAGGGAGATCTTCTCCAAAATCTCCCGGGGCACCGGATAGTCGCTGCGGCACATGATCACGTCGGGCTGGATGCCCAGGCTTAAAAGCTCCTTGGCCGAGTGCTGGGTGGGCTTGCTCTTGAGCTCCCCGGAGCCGGGGATGGAGACGATCAGCGAGACGTGGATGAACATGACGTTCTGGCGGCCCCGCTCGGCAGCCACCTGGCGGATGGCCTCCAGGAAGGGCTGGGACTCGATATCGCCCACGGTACCGCCGATCTCCACGATGGCCACGTCGGTATCCGGGGTGTCCAGGGAGTAGATGTGGCTTTTGATCTCGTTTGTGATGTGGGGGATGATCTGCACCGTGCCCCCCAGATAGTCGCCCGAGCGCTCCCGGCTCAGCACGTTCCAGTACACCCGGCCCGAGGAGACCGAGGAGTGGACGGTGAGGTTCTCGTCGATGAACCGCTCGTAGTGGCCCAGGTCCAGGTCGGTCTCCGCCCCGTCGTCGGTGACGAAGACCTCGCCGTGCTGATAGGGGCTCATAGTCCCCGGGTCCACGTTGAGGTAGGGGTCCAGCTTCTGGACCTTGACCTTCAAGCCCCGCTGCTTGAGAAGCCGCCCCAGAGAGGCCGCCGTGATGCCCTTGCCCAGACCCGAGACCACGCCGCCGGTGACGAAGATGAATTTGACTGCCATAACAAAACCTCCCATTCTCATGGGACGCCCTTGTCCCGGGACGCCCTTGCCCCCGGTGTGCCGCATCAAAAATACAAGCTATTTTACTCCAGCAATTTGCCTCCGTCAAGCGGGAAATGCAAGCAGAGAAGAAAAAGCTTGCAAAAAGCCGCCCCTGCCCGGGGAGGGCGGGGGCGGCGAAGGATGCTCAGCCGTGGAAGAGCTTGTTGGTCTGGTACTGGGGCGTGCAGGTCAGGCGCAGGCCCAGCTTGGCGTAGGTGTTGGCGTCAGCCTGGGTGAGGATGACGGTGGAGTGGGCCTCGCACTCCCGCAGACGGCCCAGGCAGTCCAGGGCCTGCTTGGCCAGGGGGTCGGTGGCGGCGGAGATGGCCAGGGCGATGAGGATCTCATCGCTGTGGAGCCGGGGGTTGACGCTGCCCAGATTGGCCACCTTGACCAGCTGGATGGGCTCGATGGCCTGGGGAGAGATGAGGTGCTTTTCGTGGGGGATACCCGCCAGGGCCTTGAGGGCGTTGAGCAGGGTGGAGGAGGAGGCCCCCATCAAAGCGGTGGTCTTGCCGGTGACCACCGTGCCGTCGGGCAGCTGGATGGCGGCGGCGGGGTCGCCGGTTTCGGCGGCCACCGCGTCGGCGGCGGCGATGACCGGACGCATGGAGGGGTCCACCCGCCCCTGCTGCATGAGCAGCTCCAGCTTGTAGACCACCTCGTCGCCGCACTTGCCCTGGCGGCGCTCGCACAGGGCGGTGTAGTAGCGGCGGATGATCTCCTGTCGGGCGGCGGCGCACACCACCTCGTCATCAAAGATGCAGTTGCCCGCCATGTTCACCCCCATGTCGGTGGGGGACTTATAGGGGCAGGAACCGGTGATCTTCTCGAACATGGAGGACAGGACGGGGAAGATCTCCACGTCCCGGTTGTAGTTGACCGTGGTCTCCCCATAGGCGCTCAGGTGGAAGGGGTCGATCATGTTCACGTCGTTTAAGTCGGCGGTGGCTGCCTCATAGGCCAGGTTCACCGGATGCTGGAGGGGCAGGTTCCAGATGGGGAAGGTCTCGAACTTGGCGTAGCCGGCCTGGATGCCCCGGCGGTACTCATGGTAGATCTGGCTGAGGCACGCCGCCATCTTGCCGCTGCCCGGACCGGGGCCGGTGACCACCACCAGGGGCCGGGAGGTCTTGATATAGTCGTTTTTGCCGTAGCCCTCGTCGCTGACGATGAGGGAGACGTTGTGGGGGTAGCCGGCGATGGGGTAGTGGAGATAGACGGGCACGCCCAGCTCCTCCAGACGGCGACGGAAAGCGTCGGCGGCGGGCTGCCCCGCGTACTGGGTGATGGTGACGCTGCCTACATAAAGGCCCTTGGAGCGGAAGGAGTCGATGAGGCGGAGGGTGTCAGCGTCGTAGGTGATGCCCAGGTCCCCCCGGACCTTGTTCTTTTCAATGTCGCCCGCGCAGATAGCCACGATGATCTCCGCGTCCTCCTTGAGCTGGAGGAGCATGCGGATCTTACTGTCCGGCTCAAAGCCGGGCAGGACCCGGGAGGCGTGGTAGTCGTCAAAGAGCTTGCCGCCGAACTCCAGGTAGAGCTTGCCGCCGAACTGCGCGATGCGCTTCATGATGTGTTCTGACTGGGTCTCCAGATATTTGCGGTTGTCAAAGCCCAAAGTCATCCCGGTCACTCCTCTTTTGAATCTCATAATCTTCCAACGTTTTATTTTATCCTCTGGCGGCGGCACCGTCAAGAAAAACATAAAAAAGCTGACTCTCGTCCTTGTAGGTTTGTCAAACATATTGGACGGCGAACTCGTTAGGAGAGGACCAGTTAAGCGGTCTCATAGGGAAGTTGTTGGAGCGGCGGTTATGGACAGCGAGCTGCCTGGTGAAGTCATCCAGGGAG
>DVLB01000071.1 GCA_018715695.1 Candidatus Galloscillospira stercoripullorum
GGGGCTGGCGGTGGCGTCTAACGCCCCCCAGTGCCGGGTGCTGCTGGGGGAGATCTCCGAGGCGGCAGTGCGCATCTGCCGGCAGAATATCCGCCGCAATCAGCTGGGCGGCCAGGTGTCGGTGATGGTGATGGACGCCATGGAAAAGCCGGCGGCGGCCATCGGAGAGTTTGACTGCATCGTCTGCAACCCGCCCTACATCCCCCGGGCGGACATTGAGACGCTGGACCGCTCCGTGAAAAACTTTGAGCCCTATCAGGCCCTGTGCGGGGGGGAGGACGGCTATGACTTCTACAGCGCGATCTCCCAAAACTGGCGCAAAGCCCTGAAGGCCGGCGGGCGGCTGTACTTCGAGGTGGGGATCGGACAGGCAGATACGGTGCTGCGCCTCATGCGGGCCAACGGCTTCGGGGATATCAACGTGGTCCAGGACACCGGCGGCATTCCGCGGGTGGTCTACGGCACCCTGCTGGAGTCCCTTTAGTGTCCGATCTTTTGGACTGATGCGCAGGTAAAATGAGAGATAGGCAGGAATTCTGCAAGGAAAGTGTAAGAGGAGAAAAGAGCAATGGCGGCAAAGAAACCCATGGCACCGTCCCCGACGGCGGCGCCTTCCAGTGAGAAGAAAAAGGCCATCGAGTCTGCGATGGCGCAGATCGAAAAGATGTACGGCAAGGGCGCTATCATGCGCCTGGGGGACAGCCAGGACATCCAGGTGGATGTGATCCCCACCGGCTCCCTGGCGCTGGATCTGGCCCTGGGGATCGGCGGCGTGCCCAGAGGGCGCATTGTGGAGATCTACGGCCCCGAGTCCTCCGGTAAGACCACCCTGGCCCTCCACATTGTGGCCGAGGCCCAGAAGCGGGGGGGCGAGGTGGCCTTTGTGGACGCGGAGCACGCCCTGGATCCCACCTATGCCAGAGCCCTGGGGGTCAATATTGAGGAAATGCTGATCTCCCAGCCGGATACAGGCGAACAGGCCCTGGAGATCACCGAGGCCCTGGTCCGCTCCGGCGCCATCGATGTGGTGGTGGTGGACTCCGTGGCGGCCCTGGTGCCCCGGGCGGAGATCGAGGGCGAGATGGGCGACAGCTACGTGGGCCTCCAGGCCCGGCTGATGAGCCAGGCCCTGCGGAAGCTCACCGGCGCCATCGGCAAGACCAACTGCATCGTCATCTTCATCAACCAGCTGCGGGAGAAGGTGGGGGTCATGTACGGCAACCCCGAAGTCACCACCGGCGGCCGGGCGCTGAAGTTCTATGCCAGCGTGCGTATCGATGTGAGAAGAATTGAGGCTCTCAAGAGCGGCAGCGAGATCATCGGCAACCGCACCCGGGCCAAGGTGGTCAAGAACAAGGTGGCGCCCCCCTTCCGGGAGGCGGAGTTTGACATCATGTACGGCGAGGGCATCTCCAAGGTGGGCGAGATCCTGGACATCGCCGCCAAGCTGGACCTGGTGCAGAAGAGCTGCTCCTGGTTTGCCATGGGGGACATGCGTCTGGGCCAGGGCCGGGACGCGGCCAAGAAGTTCCTGCTGGAGAATCCCGACATCGCCGATCAGCTGGAGGCCGACATCCGCAAGAATGCCTATAAGCTCATGCCCAGCCAGGCCAAGGCGGCGGCCAAAGCCGCAGGCCGGGCGGTGGACGTGTCCGCCGACGATTTTGAGGACGGCGAGGAATGAAAATAGAAAAGCTCGCCCCATCGGCGCGTGTGGAAGGCCGCTGGCTGTGCCATTTGGAGGACGGCTCCATCCTGCGCGTGGGGGAGAGCGAGGTGGTCTCCTTCGCCCTGTACACCGGGAAGGAGCTCACGGATGAGGAACTCACCGCCCTTGAGGGGGCGGTGGAGGCGCGGAGCGTGCGGGAGAAAGCCCTGACTCTGGTGACGGGGCGGAGCATGTCCCGCAAAGAGCTGGTGGATAAGCTCACTGCCCGGCCCCGGGACGAGAAGAAGAAACCGGTGAACGCCGAGCAGGCGGAGGCTGCCGCGGACTGGCTCACGGAGCTGGGGTACCTCAACGACGCCGAGTATGCCCGCGCCGTGGCCCGGCACTATGCCGCCAAGGGCTACGGGGAGCGCAGGGTGCGCGACGAGCTGTGGAAGCGAGGGGTGCCCCGGGAGCTGTGGGACGAGGCCCTGGAGGAGACCGGGGACGCTGAGGAACCCATCGACGCCTTTGTGCGCCGCCGTCTCCGGGGGACGCGCCCTGACCCCCGGGAGCTCAAGCGGCTCTCCGACGCCCTGCTGCGCCGGGGTTTTGATTGGGAGGACATCCGGGCCGCCCTGGGGCGGTACGCCGACGGTATGGAGGAGGAATGAGCATGGAGACCATGAAGGCCCTGCTGGAGCGCAGAAGCGTGCGCAAGTATAAGAGCGAACCCATCCGGGAGGAAGACCTGAGAGCGGTGCTGGAGGCGGCTTGCTACGCCCCCTCGGCCATCAACCTCCAGCACTGGCACTTTGTGGCGGTGCGCTCGCCGGAGCATATGGCGGACCTGAAGGCCATCATGGCCAAGGTGGTCACCGCCTTCCGCCCGGTGCTCAAGGAGCGGTTTGCAAAGCACCCGGAGACGGTGGCCGAGACGGAGAATTTCCTCGCCTCCCTGGGGGGCGCTCCGGTGTGCGTGCTGGCCTTCTTCCTCAAGGTCGACTATCCCGACCGGGACGGGGCCATGCAGAGCGTGTCGGCGGCCATTGAAAACCTGCTGCTGGCCGCCTGGGACAAGGGCCTGGGCTCCTGCTGGATGTCGGCGCCCCAGCGCATGGGCCTGGGGGAGGAGCTGCGAGCTCGGTTTGCCCCCGACAAGGGGGAGTTCGTGGCCGCCATCACCCTGGGTTACCCCGACCAGAGCCCCCGCTGCCCGGCGCGCCGGGAGGGCCGGTACATCATACTCTGAGCGAATAGAGAAGCGATAGAAGGAGAAGAGATCCTTGAGCAGTTATAAAGTAGCGTTTATTTCCCTGGGCTGCGCCAAGAACCTGGTGAATACCGAGCAGATGATGGACCTGGCGCGCGCCGCGGGCCATACCGTCACCGCCGAGCCCGATGGGGCCGACGTGGCGGTGCTCAACACCTGCGGCTTCATCGACTCGGCCAAGAGCGAGGCCATTGACAACATCCTGGAGCTCTCCCAGCTCAAGGAGGAGGGCAGGCTGGGCAAGCTGCTGGTGGCCGGGTGCCTGACCCAGCGGTACAAGGACGAACTGCTCTCTGAACTGCCCGAGGTGGACGGCATCCTGGGCACCGGCAGCTATACCGACATCGTGCCCGCCATCGCATCGGTGATGGAGGGAGATCAGCCCACCTTCTTCGGAGACATCCACCACACCATCGAGGACGGGGGGCGCATGCTCACCACACCGCCCTACACCGCCTACTTGAAGATTGCCGAGGGCTGCGACAACCGCTGCTCCTACTGCATCATCCCCTACCTCCGGGGCCGCTACCGCAGCCGCACCATGGACTCGCTGCTGGAGGAGGCCCGGTGGCTTTCCGGCCGGGGGGTGAAGGAGCTCATCGTCATCGCCCAGGACATCACCCGTTACGGCGTGGACCTGTACGGAAAACACCGGCTGGCGGATCTGCTCAATGAATTATGTAAACTTGATTTCCACTGGATCCGGCTTCACTATCTCTACCCCGACGAGCTCGACGACGAGCTCATCGACGTGATTGCGGAGGAGAAGAAGATCCTCAAGTATATCGACATTCCCCTCCAGCATATCAATGACGGAATTCTCAAGGCCATGAACCGCCGGGGCACCAAGGCGGAGATCCTGGCGCTGCTCCATAAGCTCCGGGAGCGCATCCCGGGCCTGGTGCTGCGCACCTCCCTCATCGCCGGACTGCCGGGAGAGGGAGAGGCGGAGTTTGAGGAGCTGTGCGATTTCCTGCGCCAGGAGCGAATCGAGCGGGCGGGCATCTTCCAGTTCTCCCCGGAGGAGGGCACCCCCGCCGCCGTGATGGAGGGCCAGGTGGACGCTGACACCGCCCAGCGCCGGGTGGAGCTGCTGGTGGACCTCCAGTCCCGGGTGATGGACGCGTGGAACGAGAGCCGCCTGGGGGAGACGGTGGAGGTGCTGTGCGAAGGATTTGACGCCGAGGCGGGCTGTTACGCCGGGCGCACCTATGCCGACTCGCCCGACATTGACGGCCGTGTCTATTTCACCGCCGCCGGACTGGTCCCTGCCGGGGAATTTGTGCGGGTGCGCCTCACCGGCACCGAGGACGGGGACATGACAGGAGAGATCGAGGAATGAGCGGGGAGAGGGAGAACTGCCTCTACCATGTTTCCCCTACCGCCGGACTGAGGGAGCTGCAGCCCAGCGTCACCCAATATTTCGGAAAGCCCCGGCAGGTTTGCCTCACCGCCAGCCTACCCATGGCGCTGATGTACGGGGTGAAGCACTTCGAGTACACCTACGGCTATACCCGCTCCGGTCAGATCTACTATGAGGAGTACTTTCCCGATGCCCTGGCGGAGATTTACAGGGGCAAGAAGGCCAGCCTCTACCGCTGCGCCTTCCGTCCGGACATGACCGCCACCGCCATCCCCAACGAGTATGTGACGCCCCGGGCGGTGACGGTGCTGGAGGAGACCCCCATCCCAGATGTGTACGAGGCCCTGCTGGAGCAGGGGCGGCTGGGAAGGCTGAAGATCGTGCGCTATTCGGAGATGACGGCGGAGAGCCTTGCCTGGGTGGAGGCGGCGGAGACGGTCACCATCCTGGAGCATGGCCTTCTCCATGAGGACGGGGCCTTTGCCCGGTATATGCGGGAAAAATATCCCCGGAGCTGGGAACAGGCCCAGGCGCGGGAAAAGGAGAGAGAGGCCCAGCCATGACAGACCGGGAACAGCGGACCCTGGATTTTTTGAGAGAGCGCCTGGGCGCGTGTGAGTATTTCAGGGCCCATCCTGCGGAGGGGGCCTACCGGCTGGAGCACTCTATCCGGGTGGCCCGGATCGGCGCGGAGATCGCCCGGAACGAGGGCATGGACGAGGAGCACATGACCATTGCGTGCCTTCTCCACGACGTGGGCTATGGGACGGATTTTCCGGCGGATTACAACTGGAACGACCACGGCCGCCACGGCGCCAAAATCGCCCGCCCCTTCCTGAGCACCCTGGGACTGGATAGCCAGACGGTGGAGGACATTTGCTACGGCATTGCCATCCATGTGGATGACCGGTCAGACTTTCCGGGCCGCCGCACCCCCTTCACCGAAACGGTGGGGGATGCGGACAACATCGACCGCTTTGACGTCTTTCGCATTTACGATAGTCTGCGTTTTCGGAATTTTTATGAGATGTCACTTGTGGAGCGGCTCAACTGGCTGGAGGGCCTGGGGCCACAACTGGAGAAGCTGGAGCAAATGGAGCTGGCCACCCCTACGGCCACGGCTCTGTGGCGCTCCAGGGTGGCGTTCCAGCGGGCCTTCTTTGACCGGCTGCTGGAACAGACGAGGGCCGGAACACTGCCGGAAAGAACGGAGGAACAGTAAATGAATACAGCCAACAAGCTGACGCTGCTGCGGGTGGTGCTGATCCCGCTGTTTCTGGTGGTGCTCTATCTGCGCTTCCCATACAGCCAATATATCGCCCTGGTGCTGTTCATTCTGGCCAGCATCACCGACTTTGCAGACGGCTACATCGCCCGCAAGCATAACCTCATCACCGACTTCGGGAAATTCATGGACCCGCTGGCGGATAAGGTGCTGGTCATGGCGGCCATGCTGTGGTTTGTGGAGTCGGGCCGCTTCCCCGGCTGGGCGCTGCTCATCGTCATCGTCCGGGAGTTCGGCGTCACCGCGCTGCGGCTGGTGGCGGTAGAGGGCGGCCGTGTGATCGCCGCGGGCTGGTCTGGCAAGATCAAGACGGCCTCCACCATGGTGGGCATCTGCGCCATGTTCCTCTTTGACGAGCCGCTGCTGGACACCATTGTGGTGGCGGTCATCCTGGTCACCACCATCTACTCGGGCCTTGAGTACTTTGTGAAGAACCGGGACTTGATGAACTGGAAGGACCTGTAAGAGGAACTTGACACCGGCGTGGCGTCATGATAATATACTGGAACAGTTTCATATCGCGAGGAACGGAAAGAGTAGCGCGTGGGGACCAGACAGAGAGGGGCCGTCGTCGGCTGGGAGCGGCCCTGTGGAGAAGCGCGTCAAGTGCGTCCGGGAGCGAGGGGGATGTGGATGCCCTCCGGGTTGGCCGCCGTCACCGGCTTGGAGTGAGAAATCGAGAGTGGAACCGCGACAGTATTGCCGCCTCTCATGCCTTTGCGGGCATGAGAGGCGTTTTTTCATATAAGGAGGTGTCTGTCATGACCCGACTGGGGGAGACCCTGCGGGCCTACCAGCAGCGGGACCCGGCGGCCCGGAGCCGTCTGGAGATCCTGCTGCTCTATCCCGGTGTTCACGCCACGCTTTACCACCGGCTGGCCCATTTTTTGCACTGCCATGGGCTTAAATTCCTGGCCCGGTGGGTGAGCCAGTGGAGCCGGTTCTGGACGGGGATCGAGATCCACCCGGGGGCCAGGATCGGCCGCCGGCTGGTCATCGACCACGGCATGGGCATCGTCATCGGCGAGACCGCCGAGATCGGGGATGACTGCCTGCTCTACCACGGGGTCACCCTCGGGGGCACCGGCAAGGACCAGGGCAAGCGCCACCCCACCCTGGGCAACAATGTGATGGTGGCCGCGGGGGCCAAGGTGCTGGGCCCCTTCACCGTGGGGGACGACTCCCGGATCGCCGCGGGCGCGGTGGTCCTCACCGCCGTGCCTCCCGGCTCCACCGCCGTGGGCGTGCCCGCCCGGGTGGTGCGTATCGCCGGGGAGAAGGTGGACTACGCCGACCAGGTGGACCAGATCCATGTGACCGACCCGGTACAAAAGGAATTGCAGATTCTCGGCTCCCGGCTGGAGCTCTTGGAAAAAATGCTGGACAAACAGATAAGGAGCGAACAGAAATGAAGCTTTATAACTCTCTCACCCACAAGAAGGAGGACTTCGTCCCGCACGAGGAGGGCAAGGTGTCCATGTACACCTGCGGCCCCACAGTCTACCACTTTGCCCACATCGGCAACCTGCGCTCCTACATCATGGAGGACGTGCTGGAGAAGTTCCTGCGCTTCGAGGGGTATGAGGTCAAGCGGGTCATGAACATCACCGACGTGGGCCATCTCTCCTCCGACGCCGACACCGGCGAGGATAAGATGCTCAAGGGCGCCCAGCGGGAGCACAAGAGCGTCATGGAGATCGCCAAGTTCTATACCGACGCTTTTTTTGCCGACTGCGAAAAGCTCAACATCAAATACCCCGACGTGGTCCAGCCCGCCACCGGTATGATCGACGACTATATCAAGGTCATCACCTCTCTCCTGGAGAAGGGCTATGCCTACCAGGCCGGGGGCAACATCTACTTCGATACCTCCAAGCTGGAGAAGTACTATGTTTTCAACGACCATGACCAGGAGGACCTGGCAGTGGGAGTGCGGGAGAGCGTGGAGGAGGACGAGAACAAGCGCAATAAGGCTGACTTCGTGCTGTGGTTCACCAAGAGCAAGTTTGAGGATCAGGCCCTCAAGTGGGATTCTCCCTGGGGGGTGGGCTACCCGGGCTGGCATATCGAGTGCTCCTGCATCTCCATGAAGTACCTGGGGGAGTATCTGGACCTTCACTGCGGCGGCATCGACAACGCCTTTCCCCACCATACCAACGAGATCGCCCAGTCGGAGGCCTACCTGGGCCACTCCTGGTGCAAATACTGGATGCATGTCCACCACCTCAACACCGCCGACGGCAAGATGAGCAAGTCCAAGGGGGAGTTTCTCACCGTCTCCCTGCTGGAGGAAAAGGGATACGACCCGCTGGTCTACCGGCTCTTCTGCCTCCAGTCCCACTACCGCAAGGGCCTGGTGTTCTCCTGGGAGAACCTGGATAACGCCAAAGCCGCCTATGACAAGCTGGTAGGCCGCGTGGCCGCCCTCACCGGAGAGGGCGAGGTGGACGCCGCCGCGGTGGAGGCCCACCGCACCGCCTTTATCCAGGCGGTGGGCAACGACCTGAACACCTCCCTGGGGGTCACTGCCCTCTATAACGCCCTGAAGGCAGACGTGAACGACGCCACCAAGACGGCCATCCTGGCGGAGCTGGACCAGGTGCTTGGCCTGAAGCTGCTGGAGCGTGCGGCGGCGCGCCGGGCCGAGCAGGCCAAGGTCACCACCACCGCCACCGGGGGCTATACCGTCACCGGGGAGGGAGACGAGGCGGTGGACGCCCTGGTGCTGGAGCGGTACGAGGCCAAGCGCGCCAAGGATTTCGCCCGGGCCGACGCCATCCGAGAGCAACTCAAGGCCCAGGGCATTGAGCTCACCGACCTGCCTGGGGGATGCAGCTGGAAGCGGGTGTAAAAAGAGAAAACGCGGGACGCGCTCTGTGCGCGTCCCGCGTGAGACCGTCGATAAACCCTTCTGGCCCAAGGGTTCGGAGGGAAAGATAGTGTGAAAGAAAACCGTCAGGGTTGTCTTTCGCGTTTGATCAAACCACTTTTTGAGCCTTTTTTGAAGGTTCAAAAAGTGCAGCAGCTTGTCGAAAAGACTTTTTCGACAAGCTGACGCGGGACGCGCTCTGTGCGCGTCCCGCGTTTTGCCTGCGCGGAGGGGATAGCCCTTGCTTCGGTGGTAGGGAAGGGGTATAATAATCAAATAAAGTGCTGATTCAAGGGGGGAGAGGCATGATGGCGGCAACCAACGATTTTACCCAGGGGAGCGTCCCGGGAAATATTCTGCGCATTGCCCTGCCCCTCACCCTGGCCCAGCTGGTCAACCTGCTTTACAGCATCGTGGACCGCATCTACCTGGGACGTATTCCGGAGGTGGGGCGCACCGCTCTCACCGGGGTGGGGGTGTGCCTGCCGGTCATCTCCATCGTGCTGGCCTTTGCCAACCTGTGCAGCAGCGGCGGCGCGCCGCTGTGCTCCATCCACCGGGGCAAGGGGGAGGAGGAGGAGGCGCGGCAGATCATGGGCAACGCCTTCACGCTGCTGCTCCTCTTCGGCGCGGTCCTGACGGCGGTGGGGCTCGTGTTCCATGAGCCGCTCCTCTACCTCTTCGGCGCCAGCGATATTACCTTTCCCTACGCCCGGGACTACCTGGTCATCTACCTGACGGGCACGATGTTCGTCATGATCTCCCTGGGCATGAACCCCTTTATCAACGCCCAGGGCTTTGCCCGCACAGGGATGTTCACCGTCATTCTGGGGGCGGTGCTCAACCTGGTGCTGGACCCGGTGCTCATTTTCGGCCTCCACATGGGGGTGCGGGGGGCCGCCGTGGCCACGGTGATCTCCCAGGGCTGCTCGGCGGCGTGGGTGCTGCTCTTCCTGACGGGGTCTCGCACGGTGCTGCGCCTGACCTTCGCCTCCATGCGCCTGGCGGCCGAGCGGGTGGGGAAGATCCTCTCCCTGGGCCTGTCCGGCTTTTTCATGGCGGTGACCAACTCCCTGGTGCAGATTTTGTGCAACGCCTCGCTGCAGTTTTACGGGGGCGACCTCTATGTCAGCGTGATGACCGTCATCAACGCGGTGCGGGAGGTCATCAGCGTGCCCGTCAGCGGCCTGACCCAAGGCTGCCAGCCGGTGCTGGGCTTCAACTACGGAGCGGGAGAGTACGGCAGGGTGCGCAGGGGGATCCGCTTTACAGCCGCGCTGGTGGTGCTTGTGGCGGTGACCCTGTGGGCGGTGGCCATGCTCTTTCCCGAGACCCTCATCCGTATCTTCAACGACGATGAGGAGCTGCTCACCGCGGGGGTATCCGCCTTCCGCATTTACTTTGCCACCTTCTTCGGCATGGCCTTCATGTTTGCCGGCCAGTCCACCTTCGTGGCCCTGGGGCGGGCCAAGCACTCCATTTTCTTCTCGCTGCTGCGTAAAGTGGGAATCGTTGCCCCCCTCACGCTGATTTTGCCCGGCGTGTTCGGAATGGGTGTGAACGGCGTGTTCCTGGCCGAACCCATCTCCAACGTGGTGGGCGGCGCCGCCAGCTTCACCACCATGCTCATCTGCGTCTACCGCCCCCTCAAGCGGAGGGAGGCCCAAGCCTGAAAGGAGTTTTTACCATGGACATCTGCACCGCCCTGGAGCAGCTGCGCGCTTTGCAGCAGCGGCAGTACGCCTACTATCACGCCATGACCATCCTGGAGCTGGACGGCGCTACCGCCGCGCCCCGGGACACCGCCCGGGGCCGGGGCGTGGCCATGGGCATCCTGGCGGGGGAGAAGCACAAGCTGCTCTCCGGTGAGGAGGTGGGAAAGCTGCTCTCCTTCCTCAAGGAGCGCAAGGAGGAACTGGACTTTCTTACCCGTCGCCAGGTGGAGGAGCTCGACCGCTCCTATGTTCAGCTCTCCCGCATCCCGGCGGAGGAGTATATGGACTACTCCCGCCTTTTGAGCGAGGCGTCCGAGGAGTGGCGGCGGGCCAAGGAGGAAAACGACTTTCCCGCCTTCCGACCGGCGCTGGAGCAGATCGTGGCCTATAACCGCAAATTTGCCCGTTACTACGACCCGGACAAGAGGCCCTACGACGCGCTGCTGGGTGAATATGAGCGGGGCATGACCATGGACATTCTGGACGGCTTTTTCGCCACGCTGCGCGCCGGGCTGGTGCCTCTGCTGCGCAAGGTGGCCGCCGCGCCCGCGCCCGACATGGGCTGCACGGCGGGACATTTCCCCGTGGAGGAGCAGCGCAGGCTCTCCGACGAGCTGATGGCGGTCCTGGGTCTGGACCGCGCCCACTGCGCCATCGCCGAGAGCGAGCACCCCTTCACCACCAACGCCAATAACAAGGATGTGCGCATCACCACCCACTACTATGAGGAGGACTTCCTCTCCTCCATGTACTCGGTGATCCATGAGGGGGGCCATGCCCTCTATGAGCTGGGGGTGGCCGACGAGCTGCAGTACACCTGCTTGGCCGGCGGGGTGTCCATGGGCATCCACGAGAGCCAGTCCCGGTTCTATGAGAATATCATCGGCCGCTCCAAGCCCTTCCTGACTGCGCTGCTGCCCCGGCTCCAGGCGTGCTTCCCCGGTCGGCTCTCCGGGCTGGGCGCAGAGGAACTCTACCGGGCGGTCAACCGGGTGGAACCCTCCCTCATCCGGACCGAAGCCGATGAGCTCACCTACTCCCTCCATGTGATGGTCCGCTATGAGCTGGAGAAGAAGCTCATCGCCGGGGAGATGGAGGTGGGGGACGTGCCGGAGGCGTGGAACGCCCTCTACCGGGAGTATCTGGGGGTAGAGGTGCCCGACGATCGGCAGGGCTGCCTCCAGGACTCCCACTGGTCGGGTGGGTCCTTTGGCTACTTCCCCTCCTATGCGCTGGGCAGCGCCTATGGCGCCCAGATGCTTGACGCCATGGAGAAGGATGTAGACGTGTGGGGCGGCGTGGGCCGGGGTGACCTCTCGCAGGTCAACGCCTGGCTGCGGGAGAAGATCCACCGCCACGGCAGCAGCCTTACCCCGGCCCAGGTGCTCGAAAATGCCTGCGGCGCCCCCTTTGACCCGAAATATTATCTGGATTACCTGACGAAAAAGTACAGCGACCTCTACCGGCTGTGACACCGGACACGAGGGAGGCGCCCTGAGGAGAGTGCAGCATGAAGCTCATGGTCATCGACGGCAATTCCATCATCAACCGGGCCTTTTACGGCATCCGTCTGCTTACCACCAAGGACGGCACCCCCACCAACGCGGTCTACGGCTTTGTGAATATCCTCCTCAAGCTGCTGGAGGAGGAGAAGCCGGAAGCGGTGTGCTGCACCTTTGACCGCAAGGCCCCCACCTTCCGACACCTGGCCTATGAGGGGTACAAGGCCCAGCGCAAGGCCATGCCCGAGGAGCTTGCGGCGCAGCTGCCCATTTTGAAGGACGTGCTCTCGGCCATGAATATCCCCTATTACGAGATGGACGGCTGGGAGGCCGACGACCTTATCGGCACCATCTCGGTGCGGGACACCCAGGCCGGATGGGAGACCGTCATCGTCACCGGGGACAAGGACTCCCTCCAGCTCGTCACCGAAAAGACCCGGGTCAAGCTGGTCTCCACCCGTATGGGACAGACCACCACCCGTGAGATGACCCCGGAATCCTTCCGGGCCGAGTACGGCTTCGACCCCATCCACATTATCGATCTCAAGGCCCTCATGGGGGACTCCAGCGACAACATCCCCGGCGTCAAGGGCATCGGGGAGAAGACCGCCCTGGACCTCATCGGACGCTATGAGAGCGTGGCGGCCATCTATGAAAACTTAGACCGGGTGGAGGCCAAGCCCGCGGTGCTCAAAAAGCTCGCCGAGGGGGAGGAGCAGGCCAGAATGTCCTATGACCTGGCCACCATCCACACCGACGCCCCCATGGACTTCACGCCTGAGGCCAACCTGCGCCGGGATGTGGACGAGAGCGCCCTTTACGACCTCTTTGTGAAGCTGGAATTCAGCAAGCTCATCGACAAGCTGGGCCTCACCGCTCCCCAGGGGGAGGTGCGTGGGGAGGAGATGGTGACAGGCACCTGCGAGAGCGAGGTGGTCTCCAACCCCGCCCGGGCCAACCAGCTGCTGGACATCTGGCGCGGCCAGGAGAGCGTGGATGTGCTGGCCCTGCCGTCCCTGGAGGTGGTGGCGGTAGAGTGGTGGGAGAGCGAGCGGGAAAGCCGTGCCGCCATCCTCATGGCCCACCGGCTGGAGGGGTATGACGGTATTTTGAAGGCCCTCTTCGCCCCCGACATTAAGAAGAACACCCACGACGTGAAGACCCTGCTCTCCCGGCTGCTCTCCCAGGGTATCGAGGGGGGCGGCTTCGTCTTCGATACCGCCCTGGCGGCCTATCTGCTCTCCCCCACCGACGGCAGCTACGAGCTGGAGAAGCTGGGCATGGGCTATTTCGGCCATGAGTTTGCCAAGGCCAAGGATACCTACCTGGCCCCCGACGCCTTCG
Organism: Candidatus Galloscillospira stercoripullorum; assembly: GCA_018715695.1. GTDB lineage: Bacteria > Bacillota > Clostridia > Oscillospirales > Oscillospiraceae > Galloscillospira_A > Galloscillospira_A stercoripullorum. Next base: position 13,000 of record DVLB01000071.1, read on the forward strand.
CCCCCCTCTCCGCCTTTGAGGACGCCAGGGCGGCGGGGGAGGACCCCTACACCTCCACCGGAGACCGGGAAAGCGCGGCGGCTGCGGTGAGCGGCCCCATGGGGGCCCTGCTCTCCCACTGCGCCCTCATCGGGGCTTTGAAGGAGACCATGGCTAAGCGGCTCCGTGAGCTGGGGATGGAGCAGCTCTACTATGAGATGGAGCTTCCCCTGTGCGCCGTGCTGGCCGGTATGGAGCGCTCCGGGGTGCTGGTGGACCGGAAGGCCCTGGCCGCTTTCGGGGAGATGCTGGACAAAGGCATCGCCGCCGACGAGACCCTTATCTACGAGCTGGCGGGGGAGCAGTTCAACATCAACTCCACCCAGCAGCTGGGGCATATCCTCTTTGACAAGCTGGGCCTGCCGCCGGTGAAGAAGACCAAGAGCGGCTACTCCACCAACGCCGAGGTGCTGGAGAAGCTGCGTCAGAAGCACCCCATCGTGGAGACCGTGCTGGACTACCGGCAGCTTGCCAAGCTGAAATCCACCTATGTGGACGGTCTCACCAAGGTCATCGCCCCGGACGGACGTATCCACACCTCCTTCCAGAACACGGTCACCGCCACCGGGCGGCTCTCCTCCACCGAGCCTAACCTCCAGAACATCCCGGTGCGCACCGAGCTGGGCGCGGAGCTGCGCAAGATGTTCGTCCCCGCCCCGGGCTGCGTGCTGGTGGACGCGGACTACTCCCAGATCGAGCTGCGCCTGCTGGCCCATATTGCCGATGATGAGCATATGATCGCCGCCTTCCGCAGCGGGGAGGACATCCACACCGTCACCGCCAGCCAGGTCTTCGGCGTGGCGCCGGAGGCGGTCACCCATGAGATGCGCCGCCGGGCCAAGGCGGTGAACTTCGGCATCGTCTACGGCATCTCCGACTTCTCCCTCGCTCAGGACATCGGAGTGACCCGCAGCGAGGCCAAGGAATATATGGACAAGTATTTTGAAAAGTACGCCGGGGTGCGCGCCTATATGGACACGGTGGTAAAGCGGGCCAAGGAGGAGGGGTATGTCGCCACCCTCTTCGGCCGCCGCCGGTGGCTGCCCGAGCTCAAGTCCTCCAACTTCAACCTGCGCTCCTTCGGCGAGCGGGTGGCTCTCAATATGCCCATCCAGGGCACCGCCGCCGACCTTATCAAGCTGGCCATGCTCCATGTGCAAAGGGCGCTGAAGGAGGCGGGGCTCTCCGCCCGGCTCATCCTCCAGGTCCACGACGAGCTCATCGTGGAGTGCCCGGAGGCCGAGGCCCAGACCGTTCAGGACCTGCTGAGGCGGGAGATGGAGGGCGTGGCGGCGCTGTCGGTGCCCCTGGAGGTCAGCGCCGGCGTGGGCAAGAGCTGGGCGGAGGCGCACTGATGGAGCAAATGCGTGAAATCAGCCGCCGCTACGGCCTGGGCGCCGTGACGGCGGAGAGCGTGCGCCGGGGCACCGTGGCCGCCGTGTGGCGGCTGCGGGACGGGGCGGGCGAGTATCTGCTGCGCACGCTCACGGGGCCGGAGCAGGGGGAGATGGAGCGGCGCATCGTCCGCCACCTCCGAAGCCGCGGCTTTTCCGCTACCCCCGCCATTCTGGAAACCACCGACGGCTCCTCCATGACGGAGATCGGGGGAACGTGGTATCAGCTCCAGACCTATCGCCCGGGCCCCCGGCCCGATCCGGCCATTCCGGGTATGCCGGAGCGGATCGCCCAGCTGGCGGCTGCGCTGACGGCGGCGCTGGACGATTGTCCGGCGGAGGGGCTCCTGCCCGACCGCTTTGACCTCGCCGCCCTCTGGGCGCGGGGAAGAGAGGGGTGGGAGGCCCTGGGCCTTCCCATGTCCCTGCAGGAGGCCGACCGGGCGGTGGCCGAGGCGGCGGCCCTGCCAGCAAAGGAGCGGCGGGTGGTCCACGGGGACCTGGGGCCGTGGAACATGATCTGCACGGAGGAGGGGGAGCTGCTGGTGGTGGACTTCGGCGAGGCCCACCTGGCCGACCCCTACTTTGACCTGGCCGCAGCCCTGGGCGGCCTGCGCAACCACTGCCCGGGCGAGAAGCGGGATGCGGCGGCGGCGGCCTTTCTGAGCGAGTGCGAGGGCCTCATGCCCGGCCTGGACCGGGGCAGGCTTTTGGGGCAGCTTCGGCTGTGGCTGTGGCGGGGCCTTGCCCAGTGCGCCTGCTGGGCGGGCGGCACGGGACCGGACTGGACCGCCATGGCCGGTGCGCTGTACCGCAGCCTGAGCTGGACCATTCCGGACTGAGGGAGAGAAAGAGAGGATACCGAAGATGAACTACCGACTGCTTCCCATGGACCGCTCCCGGGTGGCCGACGTGGCCGCTATCGAGCAGGAGTGCTTTTCCCGGCCCTGGTCGGAGGATATGCTCACCCAGGAGCTTTACAATGACAGCGCCAGCTACATCCTGGCCGTAGCGGAGGACGGCACCGCCCTGGGGTACGCCGCCCTCACCGTGGTGCTGGACGAGGGCTCCATCGACAAGGTGGCGGTGAAAGGAAAGTACCGCCGCATGGGGGTGGCTGACGCTCTCGTTGACGCCTTCGTCCGCTTTGGCCGGGCAAATCTCGCCTTCCTCACCCTGGAGGTGCGACAGTCCAATACCGCTGCCCTGGAGCTCTATATGAAGCACGGCTTTGTCCAGGTGGGACGGCGGAAGAATTACTACACCGATCCCCGGGAGGACGCTATTTTGATGACACTGGAGTTTGATCATGGAACTGAAGCTGCTCAATAAGCTTGAACTGGAAGACCTTTATAACAATGAAATGACCGGGGACTTTCCCCGCAGCGAGCTCAAGCCTCTGAAGGCAATGCTTGCCCTGATGGACAGAGGCTGTTACCACGCGCTGCTGGCGGTGGAGGATGGCGAGGCGGTGGGTTACGCCATGCTGTGGCTTCCGCCGGAGGGAGAGGGAGCCCTGCTGGAGTACCTGGGCGTGCTGCGGGGACGGCGCAGCGGCGGCCTGGGGAGCCGGGTCCTTGCGTGCCTGGCGGAGCGGTACGGCGCCCTCTTCGGGGAGGCGGAGGCCCCCAGCTCGTCCGATGCCGCCGAAAACGACCTGCGCAGCCGGCGCATCGGCTTTTATGAGCGCAACGGCTTTCGCCTTCTGGACTATGATTGCGCCCTGTTCGGGGTCCATTTCAAGTGCCTCTACCGGGGCCCCCAGGCCGATGACCGAAAGGTGGAGGCCCTCCACCGGAGCGTGTACGCAAGCTACTTTACGCCGGAGCATATGGCCCGGTATATCCAGCTTCCTCTGCACGAAGGGGAGGCCATCCGTCCCGCCCCGGCCTGGCTGGAGGAGGACGGAGAAGACCAAGCGAAAGGGAAGGCGCGGACATGAATATTTTGGCCTTTGAATCCTCATGTGACGAGACCGCCGTGGCGGTGGTGCGCTCCGGGCGCACCGTTTTGTCCGACGCCATCGCCTCCCAGGCGGATATGCACGCCCTCTACGGCGGCGTGGTGCCGGAGATCGCCTCCCGCAAGCATATTGAGGCCATCGCCCCCCTGGCCGACCGGGCTCTGGCGGAGGCGGGACTCACCAGGGAGGACATTGACGCCGTGGCGGTGACCTACGCGCCGGGACTCATCGGCGCGGTGCTGGTGGGGGTGAACTTCGCCAAGTCGGTGGCCTATGCCCTGGGGGTGCCCCTGATCCCGGTGCACCACGTCCGGGGCCATATCGCGGCCAATTACATCACCCATCCCGACCTGGAGCCGCCTTTCCTGTGCCTGTGCGTCTCCGGGGGCACCACCGCCATTGTGGACGTGGCGGACTATACCACCATGGAGGTGCTGGGCTCCACCCGGGACGACGCGGCGGGGGAGTGCTTTGACAAGGTGGCCCGGGTGCTGGGCATCGGCTACCCCGGCGGCGCGCCCATGGACCGGCTCTCCCAGGGAGGGGACGACAGTAAATATCCCTTCCCGGCGGTCCACGTCCACGACGCGCCGCTGGACATGTCCTTCTCGGGCCTCAAGACGGCGGCCATCAACCTCATCCACAACGCCGCGCAGAAAGGGGAGGAGCTGGACCTGCCGGCTCTGGCGGCGTCTTTTTCCCGGGCGGTGAGTGAGATGCTGGTGCCCCGCACCATGGAGGCCGCCCGCCTGCGGGGACGCAGAAAAATCGCCGTGGCGGGGGGCGTGGCGGCCAACTCCCGCCTGCGGGGAGACCTGGAGCGCGCCTGCGCCCGGGAGGGGAAGAAGCTCTACCTGCCGGAGCTCTCCCTGTGCGGGGACAACGGCGCCATGATCGGCAGCCAGGGCTACTATGAATATCTCTCGGGCGCACGGGCGGGAACGGATCTCAACGCCTGGGCAAACCGGGACATCGGACGGGGCTGAGCGGCCCCGTCCTTTTTTTGAAGGAGCAGCGCCGCCACGGTGCAGCTGTAGGGGAGAAAAAGCATTATGTCATCCGGGGCCGGACGCTGAAAAGAACGGGCAACGGAGGGAAACCTGTGGAAAAGGCGGTGGAAAAGTGCAAAACTATCTGGGATATGGTGGGTAAAACCGGTGGAAAACCCTGTTGATAATGTGAATAACTATTTGTAGACGGCGTTATATGGATGTGTTATGTAAATTAAATGGGAAATAAAACCGGTTTTTCGTTCCCGGAAAAGTTGCGGATATTCCGGGGAAAGGGCGGGAAAGAGCACCTTCACGAAAACAGCGTCTGGAACAGATTGGAAGGGTGATTGAGCGGGATGCAGGTTGTTTCAAAACCCGTGCAACTTTTGTGCCGTGAGATGAGGATTATACCCTGTGTATTTGAGAGCCAAAAGATGGCGTTGACGCGGCGGCGGAAATGTGGTATCATCGTGGAGCGCCATAGCGAGCGCCGCAGCCTCAACTAAATATGCTGGAATAGCTCAGTCGGTAGAGCAGCTGATTCGTAATCAGCAGGTCGCGTGTTCAAGTCACGTTTCCAGCTCCAGAAAAAAGGACACGACACAGTCGTGTCCTTTTTTCTGGATTTCGGCAGTCAGAGACTGCCTTCACCCCCTTGATTGAAATGCTCGGGGCAAGTGAATTGCCCCTGCGCCAAGGTTTTCGCCAGGGGCGAAAACGCTTGTACGGCGCAAAAGCGCCGCCGGCCAGAAGGCCGGAGTGGCCGTTCTCAGACCGGCCATTGGGGAGTTCAAATGCTTTTTGGGTTCCGCCGCCCGCAGGGCGGCTCCACCCTCCGGAGATCCGAATGCTCGGGGCAAATGCGCTGATCTCTGCGGAGCGCAACGGGAGAAGTGTAACAATGTCACGGAAGCGGCGCGGGAGCGTGATATGATAAAGGCAGTACAAAAAGATAGGGCCGAGGCGGCGCCGGGGACAGGAAACGGCAGCGACTGCCCGGCAGAAAGGTGAGTATATGGGCTTTTTTCATTTTCTGGGGGGCCCGGACATCAACCGGGAGGTGGAGACCTGCCGCGAGACGCCGGGTGGGCTTCTCGTGGATGTGCGCACGCCGGAGGAGTACCGGCAGGGGCATATCCCGGGCAGCGTGAATCTCCCGCTGGGCGAGATCGGGCAGGTGGACCGGATCGGTGCGCAGGCGGACACGCCGCTGTTTTTGTACTGCCGCAGCGGCGCCAGGAGCGGTCAGGCATCCGCTCTCCTGCGGCGGATGGGCTACCGGAGCGTACACAACATTGGCGGGATCGGAGCATATCGGGGAAAGGTGGAGAGATGACATGAAGGTAGTGATCGTAGGCGGTGTGGCGGGGGGCGCCACGGCGGCGGCCCGGATTCGGAGATTGGACGAGAGCGCGGAGATCGTGGTCTTTGAGCGCAGTGGCTACGTCTCTTACGCCAACTGCGGCCTGCCCTATTACATCGGCGGCGTGATCGAAGACAGGGAGGAGCTCACCCTCCAGACGCCCGAGAGCTTTTACGAGCGCTTCCGGGTGGATATGCGGGTGCGCCACGAGGTGACGGCCATCCATCCGGAACGCAAATGCGTGACGGTGCGCAATCTGGAGAGCGGGGAGGAGTTTGAGGAGCGCTATGACAAGCTGCTCCTCTCCCCGGGGGCCAACCCCACCCAGCCCCGGCTGCCCGGCATGGGGATGGAGCGGGTGTTCACCCTGCGCACGGTGGAGGATACCCTGCGTATCCGGGAGTATATCCGGGAGCATAACCCTCGGTCCGCCGTACTGGCGGGGGGCGGCTTCATCGGGCTGGAGCTGGCGGAGAACCTGCGGGAGCTGGGCATGGAGGTCACCATTGTCCAGAAGCCCAGGCAGCTTATGAACCCCTTCGACGCCGATATGGCGGCCCTGCTCCACCATGAGGTGCGCGCCCAAGGCGTGGGCCTGGCTCTGGGCCACACGGTGGAGGGCTTCCGGGAGAAGGACGGCGGGGTGGAGGTCATGCTCCGGGACGCCCCGTCCCTTTACGGTGACATGGTGGTGCTGGCCATCGGCGTGACGCCGGAGAGCGGCCTTGCCAGGGAGGCGGGCCTGGAGCTGGGAATCCGGGGGAGCATCCTGGTCAACGACCGGATGGAGACCTCCAGCCCCGATATTTACGCCGTGGGCGACGCGGTGCAGATCCGCCATCTGGTCACCGGGCAGGAGGCCCATATCGCTCTGGCCGGACCGGCCAACAAGCAGGGCCGCATCGCCGCGGACAATATCTGCGGCGGAGACAGCCGGTACCGTGGCTCCCTGGGCAGCAGCGTCATCAAGGTCTTCGGTCTGACGGCGGCGGTCACCGGTCTCAACGAGGGCGCGGCGGAGCGCGCGGGCCTGCAGACAGAGGCGGTGATCCTCTCTCCCATGAGCCACGCCAGCTACTACCCCGGCGGCAGGGTGATGACCATGAAGGTGATCTTCGAGCGGGGGAGCGGCCGGCTGCTGGGCGCCCAGATCGTGGGGCGCGAGGGCGTGGATAAGCGCATTGACGTGCTGGCCACGGCCATCCAGTGCGGCCTTACGGCCCCGGAGCTCAAGGAGTTGGACCTGGCCTACGCCCCGCCTTACTCCTCGGCCAAAGACCCGGTGAACATGGCGGGATTTATGGCGGAGAATCTGCTGCAGGGGGTGGTGAAGCAGCTGCGGCTTGAGGAGCTGGAGCGGCTGCCCCGGGACGGCAGCGTGACGCTGCTGGACGTGCGCACGGAGAGGGAGTTTGCCCGGGGAGGGCTGGAGGGCTTTGTCAACATCCCCCTGGACGAGCTGCGGGAGCGGATGGGCCAGCTGCCCGGGGACCGGCCGGTCTGCGTGGTCTGCCAGAGCGGCCTGCGCAGCTATGTGGCCTGCCGCATCCTCACGGCCCACGGCTTTGACGCCGTCAACTTCGCCGGCGGACTGCGCTACTATGACGCGGTGGTCCGCGACCGCCGCCTGGTGGAACGCTCCGCCCCCTGCGGCATGGATATGGAATGAAACGGAAATGACAGTATTAAAAACGGCACGACGGTTTTCCGTCGTGCCGTTTTTGCCGAGAAAGCGGGTACTTATCGCAGACGCCGGCCGCCCCGGTAGCCCCGGGAACCGCTGTATCGGCTGCCGCTGCCGCCGCGCTTTTCAAAGAAAACCGTCCAGACCACCACGATGAGGATGGACAAGATGAGGATGACCAGTACGATCTTCACCCAGAGCTGGGAGAAGTAGGTGCTGATGCGCTCGCGGAAGAAGAGGTAGCCCGACCGCTCCACGTCGGAGACCGCCACCAGGTCCAGTGTGCCGAAGACCCGATCCCCGTAGGAGACGGTGATGGTGCCCAGCAGCTGGCCCTTTTCCACCGGAGCCTGAACGCTTTCCGAGAAGTACTCCGTATCATAGGTGAAGGAGGAAATGTCAACGTCGTCGGGGAGGGTGGCCTCCAGAGTACCGTTGGGCTGGGCAGCTACAAAGGCGGTCTGGGAGAGGGTGACGGGGATGTCCCCCTGGAGGTCGGTGGAGGTGAGGATGGTCTGCCGGGAGAAGTTGTTGAAGCCCCACTCCAGCAGGCGCTTGCCCTCAGTGAATTCCAGAAAACCTTCCCCAGCGGCGGAGCCGGCGGGGCGCTCACAGCCCATAATGATGGCGATGAGGGAGCGTTCTCCCCGGGTGGCGGAGGCGGCAAGGCATCGGCCGGACTCGTCGGAGGCGCCGGTCTGGATGCCGGTGGCGTACTGGTAGTAGTAGCCGATACGGATGTGGGTGGAGATGAGGGAATTGGTGTCGTGCAGGATGCGCTGATCATAGAGGTTGGTTGCCGGGACCACATACTGGCCCACGCTGGCCAGTTCCCGGAAGGTGGGGTTCTCCATGGCGGCCTGACAGATAAGAAAGAGGTCCCAGGCGGTGGAGTACTGCTCGCTGTCATGGAGGCCGTGGGGATTGGTGAAATGGGTGTCCTCGCAGCCCAGCTCCTCAGAGCGCTGGTTCATGGCGGCCACAAAGGTGCTGATGTTGCCCGAGACCACCTCGGCCAGGAAGTTGCACGCGTCATTGGCCGACGGGATCATAACGCAGGCCAGCACGTCCCGCACCGTCATGGTCTCGCCAACCTTAATGTCCGCGATGGTGGCGCCCGCCATGATCCCCTGGTTGATGCCGCTGCTGGCGGTGACCTGCTGGTCCAGGGAGAGCTCGCCCCGCTCCACCGCCTCTACCGCCAGGAGGGCGGTCATCACCTTGGTCAGGCCCGTGGGGTAGACGCGCTCATGGGCAGCGCGCTCATAGAGGACCTCGGTGCCATAGGTCACGTCCACCAGAATGGCGGAGGTGGCAGTGAGAGAGGGGGCCTCCAGAGCCGCCGCAGGCGTGGTGAAAGCGCCCAGGACAAGGACCAGGGCGAGAAGAGGGGAGAGGAGACGGAAATTTTTCATTGGGATACTCCTGTATCTGTGATATAATGGTTGAGGAGCCCCCAAAGAGGGCTCTGCGGAAGGAGCGCTGCCGGAAAAGGTCGGCTCTCATTTCATTATAACAAAGGCCGCATGTGGATGCAATGGGGGAGGCGGGCACAAAATCGTGAAGATGACAAGGATAGAGTTCGCACTTTTTCTACTTACCGCCGCCTGCCTCGCCTTTTTCGCGGGCTGGTATCTGCGCGGCAGCAGCCTCAGCGGAGAGCCCGTCCTGGTGGAGACGCAATTTTCAGCGGTGCAGGACCCGGAGAGCACGGCCTCCCCGTCCCCCGCGAGCACGGAGGAGAGCGCCGATGAAGTGGAGATGGTGAACATCAACACCGCTGACAGCGCCACGCTCCAGACCCTGCCGGGTATCGGCGAAAAGCGGGCGGAGGCCATCATTGCCTACCGGGAGGAAAACGGACCCTTCCGCACGCCGGAGGAGCTCACCGATGTCAGCGGCATCGGCGAGGGTATCATGGAGGGACTCATCGAATATGTCACCGTCTCTTGAGAGGGACGACAGGAGGAACTATGAAAATCTTAGTGGTAGATGACGAGAAGGTGCTTCTCAAGGGAATCAAATTCAACCTGGAGGGAGAGGGCTACCAGGTGGAGGTGGGGTACGACGGGGAGCAGGCAGTGGAGCTGGCCCGGAGCGGCTCCTTCGACCTCATCATCCTGGACCTGATGATGCCCAAGATCGACGGGCTGCAGGCCTGTATGCGCATCCGGGAATTTTCCACGGTGCCCATCATCATGCTCACGGCCCGCAGCGAGGATACCGACAAGATCATCGGCTTCGAGTGCGGAGCGGACGACTATATGACCAAGCCCTTCAACATCCTGGAGCTCAAGGCCCGGGTGCGGGCGCTGCTGCGCCGCTCGGGCATGACGGCCCAGAAGGACCGGGGCAGCCGGCTCACGGCGGGGCCCATCACGGTGGACGCTGATGAGCGCGCCGCCTGGCGTAGCGGGGAGCGAGTGGAGCTCACCGCCAAGGAGTTTGACCTCATCGACCTGCTCATGCGCAATCCGGGGCGGGTGTATAGCCGGGAGAATCTGCTCAATGTGGTGTGGGGGTACGAGTACGCCGGGGACTACCGGACGGTGGATGTGCATATCCGTCGCCTGCGGGAGAAGCTGGAACCTGACAGCGCCAACCCGGAGTACATCCTCACCAAGTGGGGCGTGGGCTACTATTTCAAAAACGGTTAAGCTGCGCAGCAGAAGAAAACGCCGTGGGACCTAAATGGGTCCCACGGCGTTTTTTGAGGCGAAGGGCCGGCGCTCAGACCAGGTTGTTGAGCTCCATCTGCACGCCCACCAGCAGAGCGTCCAGCAGCCGCTGCTCGATGGCGAAGAGCTGCTCCCGTGTGTCGTGAAAACCGGAGGTGTCCTCCAGGCGGAAGGCCTGGTAGTCCCGCTGGAACTGGGGCGTGAGCTGGAGGTGGTCCTGGGCGTGGCGGTAGACCTTGATGCGGTAGAGCACGTCGTAGAGGGAGGGATAGGCCCGGGCGATGTCTTCCCAAAAGTAGCGGCCCTTGCCGATGGACTTGCCGTAGCTCTCGATGGACTCCACAAAGCAGCGGTTGAAGGTGTTGATGAAGGCCACGAAGGTGATTTCCGAGTCCACCTCGGGGACCTCCATCAGCTTGTCGCCCTCGGGGAAGGAGTGGTCGCCGAAGAGCTTGCAGGGGGCGTTGGACTGGGCGATGGCGGCCTCCAGCTGGCGCATATCCTGGATAATGGACTTGATCCGCCGTGCCACCCAGGCCCTGCGCTCCCCGGGGGCGATGAGCTTGTAGGCGGCCTTGCGGCCCTCCTTCTTGGCCAGCTCGTCAGCCACAAAGGCGGCGGCTACCGGCAGCTTCACCCGGGGCAGGCCGCTGGGGTCGTTTTCGATGAGCCCGTAGTGGTAGAGATGGCGGGTGAGCTCCAGCGCCTTGGACAGCTCCACGAAATCGGCAATCTGGCCGCAGGCGAGCATCTCGAACATCTCGTATTCCTCGGGATAGAACTCCTGCAACTCGGAGATCACATGGCGGAAGTAGTACACCAGATCGCTGTTGATCTCAGGCATGCGCTGCTGGACCAGCTTCAGGTCGATGGTGATGGGTCGGTTTTCCTCGCCAAAGTACATATTGAGCTTACTGCACGAGAGGCGGGTGAGCATGGGGTGGCCGCCGTACTGCTCATAGAGGAACTTGACGGCGTCATACTCGAACTTGAGGCCCATGCGCCGGCCCAGGGACTTGATCATGCTGGCGCACTCGTCGTTGGAGAGCCCCTGGAGGTACTCAGACTGGACGATGCCGAAGAGAGGATTTTGGATCTTTCTGCCGCCCACCACCACCGAGTCCATCTCGGACACGCTGGCGTTGACGCCGGAGACGATGAACACCAGGTTGCGGCAGGAGCTCTGGATAGACCAGATGGTCTGCCAGAAGTCCACGAACTCGCGCTTCCAGTGCTCGTCCATGGGTGCAATAAAGGAGATATACTCGATCTCGTCGAAGACGATGATGAGCCTGGGGGTCTTGGAGGCGGACTTTTTCACGGCGGCGGTGAGGTTGCGGACCACCGCGATCTCGTCAGTTCCGGGGGCGGGGGCGAAGCCAAGCCGGGTGCAGATGTCGCGGTAGATTTCGCCCAGCAGCTCATGGGAGTGGAGCTTGCGCAGCATGGGGGATTTGCAGTCATAGAAGAACATCTCGCCAAGCTTTTGCTCCGAGACCACCCGCTGCAGCTTGAAGAGCAGGGAGGTCTTGCCGGTCTTTCTCAGACCGAAGATACCCCGGTCCTCTCCGCGCTTGATGGAGTCGATATACCGGGCCACGATCTGCTGGCGGCCGAAGAAGTAGGAGTCGTCGTTGAGGGGGAGGGTGTAGCCGAACAGGTCCAGGCCAAAAAAGTACTTGCGCAGCTTGTTGCGGATGTACCACTGGTCGCTTTTGTTGGCGGCGGCCTCCTGGGAGGAGAAGGGGATCAGGATGCGCATGGCCTCGTTGCTGGCCGAGGCCTTGATCCAGCTCTCCACCTCGCTGTCATCGGACATGAAAAAGCAGGTCAGGGTGTCCACTCGTCCGGCGAAGGGGTAGACGCGGTAGAGCTCGTCGATGGCCTGGATGGACCGGGACTCCATCTGGCTGAAGGGGGAGTAGACCAGGAGCATCTCCTTGTCAAAGCCGAAGGACTCCCGCATGAAGTCCTCAGGCTTGAGGATATAAGCATAGACGGTGGTATTGGAGAGGTGCCTTTCGCAGGCAAAGGAGATGTCAAAGCCGTTGAGAAAGAGCTTGAGCAGCTCGGCATTGCCGCTGTGGTCGGCGAAGAAGGCCCGCTGGGCCTCCGGCTTGATGATACCCATAGAGTTTCCCCCCACCCAGTTTTGTGATCACGAAAGCGGAAATCTTTTTTCCATTATAACCCTGTTTCCCGACTGCTTTCAACAAAAACTTTTCACTTCAGCAGGCGGCCGGAGCGCGAAAAAGCAAAGAGACCCGGCGAAGCAGCACGCCGGGCCTCTTGAAGAGGGAAGAAAGCGGGATCAGCTTTTTTTATAGCCGCACTTGGGGCACACGCCGTTTTCGTTGAGGGCGATGCCGCACAGGGGGCAGCGGTCGATCTGGTTATGGGTGGTGAACTCAGCCGAGGCGGCGTTGACGCCGCTGGTGAAGGTGATCTTGGCGATGTTGAGCTTGTCCTTGAGCAGATCGTAGACGATCTTGATCATGCCCTCCACGGTCATGGTCTCCTTGGTGACCACCAGGCGGCACTCGGGGTAGGCGGTGGCCAGCTCGGTCTGGAAGGCGGGGCCCTTCATCTGGTTCTGGGGAGCGCCGCCCCGGATGCCCTGCTCCTCATAGACCTGGAGAATGGCGGGCAGAAGGGGGTCGTCCTGACGCAGGATCAGGGCGTGGTCGAAGTTTTTGAGGACCGACCAGGCGGTCTTTTGGATCTCGTTGCAGGGGAAGACCATGTTGACGCCGGGCTCCACCGTGTCCTCCACCTCGATGGTCAAAACACCGGTGTGTCCATGGAGATACTGGGCCTCTCCCTTAAAGCCGTAGAACCGATGGGCGTACTGAAGATCCAGGGTAGTAATGCTTCTCATAATAAAAACCTCCTTCAAACTGATATTTACAAGTCCGGAGACTCGCATTGACTGCTCTGGGCGCCGACCTGGCGGCACTGAGGGCAGAGATACTGTATCTTCAGATCATAGCCGTCGATGGGAAAGCCAACCTGTGCCTCCAGCTGCTCGGTGATGTCGGAGAGGTGGAGGTCAGAGAGGGCGCCGCAGCGGCGGCAAACCAGATGATCGTGCCGGATGATCTTGTCATAGCGGTCAGGGCATCCCTCTACGCTGATCTTTCGGATGCGCTGCTGCTGGCAGAGGACGTTGAGATTGTTGTACACCGTGGCCAATACCACCGAGGGGTAGAGCTGCTTGAGGGCAAGAAAAATCTGCTCCGCGGTCATGTGGGCGTAGGAGGTGTTGACGATCTCCAAAATGGCATTTGCGTATCTCATATCGGACCGATCTCCAAAATTAGAATTATTCTATTTCTAATATAGCGAAGGGAGAGCGGTTTGTCAAGAGCGGAAGAGGAAAATTTTCAAAAAATGAACGCCCGGCACCGAGGTGCCGGGCGCGGTATTGGATTCCTGAAGATCAATTGGAAGGGGAGGGATAGACCTGGCTGGCGAAGCGGACGGTGGACATGGCGTCGGGGGCGTAGGCGTCGGCGCCGATGGCGGCGGCATACTCTCCGGTGAGGACAGCGCCGCCCACTACCACCTTTACCTCCGGGCAGGCCGCGCGCAGGGCGCGGATGGTCTTTTCCATGTTCACCACCGTGGTGGTCATCAGGGCGCTCAGGCCCACAAGACGCACGCCGGGGCGCTTTGCAGCCTCCACCACCTGTTCCGCTGCCACGTCCCGCCCCAGGTCCACCACCTCAAAGCCGTAGTTTTCCAGCAGGACCCGGACGATGTTCTTGCCGATGTCGTGGATGTCTCCCTCCACCGTGGCCAGTACCACCGTGCCCTGCCGCTGCCGGGGCGTGCCCGCCATGGCGGCCTGCACCGCCTCAAAGGCGGCCTTGGCGGCCTCGGCGCTCATAAGGAGCTGGGGCAGGTAGATCCTGCCCGCCTCAAAGCCCTGGCCCACCTGGTCCAGAGCGGGGATGAGCACCTGATCTACTAGCTCCAGAGGGGGAGTACCGGCAGCCAGAGCAGCCTGGGCGGCGCGCAGGGCGCTCTCCTTTACACCCCTTGTCACTGCTTCGGCGAGGGAGAGGTCGCCGGACGCAGCGGCGGGGGGTGGGGCGGCTTGAGCGGCATAGGCGGCCACGTAGTCCCGGCACTGCTTGTCCGCTCCGCTCAGGGCCAGGTAGGAGCGCCAGGCGCCCATCATCGCCTCGCTGTTGGGATTGAGGATGGCGCAGGAGAGCCCCTGGTGGAGGGCCATGGTGAAGAAGGCGGTGTTTATGAGCTCCCGCCGGGGCAGGCCGAAGGACACGTTGGACACCCCCAGAATGGTGGCCACTCCCAGCTCCGCGCGGATGCGCGCCACCGCCTCCAGGGTGACCTGGGCGGCGTCGGGCTCGGAGGAGATGGTGAGGGTGAGGGGGTCGATGACCAGCTCATTTTTGGAAATACCGTAGCGTGCGGCGGTCTCCACGATGCGCCGGGCGATGGCCAGGCGCCCCTCCGCCGTGGGGGGGATGCCCCCTTCGTCCAGCGTGAGGCCCACCACCACGCCGCCGTATTTTTTCACCAGGGGGAAGACAGCCTCCATGCTCCCGGCCTTGCCCGAGACCGAGTTGAGCATGGGCTTGCCGTTATAGCGGCGCAGGGCGCGCTCCATGGCCGCACTGTCAGAGGTGTCCAGCTGGAGGGGGAGGGGGAGGACGGCCTGGATGGCCTCGCTCACCCGGGTGAGCATCTCCCCCTCGTCGATGTCGGGCAGACCCACGTTCACGTCCAGCACCTGGGCGCCTGCCTGCTCCTGCTCAAAGGCCTGGCCCAGGATGTACTGCAGATCTCCCTCCCGCAGGGCCTGCTGGAAGCGTTTCTTTCCCGTGGGGTTGATGCGCTCGCCGATGACCACCGGGGCTTTTCCCAGCTCCACGGCCTGGGCGTAGGAGGAGACAAAGGTGCGGTTTTTGGGGACGGGGAGCGACCAGGGCACTTCCCGGCACGCCTCCACCAGGGCGCGGATGTGCTCCGGGGTGGTGCCGCAGCAGCCGCCCAGGACCTGGACCCCCAGGCGGGCGATGTCCGCCATCTGCCGGGCAAACTCCCCGGGGCCAATGTCGAAGCGGGTGGCGCCGTTTTCAGCATGGGGCAGCCCGGCGTTGGGGCTTACCACCAGGGGGAGGGAGGAGCACCGGACCAGCCGCTCCACCATGGAGGAGAGCTGTTCAGGCCCCAGGCCGCAGTTGACCCCCAGGGCATCCACCTCCAGGCCCTCCAGCAGGGCCGTCATGGCCTCGGGCGTGCCGCCGGTGAGGAGCTTGCCGCTGGGAGCGTAGACGGCGGTGGCCACCACGGGAAGGGCGCAGTTTTCCTTGGCTGCCAGGACGGCGGCCTTGGTCTCATAGGTGTCGCTCATGGTCTCGATGAGCACCAGGTCGGCTCCCGCCGCCGCCCCGGCGCGTACCACTTGGGCGTAGAGAGCCACCGCGTCCTCAAAGTCCAGGTCGCCCATGGGACTGAGGAGCTTGCCTGTGGGCCCCAGGTCCAGGGCTACAAATACGTCCTCCCTGGGGTCCTCCGCCCGGGCTTTCCTGGCCAGAGCCACCCCGGCCCTCACCAGCTCCTCCAGGTCAAAAGGACCTCCGGCGGGGAATTTCAGGGCGTTTGCGCCGAAGGTGTTGGCGGTGAGGATGTTGGCCCCCGCGGCCAGATAGGCCCGGTGGATGCCGGCGACGATCTCCGGGTGGAGCAGGTTCCAGGTTTCGGGCAGTTCTCCGGCGGCGAGACCCCGCTCCTGGAGCAGGGTGCCCATGCCGCCGTCAAAGAAGAGACGCTTTGTGCCCAGCGCGTCCAAAAAAGTCATGGTATCATCTCCTGAAGGCACAGTTTGACTTGGAGCAGGTGGCGCAGCCCCCGGCGTGGCATTTCCCCGGCGCGGAGGAAAGACCTACCACCGCTGTTACCGACTTGGACGGGGCCAGCAGACAGGCGTCGGTGGCGGTGAGGCCGATCTTCCGGGGCGCGTCCAGCAGCGAGAGGAGCTGCTTCTGGCAGGGAAGGGGGAAGTCGGCGTAACCGGGGCTGAACCGGGGGCGCAAAAAAAGGCCGGGGTACCGCCCGGAGAGCTGCTCACAGGCGTCGTCACACACGGCCTCGATGAGGGCGGCGGCGGAGGCCTGGCACCCGGCGGCCCAGGCGATGTGCCCGGCGGAGCCCCGGGCGATGAGCCGGTCTACCTCCACCCCCAGGGTGGCGGCAAAGAGCAGCGCGGAGCCGCAGCCCTCCAGGTGGTCGCGCAGCGCCCGGCTCTCCACGTCCCATTCCCCCAGACGCACGCCGCCGGGGAAGAGGAGCAGGGGGACCTCCCGGGCTGTCCAGCGGGGGTCGGCCGCCCCCTCCACCGCCGGGATGCACGCGTCCAGCAAGGCCTCGGCGGCCTGGTCGCCATCGCCCCGGCAGCCCAGGTAGCGCAGAGCCTCTCCCCGGGGGACCGGGATCATTTCAGCACCTCCGACAGGCTCTCCTGAAGCAGCGCGGCGATGTCGGGCTTATTCATGGAGTAGACGTGGATATGATTGACCCCGTTGGCAATCAGGTCGATGATCTGTCCGGCGGCATAGGCGATGCCCGCCTGGCGCATGGCGCTGGGGTTGTCGCCGAACTTGTCCACGATGGCCTTGAACCGCTCGGGCAGGTAAGTGCCCGAGAGCTTGCAGATGCGGGCGATCTGCTTGCCGTTGGTCACCGGCATGATGCCCGCCACCACCGGCACGGTGATCCCCTTCTCCCGGATGCGGTAGAGGAAATTGTAAAGGATGTTGTTGTCAAAGAACATCTGGGTGGTGAAGAACTGGCAGCCGGCCTCCATCTTCTCCTTGAGGTGGTCCATGTCGGCGTTCTTGGTGGGGGAGTCGGGGTGCCCCTCGGGGTAGCAGGCCCCGCCCACGCAGAAATCCCCCCGGGCCTTGATGTCCCGCACCAGCTCGGCGGCGTAGTGGTAGTCGTGGGCCAGAGCGCCGCCCTCCGGGATGTCGCCCCGCAGGGCCAGCACATTTTCGATGCCCCTGGCCTTGAGCTGCTCCAGCACATGGGCCACATGCTCCCGGGTGGAGGAGGCGCAGGTCAGGTGGGCCAGCACCTCCACCCCGTACTGCTCCCGGATGCCGGAGGCGATGCCCACGGTGTAGTCGCTCGTGCCGCCGCCGGCGCCGTAGGTGACGCTCATAAAATCGGGCCGCAAGGCAGCGATGGCCTGGGTCGCCCCGGCCACCGCGTCGTAGGTGTCGCTGGTTTTGGGAGGAAAGACCTCAAAGGAGAGGGTGGGCTTGTCCTGAGCGAGCAGGTCGATGATCTTCATGTAGGAAGCTCCTTTGCGTAAGGCGGCGATGCCGCCGGATACCCGGCAGTATATCACATGGCCGGGGGAAAAGTACAGAGGGTTTTCTCGCCCCGCCCGGCGCAGAAGGTCAGCCGGGCGCTCCGGTGAGCAGCACGCCCCGCTCCCCGATTTGGACGGAGCCGTCCTCCAGGGAGATAAAGGGAGAGAATTCCGCCTGGTCCCCCTGATAGGAGAGCGCCGCCGTGGCGTCAGCGAAGATGTCGCTGGCGTTGCACTGGAGGATGAAGGGGCGGCAGTCCGGGTCCTGGTAGATCAGGTTGGGCTGGGAGGTCTCCAGGTCGTTGCGGCACAGCGCAAGCTCCATGCCGTCATACCGGGGAATGATAAGGTAGAAGTCACCGTCGGAGAGATAGTGGACGGGGAGCGCCTCGTCGTCCAGGTACTGGCCGGCGTAGTAGTCAAGGCTGCTCATCTCCTGATAGCCCAGATAGGCCACGGCGTAGAGCGCGTCTTCGGAGAAGGGGATGTTGTCCCTGCGGCTACCCGTTTCCGGGGCGCACCCGGCGAGAAGGAGGGGCAGGAGCAGCAGATAGCAGAGGACAAGACTGGCAAAGCGGCGAAAGTGGGGGGATCTCATGGATGGCGCCTCCTTCATAACGTTGTCGCGGCGGACCGCGCCCGGCGGCCGCCCAAGACCATTGTAGCAGAGAAGACAGGCCCTTTACAACGGGGAGCGGAAAATTTACACAGCGGCTGGGGTTGCGCCGGGAAAGGGGAGAGGCTACAATGGAGGAAAGCGGACGGAGAGCAGGGGAGGAGTGTGCCGGATATGTGGGATGATGAGCGGATGTTTTTTGACCGGATGCCCCGGATGCTGGCGCTGTATGAGGCCCTGCGCACGGCTGTGGATGAGCGCTGCCCAGGGGTGGAGGCGCGGGTAGGCAAGACCCAGATCTCCCTGTACTGCCGCCATATGTTTGCCGCGGTGTCCCTGCCCTGGCGCAGGGTAAAAGGCTGGCCGGAGGAGTACTTGCTGCTCACCTTCGGCCTCTCTTACCGCAAGGACTCTTCCCGCATTGCCGTGGCCACCGAGCCCTATCCAGGCCGCTGGACCCACCATGTGCTGCTGACGGAGCCCTCCCAGCTGGACGAGGAGCTCCTGGGCTGGGTGGAGGAGGCCTATACGTTTGCCTTGACCAAATGAACCGAGGCCGGGGGCGCGGAGATCATCTCCGCGCCCCCGGCCCTTTGGCTAGGAAAGCTCCGCGTCAGAGGGAGTGTCCAGTGGAACAAAGCGGCCTGATTGCCGCAGAAGGGCAAGCTCTCGCCGATGGAATTGAAGAAACCGCGCACCCTCCTCCTGCAGACGGTCAAAAACCGGGGAAAAGTCCTCCCGGGTATCCAGAGCATGTCCTGTGCCATCCGAGATATAGAGTAAAATACCATTGTGGCTGGGGTCCGGGTGGCGTATATGCTCCGGTGTGCGCTGGAGAAGGGCGTGCACCGCCTGGGTCCGCCCGGCGAGAGGCTGGCGCACCAGGCGGAGAAAGCCGTCATACAGCGCGGCGATCCCTGCGGCGTACTCCGCCAGGGAAAGGGTGAACACCAGGCGGCCCTCCCGCTCATGGGCGCTCAGCTGGGCGCAGAAGACCTCCATCTCCTGCCGGGTCTCCGCCTTGTGGCGGAAGTGGGGCGTGGCGAGGATCTGAGCAAGGTCAAAACCGAACCGGCCATCCCGCACGCAGACGGCGAGATGCCCGTGCTGCGAGAAGTCCCGCAGCTTGGTCAGGAGCCGGTAATAAAAAGAGCTGTCGTAGACCTGGGTGCGGAGACGGTCAAAGGCCTCCGTATCGGCGCCGCTGTGCCTGATACAGACCTGGAGCGAGTGGTCCAGCGTGGCGCCGGCGCCCAGCAGGGCGGTGATGAGCGCGTTGATCTCCGTCCGGTCGTCAAAGTCCCCGGCGGGGGGAAGACGGCGGACCACGGCGTCCGAGGCGGTCAGGTCATAGACCTGGGTGAGCCGCTCCAGATGGTAGCGAAATACGGAAAAGAGCTGCCCGATCTCCTGAATATGGCGGACGAGCTCCACATATTTCGTTACCGCGCCGCGCTCGGCATCATTGAGCGCGGCGAAATGCACCTGTTCTTTCCGCAGTAGGGAAGCGGGGATGATCCTTTCCGTATCCATGGCGTTTGCATCCTTTCTGTAAAAGCGGCGCGGGGGAGCAGTCTGGCGGAACGCTCTGGCTGCCCGGAGCGAGAAAGTCCTGTTTATGGTACTAGGGATGAGGTATCCTGTTCTTGAAGGCGGGGGACCGCAATAGCATCAGGACAGGAGGGAGAGAAAGATGATCGTCGTGGCCGTGATCGTGCTGCTGCCTATTCTGGTGATTTTGGAATGCGCCCGCAGAAGCTGAGGACTGCCGAAATGCAAAAACGCGGCCGCAAAGCATGCTTTGCGGCCGCGCAGCGCATCGAAGCAGGATCGATGCCATGAACGCCGCACATCTTCACGATTCCCTGTTCCCACTCTAAAATTGCCCCTGTAAATTTGTGAAGAGTGAATAAGTAAAAAATCGACAAGCACCATTAGGGGCTTGTCGATTTTTGGAATATCGCAGCAGGATAGACGCTCTTATGTCTGTCAATTTTTCCGCTCTGTCCTGCCTAAAATATAGTCCACGCTGACCTGATAGAAGTCCGCCAAGGCGCACAGTACATGGGGCGGGACCATCCGCTGTCCGCTTTCGTAGTATGCGTAGGTTCTCTGAGGCACGTTGATGGCTTGCCCTACCTGAGCCTGGGTCAGATCGTGGTCCTCCCGCAGATCCCGGATCCTTGGATAGCGTTCCATATCAATCACCGGAATCAGTATAATTAAGAACAATCCGTTCTATTGCGTTTTTGAATATATTGTTCTATACTGTAGCGAGGAGGTGATCCTGTGCCAGATTACAAAGAGATGTATTTCACCCTGTTTCGTGCCACGGAGCGGGCCATCCAAACGCTCATTGCCGCCCAGCAGCAGTGTGAGGAGCTGTATCTGAGCGCTCCTCCCGAGAGGCTGACCGTCCTGCCCGGGGTGGTGCTGCAAAGTACAGCACCACCCTGCAAGTCCAACGTCAACGAATAGGGAAGCGTGAATACGAGCATTTGGATCAGGAGAGTGGAGGCGGCCGCCGGCCATAGGGACACAAAAAGGAAGACACGCCACAGGGCGTGTCTTCCTTTTTGGAACATCGCAACAGTATAGATGCCGCCGAGAAACCGGGGCCTCGCACAGCGGGGCGGCGCAGGGGCGATTCACTTGCCCCGAGCATTTCCATCCCCAAAGGGTGGAGCAGCCCTCTGGGCGGCGGAATACAAAAAGAAAGACACGCCACAGGGCGTGCCTTTTTTGTAAAGGGCGGTTAAAATCGATATTTTCAATGCTTGAGACAGCAGCGGGAGAACTGGAAAACCGGCCTTCTGGCCGGCGGCGCCTTTGCGCCGTACGAGCGTTTTGCCGCAGGCAAAACCTCGGCGCAGGGGCAATTTACTTGCCCCGAGCATTTCCATCACCAAAGGGTGGAGCCGCCCTCCGGGCGGTGGAACCCAAAACAAAAGGTCATCCGAAAGGATGACCTTTTGTTTTGGTGCGGATGGCGGGACTCGAACCCGCACGCCCATTGAGCACTAGCACCTCAAGCTAGCCAGTCTACCAGTTCCAGCACATCCGCAGCTAAGCGGCCCCGATTGGGACCGCTTAGTTATTATAGCGGCTGTGGGACCATTTGTCAACACAGAGATTTTTCTCTTCGAAGAAAAATACTGTTTTCCTCAGAGCCGTGCGTCCAGCACGTCGGCGTAGGCCTGCTGGGGCATGACGCCCACCTTGCGCTCCACCTCCGCGCCATTTTGGAAGAAAATCACGGTGGGAATGCTCATAACGCCGAAGCGGCGGGCGAGCGCGCTCTCCGCATCCACGTCCACTTTGCCCACGATTGCTTTGCCCTCATATTTCTCTGCCAGAGCGTCGATGACCGGGGCGAGCATCCGGCAGGGGCCGCACCAGGAGGCCCAGAAGTCCACCATCACCAAGCCGCCGGCGGACACCGCCTTGTCAAAGCCTTCCTCACTGAAATGGATCACTGCCATGTTAAATTCCATCCTTTCCTTATTTGGATTCCATACGGTCCAGATATTCCGCCGCCCGGTGGCCGGCCAGCATGCCCTCGCCCACGGCCTTGGAGACCTGGAGAGGCTGGCCGGTGCAGTCCCCGGCGGCGAACACACCGGGCAGGTTGGTGGCCATGTCCCGGTCCACGGCGATGAAGCCGCCGTTGAGCTTCAGCTCAGGCAGCAGGTCGGTGGGGGCCATGGCGGCGCGCAGGATAAAAACCCCGTCACACCGCTGGGTCTCACCGTCCAGCCGCACGCCGGTCACCTGGCCCTCACCCAGGATCTCAATGCGCTTTGCGGGGACGAAGACCATGTCGTCGGGCAGCTGCGCCGGGCGCGTGTCGGAGACGTAGGTCACATGACAGCCGATGCCCTGGAGGTAAGCGGCTTCCTCCGGGGCCTGCTCGGCCTTGCCCACTACGATGACCTCCTTGCCCCGGTAGAACATCCCGTCGCAGGTGGCGCAGTAGCTCACGCCCCTGCCCAGAAGGGCCTCCTCCCCGGGAAATTTGGCCGCGCGGGCCACGCCGGGAGCCAGCACCACCGCCCCGGCCTCCACCACATCGCTGCCCACGCTCAGGTAGAACACGCCCTCCATGGGCATGATGCTCAACACCCGCCCGGTGAGGCGCTCAGCGCCCATGGCCTGGGCGTGGGCCTCGAAGTGCCGGAGCAGCTCCGCGCCTGAGCACTGGGGCAGACCCAGATAGTTGTCCACCCTGTGGGCCTTCCACAGAGAGCTGTCGGCGCTGCCGCCGCTGATGACCGCCGCCGTTTTGCCCCGCTGCCGGGCCTGGACCGCCGCCGACAAGCCGGCCGGACCCCCGCCCACTATCGCAATATCATATCGCAAGACGCACCCATCCTTTCCGCCGCACGCTGCAGCAATGTCCAAATCCCTTAAAAGCAGTCTTTCTTGGCTGCCTTTGCGAAATTGCGTGGCCGCTGCCGTAGGAATGAACCGCATAGCGGTTTATTCAGCGATACTACTATAAGGCCTTTTCTGCCTATGTGCAACCTTTTTTCCCAATGCTGCCCTTCACGAGCCCTCCACCGCCGGCCGTCGGGGAAACGAGGGACCTTTGTCCGGAAGAACGAGGGACCTTTGTCCGGAAGAAAATATTGCAATTTTCCCCCGGACAGGGTAAAATATACACTCGCTATTATAGTGTCTGCTGAATAAACCGCAATGCGGTTTATTTGCGCGGCATTGCCGCAACGCGTATACTCACACAAGTGCCATGGCACTTGTATGAGTGGTGCAAGGGTTTTGGGCGAAAACTGTACAAAACCCGTGCACTTGAACAAAGCTATTTTGTTTTGAAAGCCTTCGCTTTCAAGGTATACCGCTTTGTTCAGTACGCATTATTATAACAAAGGAGTGACCTTCATGCCGGACGAGCGAGAGAGCGTGATGGGACAGAATTTTATCCACGATTTCATTGACCAGGACATTGCCCAGGGCGGGCAGTTTGAGGGCATGACCGTCCACACCCGTTTCCCGCCCGAACCCAACGGCTACCTGCACATCGGCCACGCCAAGGCCATCTTCATCGACTTCGGTACCGCCGAGAAGTACGGCGGACTGTGCAACCTGCGCATGGACGACACCAACCCCACCAAAGAGGATGAGGAGTATGTGGACGCCATCCAGGAGGACATCCACTGGCTGGGCTACGACTGGGGAGACCGGTTCTTCTTCGCCTCGGACTACTTTGAGCGGATGTACGAGTGCGCCGTGGAGCTTATCAAGAAGGGGCTGGCCTACGTCTGTGAGCTGACCCCCGAGGAGTTCCGGGAGTACCGCGGCGACGTGAATACGCCCGCCCGCTCTCCCTGGCGGGACCGCCCCGTGGAGGAGAGCCTGGATCTGTTTGAGCGGATGCGCGCCGGGGAGTTCCCCAATGGAAAGTACACCCTGCGGGCCAAGATCGACCTTGAGAGCGGCAACTTCAATATGCGCGACCCGGTCATCTACCGCATCAACCACATGCACCATCACCGCCAGGGGGACAAGTGGTGCATCTACCCCATGTATGACTTCGCCCATCCTCTGGAGTACGCCTTCGAGGGGATCACCCACTCCCTGTGCTCCCTGGAGTTTGAGGACCACCGGCCTCTGTACGACTGGGTGATCGCCAACTGCTCGGTGCCGTCCAAGCCCCGCCAGATTGAGTTTGCCCGCCTGGGCATCAACTATACGGTCATGTCCAAGCGCAAGCTGCGCCTCCTGGTGGAGGAGGGCCGGGTCTCCGGCTGGGATGACCCCCGCATGCCCACCCTGTGCGGTCTGCGCCGCCGGGGCTACACCCCTCGGTCCATCCGCAATTTCTCCGAGCGCAACGGTGTGAGCAAGGCGGCCTCCACGGTGGAGTTCGGCTTCCTGGAGCACTGCCTGCGGGAGGACCTCAATGAGACCGCCCGGCGGGCCATGGCGGTACTGCGCCCCGTGAAGCTGGTCATCACCAACTATCCCGCCGACAAGTCGGAGACCTTTACCGTGGAAAATAACCCCAACCGGCCTGAGGACGGCACCCGGGAGGTCACCTTCTCCCGGGAGCTCTATGTGGAGGCCGACGACTTCCTGCCCGAGCCCGTGCCCAAGTACAAGCGTCTCTATCCCGGCGGTCCCGAGTGCCGCCTGAAGGGGGCCTACCTCATCCGCTGTGTGGGCTATGAGACCGACGAGAACGGGAATGTGACGGAGATCTCCGCTGAGTACGACCCCGACAGCCGGGGAGGCGATCCCGCCGACGGCCGCAAGGTGAAGGGGGCCACCCTCCACTGGGTGGACGCCGCCACCGCCGTGGACGCGGAGGTGCGGCTCTACGACAACCTCTTCTCCGACGAGGCCCCCGACGCCGGGGACAAGAACTTCCTGGACTGCCTCAACCCGGGCTCCCTGGAGGTGCTCACCGGCTGCAAGGTGGAGGCCGGCCTGGCCGGCGTGGAGGCTCCTGCTTCCTTCCAGTTTATGCGCCAGGGCTATTTCTGCGTGGACAACAAGGACTCCAGCCCCGACCATCTGGTGTTCAACCGCTCGGTGAGTCTGAAGGATAGCTTCAAGGTGTAAAAAAGACCATAAAAATGCGGCGCACCGTTCTCGCGGTGCGCCGCATTTTTATGCCGGATAGGGGAGAGGGTCAGAACTTGTTGAGGGGGATGGACCCGTCGTCGGTACATTTTTCGATGGCCCGGATGACCATCTGATAGCTGTATCCGCTCTCGGTCTCCACCGTTACCCGGTCTCCCTGTCGCTTGCCCAGAATGGCCTTGCCCACCGGGGACTCCCGGCTGATGAGGCCGTGAAGGGCGTCCTGCCGCATGGTGGTGACGATCTGGTAGACCTCGGTCTCGTCGTCCTCCTCCAGATAGACGGTGACCTTGTCGTAAAGACCCACCGTGTCAGGCGCGGAGTGGTCCGAGACCACCACGGCGGTGCGGATCATGTTCTCCAGAAAGCGGATGCGGCCCTCGTTGCGGTTTTTCTCCTGCTTGGCGGCCTTGTATTCAAAGTTCTCGCTCAGATCCCCAAAGGCTCTGGCCTCCTTTACCGCCTCCAGCAGCTTGGGGCGCAGGGTAATGCGGCGGTAGTCCAGCTCCTCGCGCATTTTCTGAATGTCGCCGCGGGTCAGTTCGTTGTGCATGGTGTGCCTCCACAAGTCAGGATACCAGTATTAAACTCCCAAAGGAGCCCGTTGTCAAAGGAAATCTGCCGCAAAAAAAAAGGAGAGGCACGCCGTGCCTCTCCTTTTTTCCTTTACCGGATGGCGTTTCTTGCGCCGTCCATCATGTTCCGGGCGGCGTCGCCCATGTCCTCCATGGCGTTGCCCGCATCGTCCATCATGTCGTCCGCCATATCGCCCAGGTCTTCCTCAGGCGTGGGATCGGGCTGGGCGGTGGGAGTGGCCACAGGGGCGGGCGTGGGGGTGACGTTGGGCGCCATGTCCTTGGAACAGCCGGTCATCAGCACCATGAGCGCCGCCGCCAGAGAAAAAGCGGCAAGTTTCCTGTTCATCGCGCATCCTCCTGCAAGTTGGTTTCGTAGAATGTGGAATCTCCATCCGCAGGATAGTATGTGCGCAAACACTTCGTTTACACCGCCGGAGAAGGTGTAAAATTAAAGAAAAAATTATATTTTGCCCGGGATTTCCATGGGAAATATCACTTTTCCAGCACGGCGCGGTTGACGGCGCAGAGAATGGCCCGCAGGGAGGCGCGGTTAATGTTGTGGCTCTTGCCCACGCCGAACACGTCCCGGCCGTCGGGGGCCTTCAGGTGGATGTAGCACACGGCCTGGGTGTCCGAGCCGGAAGAGATGGCGTGCTCCTTGTAGTCCACGAACTCATAGCCATCGAGACGGCCCTCGGGCAGGTCGTGGAGGGCGTTGAAGAAGGCGTCGATGGGGCCGTTGCCCTCGCCGTGAGCAGCCATGACCTTGCCCTTGTAGCCCACCTCGCCGTCGAAAATCACCCAGCTCTGCTCCCCGTGGCGGGCGTCCTCCTGGAAGCTGTGGCGCTCCAGCTGGTAGGTCTTGGGTACCGACAGGTACTCCCGGTCGAAAAGGTCGTAGATCTGCTGGGGGTGGAGCTCCTTGCCCAAGCGGTCGGACTCCTTCTGCACGATGGCGCCGAACTCCGCGTGCATGGCCTTGGGCAGGTCGTAGCCGAACTTGTGGTGCATGATGAAGGCGGCGCCGCCCTTGCCCGACTGGGAGTTGATGCGGATGGGCTCGTACTCTCTGCCCAGGTCGGTGGGGTCAATGGGCAGGTAGGGCACTTCCCACATGTCGGTGCCCGACTGTTCCATGTACTGGAAGCCCTTGTTGATGGCGTCCTGGTGGCTGCCGGAGAAGGCGGTGAACACCAGCTCGCCTACATAGGGCTGCCGCTCGCCCACCTTCATCTTGGTGCACCGCTCGTACATGTCCTTGATGGCGTCGATGTGGGAGAAGTCCAGCTCCGGGTCCACCCCCTGGGTGTAGAGGTTCATGGCCAGGGTGACCAGGTCCACGTTGCCGGTGCGCTCGCCGTTGCCGAAGAGGGTGGCCTCGATGCGCTCGGCCCCGGCCAGCACGCCCATCTCGGCGGTGGCCACGCCGCAGCCCCGGTCATTGTGGGGGTGGAGGGAGATGATGGCGCAGTCCCGGCTCTTCAGGTGGGAGATGAAGTACTCGATCTCGTCGGCCAGGTAGTTGGGCATGCAGTTTTCCACGGTGGTGGGCAGGTTGAGGATGATCTTCTTCTCGGGGGTGGCGTGGATGGTCTCGATCACCGCCTGGCAGATCTCCACCGCCACGTCCATCTCAGTGCCCATGAAGGACTCGGGGGAGTACTGGTACCGGAGGTCCATGCCCTCTTCGATGGCGGACTGGGAGAGCTCATAGATGAGCTTGGCGGCGTCCACGGCGATCTGCTTGACACCGGCCACATCGGTGTGGAAGACCACCTTGCGCTGGAGGGTGGAGGTGGAGTTATAGAAGTGGAGGATGACGTGCTTGGCCCCCCGGATGGCCTCAAAGGTCTTCTGGATCAGGTGGGGCCGGGCCTGGACCAACACCTGGATGGTCACGTCGTCGGGGATGTGGCCGCCGTCGATGAGCTCCCGGCAGATCTCGTACTCGGTCTCGCTGGCGGAGGGGAAGCCGATCTCGATCTCCTTGACGCCGATGTCCACCAGGGTGTGGAAGTACTCCAGCTTCTCCTGAAGGTTCATGGGGTCCACCAGGGCCTGGTTGCCGTCGCGCAGGTCCACCGAGCACCAGATGGGGGCCTTGGTGATCTGCTTGTCGGGCCAGGCGCGGTGCTCCATCTTGAGGGGGACGAAGGGGATGTACTTTTCATAGCCTTTTTTCATCATGGGGGAAGCCCTCCTTGTGTTCGGTCAGAGAAATGAAAAACCCCTGACCTAGATTTAGGTCAGGGGCGTAAAATACGCGGTACCACCCTGCTTCCGCCCGCCGTCTCCGGGGGGCGCTCATGGCCTCCAACAAGGCCGCGGCCGGTAACGGGGCCAGACGTCCTGCCTTACTTCCATTCGGGCAGGCAGCTCAGGGACCAGTATATGCGCGGCGCCCCGTACCGGTTCACACCGACCACCGGCTCTCTGAACGACGCTCTCCGCGCTTTCTTCCCGTCTTCGCCTTTGGGTTGCAAATATTGTACATGGCTCCGCCCGGTTTGTCAAGGGGTCAGCCTTGGCCTCCGGAGCCTACATCAGCCTTGGCCTCCGGAGCCGAAGGCGCACCAGGGCCGCAGGGTGCAGCCTGCGCAGTCCGGCTTGCGGGCCATGCACACCGCCCGTCCGTGGAGCACCAGCCGGTGGCAGAAGTCGTTGGACTCCTCGGGCGGGAGCACCGCGCGCAGCTGACGCTCCACCTTGAGTGGGTCCTTGGTGCC
>DVLB01000072.1 GCA_018715695.1 Candidatus Galloscillospira stercoripullorum
CCATGGGGTTGGTGGAGGTCTTCTCGCCCTTCAGGTGCTTGTAGTAGTGCTTGGTGACGGTGCCGTGGGCGGCCTCGTACTCGGTGGTGCCGTCGGGGGACACCAGCACGCTGGTCATCATGGCCAGGGAACCGAAGGCAGTGGAGACCATGTCGCTCATCACATCGCCGTCGTAGTTCTTGCAGGCCCAGATGAAGCCCCCCTCGCTGCGGATGACACGGGCCACCGCGTCGTCAATGAGGGTGTAGAAGTACTCGATACCCTTCTCGTCGAACTGCTCCTTGTACTCCGCCTCGAAGATGTCGGCGAAGATGTCCTTGAAGGTGTGGTCATACTTCTTGGAGATGGTGTCCTTGGTGGCAAACCACAGATCCTGCTTGGTATCCAGGGCGTACTGGAAGCAGGAGCGGGCGAAGGAGGTGATGGAGCTGTCCTTGTTGAACTGGCCCTGGAGGACCCCGGCGCCGTCAAACTCCGCAATGGTCTGCCGGTAGTCCCGGCCGTCGGCCCCGGTAAAGACCAGCTCAGCCACGCCGGGACCGGGAACCCGGTACTCGGTGGCCTTGTATACGTCGCCAAAGGCGTGGCGGGCGATGGTGATGGGGGCCTTCCAGTTCTTCACCACCGGGGAAATGCCCTTAACCATGATGGGAGCACGGAACACGGTGCCGTCCAGGATGGCCCGGATGGTACCGTTGGGAGACTTCCACATCTCGGTGAGCTTGTACTCCTCCACCCGCTGGGCGTTGGGGGTGATGGTGGCGCACTTGACACCCACGCCGTATTTCTTGATGGCCTCCGCCGAGTCCACCGTCACCTGGTCGGCGGTGCGCTCCCGCTCGGGCAGACCCAGGTCGAAATAGACGGTCTTCAGGTCTATGTACGGCTCCAGCAGCTCTTTCTTGATATCGGCCCAGAGAATCCGGGTCATCTCGTCCCCGTCCAGCTCTACCAGGGGCGTGGTCATTTTTATTTTTTCCACGAACGCTCCTCCTCAACGTTGGTCTTGTCTGTCATTATACCGTCTCATAACAAAAAAGGCAAGGGGCGGCCCCCCTTGCCTTTTGACGGAAATTCAGCTCATCTGCTTGCGGCGGGAGAGGTTCATGGTGCCGTCCTGCATATCGCCCAGGCTGTCCAGGCTCTTGCCGGTGCCGTAGGCCACGCAGGAGATGGCGTCGTCGGCCACATGGGTCTCAATGCCGGTATGGGCCTCGATAAGCTTGTCGAAGCCCCACACCAGACTGCCGCCGCCGGTCATGATGATGCCGTTGGTGGAGATGTCGGCCACCAGCTCGGGGGGCGTGCGCTCCAGTACCGAGTGAATGGCCTCCAGGATGCGGGCAGAGGGCTCTTCAAAGGCCTCGATCATCTCGCTGGAGGTGACGGTGAACTCCTGGGGCAGGCCGGTCATGAGGCTGCGGCCCTTGATCTGGATGGACTGCTCCTCGGGACGGGGGTAGACGCAGCCGATCTGCATCTTGAGCTCCTCGGCAGTACGTTCGCCGATGAGCACGTTGTGCTTGCGGCGTATGTACTTGACCACGGCCTCGTCGAACTGATCGCCGGCGATCTTGATGGAGGCGGACTCCACCACGCCGGACAGGGAAATGACGGCGATGTCGGTAGTGCCGCCGCCGATGTCCACCACCATATGCCCGTCAGGCTTGGTGATGTCAATGCCCGCGCCGATGGCGGCGGCAACAGGCTCCTCAATGAGGTAGACCCGCCGGGCGCCGGCCTGGATGCCCGCGTCAATGACGGCGCGCTCCTCCACCTCGGTGATACCCGAGGGGATGCAGATGACCAGGCGGGGCTTGAAGAGGCGGAAGGAGGTCACCTTGCGGATAAACTCCTTGAGCATCCGCTCGGTCATGTCGTAGTCGGAGATAACGCCCTCCCGCAGGGGCCGGATGGCCACGATATTACCGGGGGTACGGCCCAGCATGGCCTGGGCCTCGCTGCCCACCTTGAGGAGCTTGCCGGTATTCTTGTCGATGGCCACCACCGACGGCTCCCGCAGCACCACGCCTTTGCCCTTCACATACACCAGGATAGAGGCGGTACCCAGATCGATCCCGATATCTTTACTGAAACTGAACATAGCTGCACCTCATATTTTTTCTCGGCCTTCCTAGTTTCACCAGCCGGGCCGCTTTTCATCCATATTATTATAGCGGCCCATCCGCCGCATTTCAACTTTTATTTGCGCCAAAGGCCCTATTTCCCCCTGAGAGGACTTATTTCCCGTCCCCCGCCTTGGCCAGGGTGATGCACAGCACCTCTTTGGCCCCGGCAGTGAGCAGCACGCGAGCACATTCGGAGAGGGTGGAGCCGGTGGTCACCACGTCGTCCACCACCAGCACCCGCTTGCCCTCCACCAGGGCGCTTTCGGGACAGACATAGACACCCAGCACGTTGGCCCGCCTCGCCTGCGCTCCCTCCAGGCCAGACTGAGCGGGGATGTGGCGCTGCTTACGCAGGGTTTCCACTGCCACTGTCCCCAGCTCCAGGGACATGGCCTGGGCTAGCAGAAAGGCCTGGTCATACCCTCGCTCCCGGCGTCGCTTTGCAGACAGAGGGGCCCAGGTGACAAGGTCAAACCGCCCGGCCAGGTCCTCCGCCGCGCACTCCGCCATCACCCGCCCAAAGACCCGGGCGCAGGCGGTAACTCCCTTGAATTTATAGCGGTGGATGCCCTGGCGCACCGCGCCCTCATAGCGCAGCGGAGAGAGGCACAGGGAGAAAAACTCACCCTTGCTCTCCCGCTCGCTCCCCGTCAGCCGCGGCAGCTCCTCCTGGCAGCGCGGACAGATCCCATCCGCTCCGGCGGGCAGCAGTCTTCCGCAGAAGGCGCAGCGGGGCGGGAAGAGCAGGTCCAGCAGCATACGCCCCGCCTTCATTTCAGGTCCTCCGGCCGGATGGGGCCATGTTTTCCCTCGAACTCACGCACACATTCTTGAATGAGGTGGATCACCTGCCAATTCAGGGAACGGCCCTCGTACTCCGCAATATAGACCAGCTTTTTATGCAGCTCACTATCCAGGCGGATTCCGAGGTGCTTGTCTCGTTTCATAGTAACACCACCTTTCAAGGCGATGTTACTGATTTTATGCACGCACTTTGAACTTATGCACGCAAATTAAGTCCATCATATTTCAGATACCTCTAGCAGTCTCTTTCCTCCGGCGAAACCGTCAAAGGTCCGGTCTGCTCTTACTTCTGGTCTCCCAGCCGGATGGGGCCGTGCTCCTTTTCAAATTCCCGGATACAAGTGTTGATGAGATAGAGGATCTGTCCGCTCATGGAGCGGCCCTCATAGGCCGCGATATAGCGGAACTTGTCGTGGACCTCCTTGTCCGTGCGGATGCTCAGATGATTCTTCTCCTCCATACGTCCCGTCTCCTTTCGGTACAAAAAGCATATCTTTTGCACAGATTTCCAGTTAATTTTTACGGCATTTTTACGGTAAAAATTGACCGGAGGCCGCTTGCCTCCGGCGGGCCCCTTTCCTCCGGTGGAAAGGGGCCAAAGACCGGCAGGGAAGGGGGATTCCGATTTCCCCCTTCCCTGCACCTAACCCCTTGAAACGGCCAATCAGGGGGGCCGCGGCCCCCCTATTGGATGTACCCCCCAGGGGAGAAAAGGCCCGCGGTCTCTGCCGCCGGACATACCCTCTCTGCAGGAGGGCAACATGCCCCCTTTATTCCGCCAGCTGCGCCAACCGCCAGCGCAGGCCGGAGTAGCGCCGCTGCTGGCGGTCGTTGGCGACCATCCTGGCCACCTTCTCCTCGTCCCCCACCAGGATAAAAAGCTCCCGGGCCCGGGTGATGGCCGTGTAGAGCACACCCCGGGTGAGCAGCATGGGAGCTGCGTCCATCACCGAGAGGATCACCGCCCGGTACTCGCTGCCCTGGGCCTTGTGAACGGTGACGGCGTAGGCGCTCTCCAGCTCCCCCAGCAGGTCGGGAGTGTACTCCACCACCTTGCCCTCAAAGTCCACCGTCACCGTGCCGTCCCGTGGGTCCACAGTCTCGATGCGGCCGATGTCCCCGTTGAACATCCCCATGCCGCTCTCGCTGCCATCACGCTCCCGCCAGACGATGTCGTAGTTGTTGTGCACCTGCATCACCCGGTCCCCGGCGCGAAACACGAACTCTCCAAAGCGCCGCTCTCCCTTGTCCTCGGCAGCCGGGTTGAGGGCCTCCTGGAGCATACGGTTGAGCGAGCCGGTGCCGGTGGTATACCGCCGGGTGGGCGAGAGGACCTGGATCTGATCGGAGGGGATACCCATGCGCTCGGGCAGCCGCCGGGTCACCAGGTCCACCACCGTCTCCGCCGTGGACTGGGGGTCCCGCCGCTTGAGAAAGAAAAAGTCGCTCTCCCGGCCGCTCAGCTCGGGCATCTCCCCACGGTTGACGGCGTGGGCGTTGCGCACGATGGCGCTCCGCGCCGCCTGGCGGAAGATCTCGGTGAGCCGTACCACCGGGATTCGCCCCGAGCGCAGCAGGTCGGAGAGCACGTTGCCCGGCCCCACCGACGGCAGCTGATCCGGGTCCCCCACCAGCAGCAGCCGGCACTCCCCCCGCAGGGCGGCAAGCAGGGCGCGAAAGAGCGTTATGTCAACCATAGAGGCCTCATCTACGATGACCGCGTCGGCCTTCAGGGGGTCGTCCTCATCCCGGGCAAAGGCAAGGCGGCCGGTGGCCGGGTCCATACGGGTCTCCAGCAGCCGGTGGATGGTATAGGCCTCCATGCCGCACAGCTCCCCCAGCCGCTTGGCCGCCCGGCCCGTGGGAGCAGCCAGGGCGGTCTCCAGCCCCATGTGTTCAAAGAGAGCAAGCACTCCCCGCAGGGAGGTGGTCTTGCCGGTGCCGGGACCGCCGGTGAGGAGCATGACCTGGGACGTGGCGGCCAGGCGCACCGCCTCCTTCTGCTGGGGCGCGTAGGTGATGCCCTGGGAGCGCTGGATGTCCCGGAGGACGCCCTCCATATTCTCCGGAGGGAGCAGCTCCTCCCCCGTCATCTCATAAAGCCGCTGGGCGCAGTAGCACTCGGCCTCGTAGAGGTCAAAGAGGTAGATGGCCTCCTCCTTGGCCGTTTTCTCCGCGATGACCTCCCCCCGCTCCAGCAGGGTCTCCAGGCCGTCCTGGAGCAGCTCTTCCTCCACGCCGATGAGCTGCCCTGTGGCGGCGAGCAGCTTGTGCCGGGGCAGGAAGGTGTGGCCGTTACTTAGATTGTGGCTGAGCTCAAAGAGGAGGGCAGCCTCCAGCCGCTGGGGATCGTCCCCCTCCAGACCCAGGCTCAGGGCCAGGGCGTCGGCGGCGGCAAAGTCCACCCCCAGCTCCTCGTCCACCAGCAGGTAGGGATTGCGCCGCAGGGTCTCCAGGGCGCGGTCGCCGTACTTGCGGTAAATGGGCATGGCCAGCTGGAGGGGCAGGTCATGGCCCGAGAGGAACTCCAGCAGCCGCCGCATACCCATCTGGGAGCGGAAGCTCTCCCCCATGGCCAGGGCCCGCTTGCGGGTGACGCCGGGAATGGCGGTGAGCTGCTCGGGGTGCTCCTCCAGGATGCGCAGGGCGTCGGAGCCGAACTGCTCCACGATCTTGCGGGCGGTGGCCGCCCCGATGCCCCGGACGGTGCCCGCGGAGAGATAGTCGAAAATGGCCTTCTCCCCGGCGGGGAGGCGCCGCTCCACTGTCTCAGCCTTGAACTGCTCGCCGTAGGAGATATGCCGCCCCCAGCTCCCCCGGACCCCCAGGCCCTCTCCTGGTGCGGCCCCGGGGATACAGCCTACCACCGTCACAGCGCGGCCCTCGCCGATAGAGAGGCGCAGGACCGTATAGCCGTTTTCCGGGTTCTGGTAGACCACCGCGTCCACCGTGCCCTCTATGTAGCTCAGCTCCCGGGCATCCTCCACGCCCTTCTCCCTCCTTACCGCTGCCCGCCGCCCTCCTCCGGCGCGGAGGGGCGCGAGAGCAGCGCCGGCAGATCCTCCGAGCGGCAGTAGCACAGCCCCGGCTCCCGCCGCTGCAGCAGCAGGGCCAGGATGCGCCCCTGATCGCTCAGGCCATAGTCGGCAATGACCACGGTGAACGCCGCCAGATCGCTCCCCCGCAGCCATAAAAGGCCCTGGACGTCGTGCTCCAGGGTCTCCGCGTCCCCCCGGGCGGGGATCACCGCGAACACCCGGCCTTCCTCCCCCACGGGAGCTACCAGCTTTCCAAACAGCAGCCAGCCCAGGCCCAGCAGCCCAAACACGATGAGCAGGGCCAGCGCCGCCTCCAACACGATCTGCAAAACCGCTCACCTCCGGGCCATTCTATGACCCGGAGGGCTCTTTTGTCACAGATTGAAGCCCTCCAGCGCCGCCTTTCCGCCGGCGACGCGGATGGCCGTATAGCTGCCCTGGACAAAGTCCCACTCCGGCCGCAGCAGCTCTGTCTCCTCCACCAGCTTCAGGTGCAGCATGATCAGGCCCAGGGTGCCGTTGTGGGCCACCGCCAGGGTGTCCTCCCCCCGGCGCAGCACTTCCTCCGTCCAGGCCGCCGCCCGGGCGGCCATGGCGCGGGGAGACTCGCCGCCGGGCGGCACGGTATGAAACCAGTCTTCCACATAGGCCTCCCGGAAGCCGGGATACTGTTCCCCCGCCTGCTCCCAGGTAAGCCCCTCCAGCGCCCCCATGTACTGCTCCCGCAGGGCACGGGTCGGCTCCGGCGTGATCCCCCGGCCCTCCACACAGGAGAGGGCTGTCTCCCAGGCCCGGGCCAGGTCGCTGGCCGCGCAGCGGGAAAAGGCCGCCGCTCTGAGCTTCTCCCCCACCCGCCGGGCCTGTTCCCGGCCCAGTGGGGTCAGCGGATAGTCCGTATGACCGTGGAAGGTACGCAGCACATTTCCTTGCGACTGAGCATGCCGGACCAGGTAGAGATACATATGGAGCCCCCCTTACAGCAGGCTGCTCACGCCGAAGGTCAGGATGCTGATGGCCGCGCCGGCCACTACCACCCCCGCAGCGATGGAGGGGATGGCCTTGCGCAGAGGCATGTCCAGGAAGGACGCCGCCAGCGCTCCCGTCCAGGCGCCGGTGCCCGGCAGAGGGATGGCCACAAAGATGGCAAGGCCCAGGTATTTGTACCGGGTGACCTTCTGTCCCTTCAGGTGGGCCTTGCGCTCCAGTTTGTCCACCAGGCTGTTGAGCTTGGGCAGACGGCGGCGCATCCACATAAAGATCCGCCGGATATAGACGATGATAAAGGGCACCGGGATCAGGTTGCCGATCACCGCCGCCAGATAGGCCGCCCATACCGGCAGCCCCGCCGCCACGCCGAAGGGGATGCCCCCCCGCAGCTCGATCACCGGGATCATGGACACCAGGATGGTAAAACAAAATTCCCCGACGTAAGTCTCGGTGAGCCATTGCATCAGATCCATATATTCCTCCGTATATCCGTCCGGGGCCCATCCCCCGGGTCTGTTTCAGTGCTCCGCAGCCCTTAAAGAAGCCGCTTGAGATACTTGCCCGTGTAGCTCTTTTCACAAGCCGCTACCTCTTCCGGCGTGCCGGTCACCACGATCTCGCCGCCGCCATCGCCAGCCCCACGCGGCGCTGCCCCGTGGGGACCCCCCGGTATTTGATCTGCTCGGGCGGAGTGAATCCGCCCGGCATCAAGGCTTTGCCCCAGGCAAAGCCTTGGGCACGGGGGCGCGGCGACGCTCTTCTCACAAAAGCCGCTTGAGATACTTGCCCGTGTAGCTCTTTTCACAAGCCGCTACCTCTTCCGGCGTGCCGGTCACCACGATCTCGCCGCCGCCGTCGCCCCCTTCGGGGCCCAGGTCGATGAGGTAGTCGGCGGTCTTGATAACGTCCAGGTTGTGCTCGATGACCACCACGGTGTTTCCCGTCTCCACCAGCTTCTGCAAAACCTCGATGAGCTTGTGGACGTCGGCGGTGTGCAGGCCGGTGGTGGGCTCGTCCAGCACATAGATGGTCTGGCCCGTGGAGCGCTTGGAGAGCTCGGTGGCCAGCTTCACCCGCTGGGCCTCGCCGCCGGAGAGGGTGGTGGAGGGCTGGCCCAGCTTGATATAGCCCAGGCCCACCTCATAGAGCGTCTGGAGCTTATTGTAGATGCGGGGCAGATTCTCGAAGAAAGGCAGGGCCTCCTCCACCGTCATGTCCAGCACCTCGTAGATATTCTTGCCCTTGTAGCGCACCTCCAGGGTCTCTCGGTTATAACGCTTGCCCTTGCACACCTCGCAGGGGACATAGATGTCGGGCAGGAAGTGCATCTCGATCTTGATGAGGCCGTCGCCCTGGCAGGCCTCGCACCGGCCGCCCCGGACGTTGAAGGAGAACCGGCCCGGGCCGTAGCCCCGGGCCTTGGCGTCCTGGGCGGAGGCAAAGAGGTCCCGGATGTCGTTGAAGAGCCCCGTGTAGGTGGCTGGGTTGGAGCGGGGGGAGCGCCCGATGGGCGACTGGTCAATGGCGATGATCTTGTCCAGATATTCCTCCCCCACGATGCCCCGGTGCCGTCCGGGCCGGGTCTTGGCCCGGTTCAGGTCCAGGGCCAGGCGCTTATAGAGGATCTCATTGACCAGGCTGGACTTGCCCGAGCCGGACACGCCGGTGACGCAGATGAAGGTGCCCAGGGGGAAGGTAACGTCGATGCCCCGGAGATTGTTCTCCTCCGCCCCCAGGATGGTGAGCTTCTTGCCGCTGCCCGCTCTCCGCACGGCGGGCACCGGGATCTTTTTGCGGCCCGAGAGGTAGTCCCCCGTGAGGGAGCCCTCGGTGGCCGCCACCTCCTCCGGAGTACCGCAGGCCACCACCTCGCCCCCGTGGACCCCTGCTCCGGGGCCGATGTCCACAATATAGTCGGCTGCGCGCATGGTGTCCTCGTCGTGCTCCACCACCAGCAGGGTGTTGCCCAGGTCCCGCAGGTTCTTCATGGTGGCCAGCAGCATGTCGTTGTCCCGCTGGTGCAGGCCGATGGAGGGCTCGTCCAGGATATAGAGCACCCCCATGAGGGAGGAGCCGATCTGGGTGGCCAGGCGGATGCGCTGGCTCTCGCCGCCCGACAGGGTAGCCGCCGAACGGCTGAGGGTCAGGTACTGGAGACCCACGCTCTGGAGAAAGCCCAGGCGGCTCTTGATTTCCTTGAGGATGCGCTCGGCGATGAGCATCTGCTGCTGCGTGAGAGTGAGCTGATCCACAAATTCCAGGGCCGCCGTCACCGACTTGCGGCAGAACTCGTCGATATTCAGCCCACCCACCGTCACGGCCAAAGACTCACGGCGCAGCCGCCGACCCCCGCAGTCGGGGCAGGGCCGCTCGCTCATGCAGTCCTCCAGCTCCCGGCGCATGGCGTCCGACTGGGTCTCCCGGTAGCGCCGCTCCAGGTTGTTGCAGATACCCTCGAAGGCCTGGTAGAGGGTGCCCTGGCCATTGGCACGGTCATAGGTGAGCTTGAGCTTCTCGCCCTTGGTGCCGTAGAGGATGATGTCCACCACCTCGTCCGGCAGGTCCTTCACCGGGGTGGTGAGCTTGAACTTGTACTGTTTGGAGAGAGCCTCGAAGTACATGCGGGAGATGGAGTCCCCCTTGATATTGCTCCAGCCGCTGGCGGTAATGGCCCCCTCCAGGATGGAAAGCTCCTTGTTGGGGATGATGAGGTCGGGGTCCACCTTAAGCTGGGCGCCCAGGCCGGTACAGGTGGGGCAGGCGCCGAAGGGGTTGTTGAAGGAGAACATGCGGGGGGTGAGCTCCTCGATGGAGATGCCGCAGTCCTCGCAGGCGTAGTTTTGGGAGAAGAGGATGTCCCGGTCCTCCCCCACCACGTTGACGATCACTAGCCCTCCGGTGAGGCCGGAGGCCGCCTCCACGCTGTCGGTGAGACGCCGGGCGATGTCCTCCTTGATGACCAACCGGTCCACCACGATGGCGATGTCGTGCTTCTTGTTTTTCTCCAGCTTGATCTCTTCGCTCAGGTCGTAGGCGATGCCGTCCACCCGGCAGCGGACATAGCCGGAGCGGCGGGCGTCTTCGAAGACCTTGGCGTGCTCGCCCTTCTTTCCCCGGATCACCGGGGCCATGACCTGGATGCGCTCTCCCTGAGGCAGGGCGAGGACCTGGTCGATGATCTGGTCGATGGTCTGCTGGCGGATCTCCTTGCCGCACTTGGGGCAGTGGGGCGTGCCCACC
>DVLB01000073.1 GCA_018715695.1 Candidatus Galloscillospira stercoripullorum
TCACCCCGTCCGTCATGAGAAGTGTCATTTCCAAGGCACATGTCCTTGGAAATGACAGATTCTAATTTTATTCCGCCGCGTGCGCGCGGCGGAACTCTAGCGAGGCTTCCCTGCGGGGAGGTTTTTCGACAAGCCGAGCGGCCCCTCCGCGCTTGCGCGGAGGGGCCGCTCAGTTTATTGATGGGGGCTTTACAAAATGGCGGCGAGCAGGTCGTCCATGGAGTAGAGGCCGGGGGCCTTTCCGGAGAGGAACTTGGCGGCCTGGACCGCGCCGTTGGCGAAGACCTCCCGGGACTGGGCGGAGTGGCGCAGCTCGATGACCTCGTCCCGGCCGGCAAAGATGACCTCGTGGTCGCCCACGATGGTGCCGCCCCGGACGGAGGAGATGCCGATCTCCCGGGCGCCCCGGGGGCGGCGGACCGACTGACGCTCATAGACGTATTCCGGCTCATAGGGCAGGGCGTCGGCGGCGGCTGCGGCCAGCATGAGGGCGGTGCCGCTGGGGGCGTCCACCTTGCGGTGGTGGTGCCGCTCCACGATCTCCACGTCGTAGTTGCTGCCCAGCACCGTGGCCGCCCGGCGGATCAGGTCCATCAGCACATTGATGCCCAGGGACATATTGGCGGAGCGGAAGATGGGGATGCGCTGGGCGGCGGCGTTGATTTTGTCCAGCTGCTCCTGGGTGTACCCGGTGGTGGCCAGCACCAGAGCCACCTGATGCTCCAGCGCCCAAGAGAGCAGGGCGTCCAGGGCGGAGGGGTGGGAGAAGTCGATGGCCACGTCGGCCTCGCCGGAGAACTGGGCGGGGGAGGAGAAGACGGGGAAATCCCGGTCGGTGCTGCCCAGCAGGTCGAAGCCGGCGGTGATGCGGATGTCGCCGTCAGCGGAGCAAATGGACTCCACCACCTGGCCCATATGGCCGTTGCAGCCGGATATGACAAGGGAGATCATACTTCAAACATTCCTTTCCGTGCCGGAGTCGGGTTTTTACAGCAGTCCGGTGCGCTCCATGGCGGCCTTGAGGGTGGCGAGATGCCCCTCGCTCATTTCGCACAGAGGCAGACGCAGGGGACCGGCCTCCATGCCCATGAGGTTCATGGCGGTCTTGACGGGGATGGGGTTGACCTCGCAGAACAGAGCGTCGCACAGGTCCATGTACTCCACCTGGAGCTTGGCGGCCTCCTCAAACTTGCCGTCCAGGCACAGATGGCTCATTTTCACCATGAGCTCGGGGGCGATGTTGGAGACCACCGAGATCACGCCCTTGGCGCCCAGGCTCATCATGGGCACAACCTGGTCGTCGTTGCCCGACCAGATGTAAAAGTCGTCGGGGCAGAGGAAACGGGTATGGGCCAGGAGAGAGAAATTGCCGCTGGCCTCCTTCACGCCGTTGATCTTGGGGTTCTCCGAAAGGACCTTATAGGTCTCGGCGGTGAAGGACACGCCGGTGCGGGAGGGGACGTTGTAGAGGATGATGGGCAGGTCGGTACGGTCGGCGATGTACTCGTAATGCTTGATGAGGCCGGCCTGAGTGGCCTTATTGTAGTAGGGGGTGACGTGGAGGAGGGCGTCGGCGCCGGAGTCCTGGGCGTGCTGGGAGAGGTAGACGGCGGCGGAGGTGTCGTTGCTGCCGGAGCCGGCCACCACCTTGACCCGCTTGTTCACACGCTTGACGCAGAATTCCACCGCGGCGATGTGCTCGCGGATGGACATGGTGGCGCTCTCGCCGGTGGTGCCGCAGACACACACGGCGTCCACGCCGGCGGCGATCTGGGCGTCGATGAGCTTGCCGAAGGCGTCGTAATTGATATTGCCGTTCTGGTCGAAGGGGGTGACCAGAGCGGGGCAGTTGCCGGTAAAGACGGGAGTTCTCATGCTTTATCCACCCTTTCAGATTTGGCGAGCCGGCCTGACCGGCTCCGCGGATTTACTGACGGTCCATATACCCCTCGGCGCACAGCAGCTCGGCCAGGAGCACGGCGCCGCCGGCAGCGCCCCGGAGGGTGTTGTGGGACAGACCCACGAACTTGTAGTCATACTGGCTGTCGGGACGCAGACGGCCGGCGGAGATGGCCATGCCGCCTTCCAGATCCCGGTCCAGACGGGCCTGGGGCCGGTCGGGCTCCTCGAAGTAGTGGATGAACTGCTTGGGAGCGGAGGGGAGGTTGAGCTCCTGGGCGCGGCCCTTGAAGTCCTTCCAGAGGGTCTTGATCTGCTCCTCGGTGGGCTTTTTGCCGGGGGCGAACTTGACGAAGACGGCGGCGGTGTGTCCGTCGGACACGGCCACCCGGAAGCACTGGGCGGTGATGGCGGGACCCTCGGCCTTGACGATCTTGCCGCCTTCCACCTTACCCCAGACCTTCAGGGGCTCCTGCTCGCTCTTTTCCTCCTCGCCGCCGATGTAGGGGATGAGGTTATCCACCATCTCGGGCCAGCGCTCGAAGGTCTTGCCGGCGCCGGAGATGGCCTGGTAGGTGCACACCAGCACCCGCTCCACGTCGTAGCCCGCCAGCATCAGGGGGGTGAGCAGGGGAGCGTAGGACTGGATGGAGCAGTTGGACTTGACGGCGATGAAGCCACGCTTGGTGCCCAGACGCGCGCGCTGGGCGGGGATCACCTCGATGTGGGCGGCGTTGAGCTCGGGGACCACCATGGGCACGTCCTCGGTCCAGCGGTGGGCGGAGTTGTTGGAGACCACCGGGCACTCGGCCTTGGCATAGCGCTCCTCCAGAGCGCGGATCTCCTCCTTCTTCATGTCCACCGCGCAGAAGACGAAGTCCACCATGCCGGCGATCTTTTCCACATCGGCCTGGGCGTCCAGGACCACCATGGACTTGGCCTGCTCGGGAATGGGCGTCTTCATGGCCCAGCGGCCGGCCACGGCCTCCTCATAGGTCTTCCCGGCGCTGCGGGGGCTGGCGGCGATGGCGGTGAGGGTGAACCAGGGGTGATGCTCCATCAGGGTGACAAAACGCTGGCCCACCATGCCGGTACCGCCGATCACGCCGACTTTGTATGTTTTCATGATAAAGACCTCCAATGCTTTTCTTTTTATTGTATGGGAAAACGCGATGGTTTGGAACGCTTGGGGCGGGAATTTCTGCAAAAGCGTAAAAAAAGAAATCAGCGGGTTTACATACCGGCTGATTTTGTACTATAATGTCAAAGACGGCCAACCGCCCCGACCATCATATTCAAAAGCAGACAGCACTCCACCCGAATGGGTGACAGTCGCAGGGCTGTTGACCCAGCGCCCAGGGAGTCCCCTCCGGGAGGGAGGACCCTTCGGCGGCGGTCCCTTTCGCGGCGGGTCACAGGGCCACCGGAGCCCTCACCGCGCTACTATTGAACGCCGCAACCTCTATCTTACACTTTACCTTGTTACCATATCACAGGAAGCCCATGCTGTCAATACGGCAGCGGGGGAGAAAGATACTGATTTTGGAGAGAAACATGAAAAAACGCCTTGTAATGCTCATTGCCCTCTGTTTGGCCACCGTTTTCGCGCTGCCCGCCCCCTCTGCCAGGGCGGCCACGCTGCCGGAAAACCAAAACATCCGGATTGGCCTCTACTATGGCTCCAACGCCCTGCCCGGGGCCAACCTGCTCAACAGCACGGGCTCGGGGTACCGGCTGGGGTACTATAACGACGCCCTTGAGTTCCAGACCCTGGCCTCCACCGCCGAGACGGCCATCTCGGTGGTCAAGACCCAGAACGTCTACTATTTCCCCCTCCTCTCCGACGGGTTCCAGGGCTATACCGACGCCCAGACCTCCGAGATCGCCGTGGGCTGCTACCACATCCAGCTCCCCGGCTCCTACGCCACCTATGAGGAGACCATGGCGGCCGTCGCCGCTTCGGGGGTGGCGGGGGCTTTCCCCGCCTGGATCAACGGCACCTACTATGTGCGCACCGGCGCCTACCTGGACGCGGACGCGGTGAACGCGGCCAACGCAGCTTTGGGAATAGAGGGGACCACGGTGGTGGGCACCAGCACCGGCGGTGTCTCGGTGGTGAAGACGGGCACCGCCCAGATCCTCTTCCAGTTTGACGGCGGCAGCCAGATCGCCCTGGGGGTACTGCCCGGCCTGGACGACTCGGTAAAGACCACCACCTGGTTCAAGGGGAGAAAGTACTTCGGCGG
Source organism: Candidatus Galloscillospira stercoripullorum (assembly GCA_018715695.1). Taxonomy (GTDB): domain Bacteria; phylum Bacillota; class Clostridia; order Oscillospirales; family Oscillospiraceae; genus Galloscillospira_A; species Galloscillospira_A stercoripullorum. The sequence continues at coordinate 4,146 of DVLB01000073.1, forward strand.
CTTCCGCTTCGAGCGCATCGGCGGCGGCAACCTGACGGTGGTGAACATCCTCTACCTGGAGGACTACGTCAACTGTGTCATCTCCCAGGAGATGAGCAATTCCTGGCCGGTGGAGGCCCTCAAGGCCCAGGCCTGCTGCGCCCGGACCTACGCCGCCCGGCTCAACCGCCACGCGGCCTACCACTTTGACCTGTGCGCCACGGTGGACTGCCAGGCCTACCCCGGCGCGGGCCAGATCGGAGCCAACACCACCCAGGCGGTGGAGGAGACCGCGGGCATGTACGTCTGGTACGGGGACGAGCTGGCGGAGACCTACTATTACTCCAGCAACGGCGGCGCCTCGGAGGATGTGCGCAATATCTGGAACTCCAACGTGGATCTGCCCTACCTGTGCGGCGTGGTGGACCCCTATGAGGCCACGGTGGCCGACAAGATCTATCTGTATAACTGGACCTACACCTTTACATCAGATAAGCTCACGGAGAAGATGCGCGCCTCCGGCCGCAACTGCGCCCAGATCGTCAACCTGTACGTCTCCGCCTACACCGACCTGGGCAACGTGCGCTCCATCACCCTGGTGGACGCCAACGGGGACAGCTGGAGCTTTTACGGCAGCAACGCCACCACCTTCCTGGGCGTGCGCTCTATCCGCTTCAACATCTCCGGCGGCGGGACCTATTACGTAAACGACGGCGCGCAGCTCAGCGGCATCTCCGGGGCCTACGCCATCGGCGGCGATGGCACCACCAGCCAGATTACCACCGGCACTATGCCCTATGTGATCACCGGCAGCGGCGTGGAGCAGCTGCCCGCCTCCAGCAGCGACACCTTCACCGTGACGGGCAGCGGCTGGGGCCACAACGTGGGTATGAGCCAGTGGGGGGCCTACGCCATGTCGCTCCAGGGCTTTACCTATGACCAGATCCTGAAATTCTACTATCCGGGAGTGGAGATCAGATAAATGAAGACCTCGGACTTTTACTACGACCTGCCGCCGGAGCTCATCGCGCAGACGCCGCTGGACCGGCGGGACGGCTCCCGGTTGCTCACCCTGAACAAGGAGACGGGGGAGTACCGCCATCTGCATTTTTACGACCTGCCCGGCCTCCTGCGCCCCGGCGACTGCCTGGTGCTCAACGACTCGCGGGTGCTGCCCGCCCGGCTCATCGGCCACCGGCTGCCGGGGGGCGGAGTGTGTGAAGTACTTTTGCTTGTCGATAAGGGGGACAAGACCTGGGAGTGTCTGGTGCGGCCGGGAAAGAAGCTGCGCACGGGCGCCAAGGTCTCCTTTGGCGACGGCGAGCTGACGGCGGAGATCGTGGGAGAAGTGGAGGGCGGCAACCGGCTGGTCCGCTTCCACTATGAGGGGATCTTCCTGGAGGTGCTGGAGCGCCTGGGCAAGATGCCCCTGCCGCCCTATATCAAGGCGGAACTCAGCGACCCGGAGCGGTACCAGACCGTCTATTCCCGGGAGCTGGGCTCTGCCGCTGCGCCCACCGCGGGGCTCCACTTCACCAAAGAACTGCTGGAGCAGATCGAGGCCATGGGGGTGCGCCTGGCCTATGTGACCCTCCATGTGGGACTGGGGACCTTCCGTCCTGTAAAGGAAGAAAACATTACAGACCATGAGATGCATGCGGAATACTGCATGATCTCCCAAAAGACGGCGGACATCATCAACGAGACCAAGGCCAAGGGCGGCCGGGTCATCTGCGTGGGCACCACCTCCTGCCGGACCATCGAGAGCTGGGCCGCTGAGGACGGGACGTTGAAGGAGAGTGCCGGCTGGACCAAGATCTATATCTACCCGGGCTATCGCTTCAAGGTGCTGGACGGCCTCATCACCAACTTCCACCTGCCTGAGTCCACGCTGCTCATGCTGGTCTCCGCCCTGGCGGGCAGGGAGCACATCCTGGCCGCCTACGAAGAGGCGGTGCGGGAGAAGTACCGGTTCTTCTCCTTTGGGGACGCCATGTTCATCAGCTGAAAAGCTGCCATGTTTACCATAAGGCGGCCATAGGGCCGCGGAAGGAGCGTTTTTGTGTTTCAGGTACTCAAGCAGGAGGGGAAGGCCAGGCGGGGAGAATTTACCTGCCCTCACGGTACGGTCCAGACCCCCGTTTTTATGAACGTAGGCACACAGGGGGCCATCAAGGGAGCGGTGTCTGCCCACGACCTCCGGGAGATCGGGTGCCAGATCGAGCTCTCCAACACCTACCACCTCCACCTGCGCCCGGGGGATGACGTGGTGCGGCAGATGGGGGGACTGCACCGCTTTATGGACTGGAAGGGCCCCATCCTCACCGACTCAGGCGGCTTTCAGGTCTTTTCCCTCTCGGGGCTGCGGAAGATCACCGAGGAGGGAGTCACCTTTGCCTCCCACATCGACGGCCGGCGGGTCTTCATGGGCCCTGAGGAGAGCATGCGCATCCAGTCCAACCTGGGCAGCGACATCGCCATGGCCTTTGACGAATGCGTGGCAAACCCCTCCACCTATGAGTATGTAAAGCCCTCCTGCGAGCGCACCCTGCGCTGGCTGGCGCGGTGCAAGGCGGAGCACGACCGGCTCAACGCCCTGCCGGACACGGTCAATCCGGGCCAGATGCTCTTCGGCATCAACCAGGGGGGCATCTACCCCGACCTGCGGGTGTGGCATATGAAGGAGACCGCCAAGATCGACTGCGACGGCTACGCCATCGGCGGCCTGGCGGTGGGGGAGCCCACGCAGACCATGTACGACATCATCGACGCCGTGGAGCCCCATATGCCGGCGAATAAGCCCCGGTATCTCATGGGGGTGGGGACGCCCTCCAACATCATCGAGGGGGTGGCCCGGGGGGTGGATTTCTTCGACTGCGTCATGCCCGCCCGCAACGCCCGCCACGGCAAGCTCTACACCTGGGAGGGCGCCATCAACATCAAAAATGAAAAGTACAAGCTGGACGAGAGCCCCATCGACCCCACCTGTACCTGTCCGGCCTGCCGGAGCTTCTCCCGCGCCTACCTGCGCCATTTGTTTACCGCCGGGGAGATGCTGGCCATGCGCCTGGCGGTGCTCCACAATCTGCACTTTTACAATGAGCTGATGGTCAGGATTCGGGAAGCGCTGGATAGCGGCACCTTCGGGGCGTTCCGCGATGAGTACAGCGAAAAACTGGACCGCCGCCTTTGATTTTTGTGAAAAGGCTTGCCAAACAATGCTGCAGGCCTTATAATGAGACCCGTCCCATTTATTTTGAACCGGAGGAGATTGCTGCATGCCTACTGATATTATCACCACAGTTGTTATGATGGTCGTCGTGATCGGCGTTTTCTACTTCCTGATGATCCGGCCCGAGAGCAAGCGGAAAAAGGAAACCCAGAAGATGCTCTCCGAGCTCTCCGTGGGCGATCAGGTCACCACCATCGGCGGCATCCGTGGTACCATCTGCGCGGTGAAGGAGGACACGGTGGTGATCGAGTCCGGCGCTGACCGCGTGCGCATTGAGTTCAACAAGAGCGCCATCGGCTCCAAGAACACCGCGAGCCAGACCAAGTAAAAACCTCACAGACATGACAAGCGCCCTCCCGGCATAGGATTGAGTAACAATCCAAGCCGGGAGGGTGTGTTTTTATGCGTAAAACAGAGGAAGATCAAGGGGCGGTCGTGGTGCGGTATATGCTGGGGGTACTCGTTGGCGGCGTGACGGCCCTGGCGGCGTGTTTCCTTCTTTTGCTTTTGGCCAGCGTGGCCATCTCCGCCGGACTGCTGGGGGAGGGGATGATGTATCAGCTTACCATCGTCAGCTGCGTGGTGGGAGGATTCATCGGTGGCGCCGTGGCGGTAAAACGCTGCGCCGCCCGGCCTTTGATCGTGGGCGTGTTGGCAGGAGGGGTGTTTTTCCTCCTGCTGCTCACCATCGGACTGGTGGTCTTTGAAAACGCGGCGCCGGAGGCCCACGGGATCGGGGTGCTGTGCGGAGCGCTGTGCGGCGGCGCCGCGGCAGGTCTGCTGGGAGGAAGAAGGGGAGGGGGGAGAAAGAGAAAAAAGACAAGGCGGTAAGGCGCGCTTGCCGCCGGGTGGATGTCGTCGGTTACATAATGAGATGCGCTGAATCTGGAAGAGAATGCTGTTCAATCTGACGAGGGACTTTACGCTGCGTATTATCGGTGGAACAAAACGGATGATTACAGAGCGTATTAAGATGGAAAATGCTGTGCTGGATATGTTGTGCCGGCGATGAAAGCGGGCACCACATGTGGTGAGAACGGAACAGGCGAGCGGAGAGCCTGCTGCCTTTGGTAGATAAAGTTTACATAATCAAGTTAACATAAAAAGATGTCATAATATACAAAAATACGAAAAATTGCAGTTCTTTCTTGCGAAAGTCGGCGGGGAGGCGTATATTACACTTACGAAATGAAACGAGGTGGCGGGATTGAAGCGGAGTCTTGGGCTTATCGGAGCCGGGAATATGGCCGGTGCGATCATCCACGGGATCTTGTCCCAGGGGCTGGTTGAGCCGGGGAAATTGTCCGTATCCAACCGCCATGCAGAGAAGCTGGCGCCCTATGCCGGGCTTGGACTTTTTACATCCACGGACAACCGCGCGGTGGCGGAGCGGTCGGAGATTCTGATCCTGGCGGTCAAGCCGCAGATGTTCGGTGAGGTCCTTGGTGAACTGGGTCCCTGTCTTGGGGGCAAGTGTGTGGTCTCCATCGCCCCGGGCTTTTCCGTGGCGTATCTGCGGCAGCTCCTGCCGGAGAGCCATATTGTCCGCGCCATGCCCAACACGCCTATGCAGGTGGGCAAAGGAGTCACCGCCGTGGTGGAGGCGCCTGAGGTCCCGGCGGATCTGTTTGAAGACGTGGTGGCGCTTTTTTCGGCGGCAGGCGCGGTGAGCGTGATCCCGGAGGAGCGCATGAACACGGTCATTGCCCTGAGCGGTTCCTCGCCGGCTTACTTTTTCCGCATGGCGGACGCCATGGTGCGCTCGGCGGTCCGGCAGGGGTTTGACGGGGAGGAGGCTCTGCGTCTGGCCGCCATGACCATGGCGGGCGCGGCCGAGATGCTCCTGCGTGCGGGAAAGACCGCGGAGGAGCTGACCAGGCAGGTCTGTTCTCCCGGAGGAAGCACGCTGGCGGCGCTGACGGCGTTCGACGAATTCGGGTTTGAAGCCATGATCGACGAGGCCATGCTGCGCTGTGCCAAGCGGGCGCAGGAGCTGGGAAAGTAACACTTCTATTTCACGGCCCGTCCTCATAATCTGTCACGGGGAGGTGGCAGATAGTGCACAGGCCGATTGCAGGACTCTTGGATCTTCCGCGGGGAGAGGGAATGCCCGCGCTGCTGACCATATCGATCAGTTTTTTCCTGGGCTCGGCGGCTGGCTGCGGCCTTGCAGCCAGCACCGGAGGCGAGGCTTCGGAGAGCCTGAGCGCCTATCTTCAGGCGTTCCTCGTGGCATCCGGGGCGGGTGAGATGCAGGCCCCCTCGCTGTTGCCGCTGATCTGGGAGACCTTTCGCTGGAGCGCGCTGGTGGTGCTGCTGGGGTTTACGGCCCTGGGGCTTTTCGGTATCCCCATCCTGTTTGCCGCCAGAGGGTTTGTGCTTTCCTTTGCCGTGGCCACGTTCATCCGCCTGCTGGGCGGCATGGGCGGTGTGCTGGCGTTTTTGCTTTTCGGCCTGACGGGGCTCATCTCCCTGCCGGTTCTCTTTGTGCTGGGGACCCAGGGGATGGGGACATCCCGGCAGCTGGCGGGCAGAGCCATGGGCGAAAAGGTCAGACCGCTCTGGGGAAAGGGCTATCTTCTGCGCTGCGGCTGCTGTGCCGGTGCGCTGTGTGTGTGTGTTGTGCTGGAATCTCTGAGCGTGATGCCTCTGGTGGGCGCCGTGGCCGGAGCGTTCCTGAATTGAGGAAGAGAGGAGGAACTGAGCGTGGACCTGCTGACCGGGTATGAACGCTATCTGAAAACAGAAAAAAAGGCGTCTGCCAACACGCTCAGCTCCTATTTGCGGGACGTGTGCCAGTACCTCCATTGGCTGGAGGGAGAAGGCCTGAGCGCCGTATTGGCCGCCCAGGACGATGTGGAGCGGTATGTGAAATATCTGAGCGGGAAGGGAAAATCAGTGGCCACGGTGACGAGAAGCGTGGCCTCTCTGCGTTCCTTCTATAACTATCTGATCGGGACGGGGCAGGTGACCGTCAATCCTGCCCGGGGGATCACCTCCGCCCGGGTAGAGCGCAAGCTGCCCCAGATCCTCACAGGTAAGGAAGTGGACCTCTTTCTGGACCAGCCCGATCCCTCCGATCCCAAGGGCTGCCGGGACAAGGCCATGCTGGAGCTGCTCTATGCAACCGGCATCCGGGTGAGCGAGCTTATCGGCCTGGACACCGACCATGTGAGCCTGAGTGTGGGCTTCATCCGCTGCTCCAGCCGCAACAGGGAGCGCATCATCCCCATCTACCCGGCTGCGGTGCGGGCACTGGCCGACTATATGGACCATGTCCGCCCCCAGATGATCGAGCATCCCGACGAGCGCGCCCTGTTTGTCAACATGAGCGGAGAGCGCATGAGCCGTCAGGGCTTCTGGAAGATCATCAAGCACTATCAGGAGAAGGCGGAGATCCACAAGGACATCACGCCCCATACCCTGCGCCACTCCTTCGCCGCCCATCTGCTGGAAAACGGGGCGGACCTGCGCTCCATTCAGGAAATGTTGGGCCACGCGGACATTTCCTCCACCCAGATCTACGCCCAGCTGGTCAACCAGAAGATCAAGGATGTCTATAACAAGGCCCATCCCAGGGCATAGGACGGGCGCACATCTTTTTGACAGTCTCGAACGGGAGCCGGAGTGAAATTTCACTCCGGCTCCCGCCTTTTTCCTGTGCTTTCGGCGAAAATTTGTTGGCTCCGGTTGAAAGTGTACCAAGCGTGGTATATAATAAATAAACTGTGAAAAAGCGGCCTGAGGCTGCACAAAGACGGGAGCTATCCATGAGAGCATTGATCGATCGGATTTTGAATCGGGAGACCATCTCCTATCTGGTGTTCGGTGTGCTGACCACGCTGGTCAACTATGTGGTGTTCTATCTCGCCCTGCGCGCAATGGGGGAGGAGCTGACCCTGCTGGCAAACGGCGTGGCCTTCGTGGCCGCCGTGACCTTTGCGTATCTGACCAACAAGACCTTCGTCTTTCAGAGCAAGAGCTTTCGGTGGGCGGTGCTGAAAAAAGAACTGCCCGCCTTTCTCAGTGCCCGAATCCTCTCCTTTATCTTTGAGGAGGTTGGCCTGCTGGTGTGTGTGGACTATTGGAACGTGGGCCGGTGGGAGCTGCTGGGGATCGACGGGGTGATGATCGCCAAGGTGGTGCTCTCGGTCATCGTGGTGATCATCAATTATATCCTGAGCAAGTTTTTGGTGTTCAAACCGTCCGACACGGAGAAAGATACATGATGCGGAGGGTGTGCTTGTGCGAGTTTTGCTGATCATTCCGGCGTACAATGAGGAAGCGAACATCCAGAAGGTCGTGGAACGGGTGACCGCCTTCGCCGCGCAGAAGCGGGAGTACGAGCTGGACTATATCATCATCAATGACGGTTCAAAGGACCGAACAGAGGCGATCTGCCGGGAAAAGGGCTATAACGCCGTCCACCTGATCCAGAACCTGGGCATCGGCGGCGCGGTGCAGACCGGGTATATCCTGGCCAAGATGGAGGGCTATGATATAGCCGTGCAGTTCGACGGGGACGGACAGCATGACATCGGCTCCCTGGACGCGCTGCTGGAGCCCATCCTGCGGGGGGAGAGCGACTTCTCCGTGGGCTCCCGTTTCCTGGACCCGGGAGCGGTGACCTTCCGCTCCACCTTCATGCGCCGGGCCGGTATCCGCATTCTGTCCACCATCCTCCGCGTTTTCGCCGGCTGCCGGCTCACCGACCCCACCTCCGGCTTCCGGGCGGCCAACCGGGAGGCGCTGGCTTTCCTGGCGGAGGACTACCCGGCGGACTACCCCGAGCCGGAGTCCATTGTCAGCCTGTCCCGCAACGGCTTTCGTATCAGCGAGGTGCAGGTGAATATGTTTGAGCGGGAGGGCGGGGTGTCCTCCATCAGCTCGGCCAAGTCCGTGTACTATATGTTCAAGGTGTCACTGGCCATCTTGTGCACCAGCTTTCAAAAGAAACGGGTGAAATGATATGCCTCCCATTCTGAGAATTGAACTGACCATACTGGCGCTGCTGTTCATCGTGGTGGTATTCGTCACGGTCAACCGGAGAAAATTGCAGATGCGCCACTCGCTGATCTGGCTGATCATCTCCTTTGGAATGATCATTCTCGCCATTTTCCCGCAGTTGGCCGAATGGTGCGCCGACCTGGTGGGGATTCAGACCCCATCCAACCTGATCTATCTGCTGGGCATCATCGCGCTGCTCATCCTGACCTTCTCCCTGACGGTCAATCTGTCCCGGCAGTCGGACCGGACCCGGCGGATCATCCAGATGGTGTCCATCGAGACATACCTGCGGGAGCGGAACGGGCGCCGGAGCAACAACGACGAGCAGGGAGGAGAGGCGTGAATATGAAGATTTTAGGCCGTACCGTCAGCAGGACGCAGCTTATCAAGGCGGTGTGTCTGATCCTGGTCTGCCTGCTGGCATTTTCCTACTATGTCTTTTTCATCGAGGCCTCAGGAAAATATTCCGAGGACTATATGCACGACGAGGGCAACTATATCGCCATGGCCAAGCGGCTGGTGGCGGGGGAGGAGTACAGCTACTGGGGCGAGGGCCCTGACGCCTATGTCTCGCCCGGGTTCCCGCTGTTTCTCACGGTGTGCATGAGCATCTTCGGCACCGACGTGCAGGGCATCCACTGCATCAAGGCGGTGCAGTGTGTGCTGGCGACCTTCACGGTCCTGCTCACCTTTATCCTGGGGTATCAGCTCACAAGAAAGTACAGCGTGGGCATCATCGCCGCCATCCTGATCGCGCTCAACGGCGGCTTCGGCGCATATTGCCGGTATCTGCTCACCGAGTGCCTGTACTACTTCACCATGATGTTCTTTTTCGTGGTCTTCGTGTATACGGTCAAGCACCAGGAGCGGCGGTGGCTCTATTTCCTGTCCGGCGCGCTGTTCTGCGTGTGCGTCATGGTCCGGCCCCTGATCATCATCGTGACGCCCTTCCTCTTCCTGCCCGGGGTGATCCGCAACTGGAAGCAGTGGAGGAAGATCCTCATTCCCATCGGTCTGTTTGCCGCCGGCTTCGTGCTTCTGGCGCTACCCTGGTGGATTCGCAACCTGGTCACGCTGGGAAAATTCGTGCCCCTGGCCACCCAGACCAACCCCATCTACGCCGGTCTTGCCCCCGACGTGGCCGCCCTGGGCCTCTCTGACCCCGGCAGCCTCCTGGGCAACATCAAGCTGCTCTTCCAGCTGCTCATTGAGCACCCCTTCCAGACGATCTACTGGATGACCGTTGGGAAATTCCAGATCATCTTCATGGACGATCTGCCCCTGTTTGTGCTCCAGAGTGTGACCGCTGCTGTAAAGGATATTGCCTTGTATGTTGGCCTGGTGGGCGCGCTTTGCGCCCTGCTGCACAAGAGATACCGCTGGCCCACCATCCTGTTCTTCGTCTATTTCCTCAGCAGCTTCCTGTTCGTTCCGGTGGCCCGCTACGCCCTGCAGTATATGCCCTTCCTGGCGATCTACGCCGGCTATGTGGCCACCGTGACCTTCCAGCACTTCCGTGCAAACGGGGAAGTGTCCGCCCTGCGCCAGGGACAGCAGGGGGCACAGAACTGACATCCGTGGAGGAGGAGAGAGAATATGATCTACAAGCCGTTTCAGAACTGCAAGCTCTCGGCGCTGGGCATGGGCACCATGCGCCTGCCCGTGGTGGACGGTAACGACGCCCAGATCGACGAGGCGGCCGCCTTTGCCCTGATCGACCGGGCCCTGGAGCAGGGGATCGATTATTTTGACACCGCCTGGGGCTATCACAGCGGGAATTCCGAGCTGGTGGTGGGTAAGGCCCTGGCCAGGCACCCCAGAGAGAGCTTTTACCTTGCCAGCAAGTTCCCCGGCTATGACCTCAAGAACATGGGGAAGGCGGAGGAGATCTTCACGCGCCAGCTGGAGAAGTGCCAGGTAGAGTATTTCGACTTTTACCTCATCCACAACGTGTGCGAGATGAATATCGACGCCTATCTGGACACCAAGTACGGGGACTTCGCCTATCTCCTGGAGCAGAAGAAGGCGGGCCGCATCCGGCATTTCGGCTTCTCCGCCCACGGCAGCCTGGAGGTCATGGAGCGTTTCCTGCAGGCCTATGGCAAGGAGATGGAGTTCTGCCAGATCCAGCTCAACTGGCTGGACTGGACCTTCCAGAATGCCCGGGAGAAGGTGGAGCTTCTCAAGAAATACGGCCTGCCCGTCTGGGTGATGGAGCCGGTCCGGGGCGGCAAGCTGGCCACCCTGGAGGAGAAGTACGAAAAGCGGCTCAAGGCCCTGCGGCCGGAGGAGAGCACCGCCGCCTGGGCGTTTCGGTTCGTGCAGAGCCTGCCGGAGGTGGTGGTCACGCTGTCCGGCATGTCCAATATGGAGCAGCTGGAGGAGAACCTGCGCACCTTTGCCCAGGAGAAGCCCCTCAGCGCCGGGGAGCGGGAGCAGCTGGCCTTCATCGCGGCGGACATGACGGGGAAGACCACTGTGCCCTGCACCGCCTGCCGCTACTGTACCTCCCACTGCCCCCAGGGGCTGGACATCCCGGGCCTGCTGGAGCTTTATAATGAGCACCGTTTTACCGGCGGCGGCTTCCTGGCCCCCATGGCGCTGTCCGCCATTCCCAAGGACAAGTGGCCCTCCGCCTGTGTGGGCTGCCGCAGCTGCGAGGCGGTCTGTCCCCAGCAGATCCGTATTTCGGAGGCCCTGGCCGATTTTACCGCGCTGCTACAAAAATGAACTGAGAGCGATCCGGCCGCGCCGCGCATCTCTCTGCGCGGCGCGGCTTTTTTGCGCCCGCTCAGTACGGCGCAACAGGCTGTTTTTTGCAACAGTGCCAAAAGAACGCTGCGGCGAAATCGCTTTTTTATGGATTATAGGCGTTGAAAGTAGAGGGCGTATCGGCTACAATAAAGTCAAACCGGGAGACATTTCCTCCCATTTGCGTGCTGCGGAGCCACCAGGATTTTGACCATCAAGATGTCGGAGATCGTGAGTGGCTGCGCAGCTTTTGATTTTACCAAGTCCTGACCCTGGCGTTGACAAAGCGAGACCGGCTGCCGCAGGCGGAGGGAATCCCTTCGTGATGAGCGGATGATAATGGCAAAGCGCCTCATGGCGCCCGCCTGGAAGTTGAGGGAGACCCCACAGGCAGCCGTTTTGAATAGAGGTACCTTACTGCGATCAAAAAGATACGAGGAGGAACTGAAATGAAAAAACGACTGCTTGCAATGCTTCTGGCGGGCGCCATGATTTTTGCCTTGGCTGCCTGCGGCAACGACACCGCCGACACCACCTCCACTCCCACCGCCGGCACGAACGCCGAGACCCCCGATGACGGGACCGAGACCAAGACCGTCAAGGTGGGCCTCATCTGCATCGGCGACGAGAACGACCAGGGCTATACCTACAATTTCATCCGCGGCAAGGAGGCTGTCACCGAGGCCCTGGCTGCCAAAGGCATCACCGTGGACTGGCAGGTCAAGTGGAACATCGGCGAGGACTCCACCTGCGAGGACGCCAACATCGAGCTGGCCGAGGCCGGCTGCGACCTGATCATCAACAACTCCTACGGCTTTGAGCCCTACATGCTCAAGGTCGCGCCCGATTATCCCAACATCGAGTTCATCGCCTGCACCAACCAGGCCAGCTGGACCGATGATCTGCCCAACACCCACAATGCCTTTGCCAACATCTACGAGGGCCGCTATCTGGCCGGCGTGGTGGCCGGCATGAAGCTCCAGGAGATGATCGACAGCGGCGAGATCACCGCCGACCAGGCCATCATCGGCTATGTGGGCGCCTACTCCTTCGCCGAGGTGATCTCCGGCTTCACCGCCTACTACCTGGGCGCCAAGAGCGTGTGCCCCAGCGTGACTATGAAGGTGCAGTTCGTGGGCTCCTGGTCCGACGCCTCCGCCGAGGGCAACGCCGCCCAGGCCCTGTGCGACGCCGGGTGCATCATGATCTCCCAGCACTCCGATAACACCACCCCCGCCACCGCCGCTCAGAACAACGGCGCCTTCCATACCGGCTACAACAACGACATGATCTCCGTGGCTCCCGACTCCTCCCTCATTGGCACCCGCATCGACTGGTCCGTGTACTTCGAGTACGCCATTGAGGCCGTGGCCAACGGCGAGGAGTTTGATCAGGACTGGTGCCACGGCATGGATGAGGGCGCCGTGGTCATGACTCCCCTCAACGAGGACATTGCCGCCGCCGGCACCGCCGAGAAGCTTGCCGAGGTGGAGGAGGCCATCCGCTCCGGCGAGCTGCAGGTGTTCGACACCTCCACCTTCACCGTGGGCGGCGCTGAGCTCACCACCTGCCTGGCCCTGGACACCGACGGCGACTTCGTGGCCGACTCGGAGGAGGCCGTGTTCGACGGCGCGTTCCACGAGTCCTACTTCCAGTCTGCGCCCTATTTCACCGTGCAGATCGACGGCATCGAGTGGCTCAACTCGGCCTATTGATGACCTGACCCGAAAAGAGGGCTGCGCACGCAGCCCTCTTTTCCGCATTTCCCGGGAAGTGCAATCCACGGCGACCTATGTCTGATCACAGGAAGGATGACAGCCTTGAACACTGTCCACGCCATTGAACTGCGGCACATCACCAAGCGATTTGGCAAGGTGGTTGCCAACGACAGCATTGATCTGACCATCGACCGGGGAGAGATCCTCTCCCTGCTGGGGGAGAACGGCAGCGGCAAGACCACTCTGATGAACATGCTCTCGGGCATCTATCTGCCTGACGAGGGGGAGATCCTCTCCCAGGGCAAGCCGGTGACCATCCGCTCTCCCAAGGACGCCTTCACCAACGGTATCGGCATGATCCACCAGCACTATAAGCTGGTGGAGGTCTTTACCGCCGCCGAGAACATCGCCCTGGGCCTGGGCGGAAAGGAACATGAGCGCAAGGCGGTGGCGGCGCAGGTGAAAGCCATCAGCGACAAGTATGGCTTCGGCATCGACCCGGACAAAAAGGTGTACGACATGTCGGTGTCGGAAAAGCAGACGGTGGAGATCGTGAAGGTGCTCTACCGGGGCGCGGATATTCTGATCCTGGACGAGCCCACCGCCGTGCTCACCCCCCAGGAGACCGAACGGCTCTTCACCATCCTGCGCTCCATGAAGGATGACGGCAAGGCCATCGTCATCATCACCCACAAGCTCCATGAGGTCATGGCCATCTCCGACAAGGTGGCGGTGCTGCGCAAGGGGAAGTACATCGGTACCGTGAACACCGCCCAGACAAGCCCCCAGAAGCTCACCGAGATGATGGTGGGCCACGCGGTGAGTTTGAACATCGACCGTCCCCAGGCCAAGTACCGGGACCTGCGGCTGGAGGTCAAAGGTCTCAACTGCCGCAGCGGCGAGGGCCTGAGGGTGCTGACCGACGTCTCCTTCCAGGCCTTCGGCGGCGAGATCCTGGGCATCGCCGGCATTGCCGGCTCGGGCCAGAAGGAGCTTCTGGAGGCCATCGCCGGCCTCCAGAAGGCGGAGCGCGGCCACATTTTCTACTACCCGCCCCATCCCAAGAGCGACATCGCCGGCTATCATGTGCCGGTGGACAAGGCGGGGGAGGAGCTGGTGGGCAAGACCCCGGCCATGATCCGCAAGGTGGGCGTCTCCCTGGCCTTCGTGCCTGAGGACCGGCTGGGCATGGGCCTGGTGGGGGGCATGGGCATGGTGGACAACATGATGCTCAAAACCTACCGGGATACCCCCGGACCTCTGGTGGACCGGAAGGCGCCCAAAGCCCTGGCAGAGAAGCTCGTAGAGGAGCTGGAGATCGTCACCCCCGGGGTCAATGCCCCGGTGCGGCGGCTCTCCGGCGGCAACGTGCAAAAGGTCCTGGTGGGACGGGAGATCGCCTCCACCCCCACGGTGCTCATGACCGCCTACCCGGTGCGGGGGCTGGACATCAACTCCTCCTACACCATCTACCGTCTGCTCAACGAGCAGAAGATGAAGGGTGTGGCGGTACTGCTGGTGGGAGAGGACCTGGACGTGCTGCTGGAGCTGTGTGACCGGATTTTGGTGCTGTGCGGCGGCCGGGTGTCCGGGGTGCTGGACGGAAGGACCGCCACCAAAGAAGAAGTGGGCTACTGCATGACCCATGTGGACAGGGGAGAGGAGGCTGAGGCAAATGCATGAATCCAATACCCCCCTCATCCGTCTGGCCAAGCGGGACGCCATGCCAAAGGGTCAGGTGTGGGCCATCCGGGGGGCCTCCTTCCTGGTGGCCATCGTGATCAGTGCCCTGATCTTCCTGGTCTTGGGCAACAACCCGCTGAGTGCCTTCGGCACCATGGTCGCCGGTTCTCTGGGAAAGCCCACCGCCATCCGGCAGACCGTCAAGATCGCCGTGCCCCTGCTGGGCACCGCCCTGGCCATCGCGCCCTGCTTCAAAATGCGTTTTTGGAACATCGGCGCCGAGGGGCAGATCACCGCGGGCGCCGTGGGAGCCAGCTACTTCGCCCTGTTCTGGGCGGACAAGCTGCCCGGGCCCGTGCTGCTCATTGTCATGGCGCTGGCCGGCGCCGTGTGCGGCGGACTGTGGGCCCTGGTGCCCGCCTTCTTCAAGGCCCGCTGGGGCACCAACGAGACATTATTCACCCTGATGATGAACTACATCATCATCGGCGTGGTCAAGTGGCTCCAGGGCGGCCCGTGGGAGGGGCGGCCCGGCTCCCAGATCATTCCCCAGTTCGACTCTGCCGCCGTGCTTCCCAAGGTGCTGGGGGTCCACTGCGGCTGGATCATCGTCCTCATCCTGACGGTGGCCATGTTCTTCTATATGAAATACACCAAGCAGGGCTATGAGATCGCCGTCATCGGTGAGAGTGAGAACACCGCCCGGTACGCCGGCATGAACGTGGGCAGGATCATCATGCGCACCATGTTCCTCTCGGGGGCCGTGGCGGGCCTGATGGGCTTCGTGGTGGCCTCCGGCGCGGACAACACCCTCCACTCCGGTGTGGCCGCCAATGTGGGCTTTACCGCCATCACCGTGGCGTGGCTGGCCCAGCTCAACCCCTTTGCCATGGTGGGCATCTCGGTTTTGCTGGGCGTGCTGGACAAGGGGGCCGACACCCTCCAGACCCAGCTCAATGTCCCCGCCTCCATCTCCGACATCATCACCGGCATCTTCCTGTTCTGCATGCTGGGCTGCGAGTTCTTCATCAACTACCGCCTCATCTTCCGGGGCAGCCATAAGGAGGTGGCCAAATAATGGACATCAACAGCAACGCGGTGCTTCTCCTGCTCATGGCCGCCGTTCTCAACGGTGTGCCTCTGCTCTACGGCACCCTGGGAGAGATCCTCTCGGAAAAGGCGGGCAACCTGAACCTGGGCGTGGAGGGCATGATGTTCATGGGCGGCGCCATGGGTCTGGGGGCGGCCTTCTACTATGAGGCTGCCGGCGGCACCCTGGGTGTGGCGGCGGTGGTCCTCTCGCTCCTTTTCGCCTTCCTGGGCGGCGCGTTCGGGGCCCTCATCTACTCCTTCCTCACCATCACCCTCCGGGCCAACCAGAACGTCACCGGTCTGGCCCTGGCCATCTTCGGCACCGGCGCGGGCCAGTTCATCGGCGAGTATATGCGGGTGACCTCCGGAGGCTATGTGGCGGTGAGCAACGACCTGAAGGCGGTCTTTCTCAATTCGCCCTTCCCGGCGGCCCTGCAGGAGCTGCCGGTGGTGGGCCCGCTGCTCTTCGGGCACAGCGTGTTCCTCTACCTGGGCATCGTGCTGGCGGTGGGGATGCACCTGTTTCTCCACAAGAGCCGCGCCGGCCTTTCCCTGCGGGCGGTGGGGGAGTCCCCGGCCACTGCCGACGCGGCCGGCGTCAACGTGACGCGGTATAAGTATCTGGCCACCGTCATAGGCGGCGGCATCTCCTCCATCGGCGGCATGGTATACATCATGACCATCGCCAGCTGTGTGTGGAATCACGAGGCCCTCTCCGGCGAGGGCTGGCTGGCCGTCGCGCTGGTCATCTTCTGCCTGTGGCGGCCGCTCAACACCATCTGGGGCTCCATCCTCTTCGGCGCGCTGATGATCCTCTACCAGCGGCTCCACCTGCCCGTCATCCCTGACGAGCTCTACAAGATCCTGCCCTATGTGGTCACCGTGATCGTGCTCATCTTCACCTCCCTGCGCAACAGCAAGGACAAGCAGCCGCCCCACTCCCTGGGCCTTCCTTACTTCCGGGAGGAGCGATAAGGGATGAAAAATGCCCGGGAGAGAACGGATGTAAAGGCAAAACACCTGCTAGAGTGGTGCCTGCTGCTGCTGGCCGGCCTGGTGATCATGGCGTACGGCGTGTCCTTTTCCATCCAGGCGGGGCTTGGGACCTCGCCCATCTCCAGCCTGCCCTATACGGTGAGCCAGCTTGCTCCGCTCACCGTGGGCACGGCCACCATCGCCATGCACTGCGTGCTCATAGCGCTGCAGATCCTGCTGCTGCGCCGCAGCTACCGGCCCGTTCAGCTGCTGCAGCTGCCGGTGGCGCTGCTGTTCGGCACGCTGACCGACCTGGCATTGCTGAGCATCCGGGACCTGACGCCGGAGAGCTATCTCTGTCAGTGGCTTTACTGCCTGCTGGGGATCATTCTGGTGGGCGTGGGGGTCAGCTGTGAGGTAAAGGCGGACCTCATCCCCCTGGCGGGGGAGGGGTTCATCCTGGCGGTGTGCAGGACCTTTTCTCTCCCGTTCCCGCCGGTCAAGGTGGGCTTTGACTGCACCCTGGTAGCGCTGGCCTGTCTTTTGGGCGTCATATTTTCCGGCACGCTGCTGGGCGTGCGGGAAGGAACGGTGGCGGCGGCGCTGCTGGTGGGCCTGGTGTCCCGGCAGGTGATGCGCTGGGTGGTGGACCCGCTGATGAAGCGAGCCCTGGGATAACCGCAGAAGATCAAAGAGAAAAAGAGGTGCAGGCTCCGAACCGGAGCCTGCACCTCTTTTGTGTCCGCAATATCGTGCGGTGCGTAAAAAAGTGCGGCGGACGATAAACGTCCGCCGCATAGGTGGTCGGAGTGTCGGGATTCGAACCCGAGGCCTCTTGGACCCGAACCAAGCGCGATACCAAACTTCGCCACACCCCGATGAGCCGCAATCCATTATACGGGCTTTGCCTGAGCTTGTCAAGTATTTCCCCTGGGGTACGCTTGTCATATTCCCCTGGGGTACGCTTGTCATTCCCCTGGGGTACGCTTGTCATATCCCGGCCGCTTGTGGAATATAGATGCGGTATCCACACACGGAAAAGGGGAGCGGCAGATTATGGACAACGCCTTTGAGACGGTCAGACCGAAACACAAGACGACCTCCGCAGAAAAGCGGAGCAGGCACCCCGTCCGCCGGGGCAAAAAGGTCCCCCTGGGGAGGCGGGAAAAACGGCGGCTGGCGCAGCTGGGCGTATGCGTGGTGCTCTTTCTGGCAGTCTATCTGGGAAAGGGGATTTTCCCGGAGCAGATGCTCACCGTCCGGCAGGAGCTCACCGAGCTCATGGGCGTCAGCACCGATTTTGAAACGGCGTTTTCCAACCTGGGCAGATCGATTTCGAAAGGAGAACCCATCACGGAGGCCCTGGGCGGCCTTTGGATCGACGTATTCAACCCCGCCGACCGGTGGGAGGTCTATCAAAAGACCGTCAGCGACACCCAGCCGTACCAGGCGGTGCGGGCCTTTGCCGCCGCGCCCATGGAAGTGCTGGCGCAACTGGAGGAGGAAACGCCTCCCCAGGAAGAGCAGCTGCTTCCCGCTCAGCCCACGCCGGTGGCGGTGGAGGAGAGCGAGGAGAGCGAAGAGAGGGCGGTGGAGCACATGGACTATGACGGTCCCGCTCTGCCCGGCAATACCACCATGGACAAGTACGCCCTGGCCCTGGAGACCATTTCCCCTGTGGACGGGACCGAGGGGGCCTGGGTGTCCTCGCCCTTTGGCTGGCGGGATCACCCGGTCAACGGGGAGAACCTGTTCCACTACGGGGTGGACCTGGCGGTGAACACCGGCTCGCCGGTGAAAGCCTTTGCCGACGGCGTGGTGGAGTACACCGGGGAGAGCGAGATCTACGGGCTTTATTTTCAGATCCAGCACGCCGACGGAGTCAAGAGCTTTTACGCCCACTGCAGCGAGATCCTGGTCCGGCAGGGGCAGGAGGTGAAGCTGGGGGAGACGGTGGCCCTCTCCGGGGCCACCGGGAACGTGACCGGGCCCCACCTCCACTTTGAGCTGCGGCTGGATGACCTCATCCTCAACCCTCTCTACTATATCCAGGGTGGGTAGTCTCCGCTTCGGCAGGCTGGAGATCACCGGCGGATTTCTCCTGGCTGCCGCGCTGCTCAACTACCTGGACAGGGGCTCTCTGCTCCTGATCACCGCCCTCTCCGCCGCCCTCCATGAGCTGGGGCACTATACCGCCATCCGCCTGGCCGGAGGGAGGGTGACCTGCCTGCGGCTTTCCGCCCTGGGAGCGGAGATGCGCCTGTCCGCCCGGCGGACCATGGGCCACGGGGCGGAGTGCCTGGCGGCCCTGGCGGGGCCCGGAGTGAACCTGCTGCTGGCCTTTGCCGCCGCTGGGATGGGGGAGAGGGGATACCTGCCCTCCGGCGTGAACGTGGCCCTGGCGCTTTTCAACCTGCTGCCCTTGCGGCAGCTGGACGGCGGCAGGGCCTTGTGGCACCTGACCGCGGCGCTGTGCTCCCCGGAGACGGCGGACCATCTGACGGTGTGGACTGGGAGAGCCGCCCTGGGGGCCCTCCTGGCCTTCGGCGCCCTGCAGCTGTGGAGCACGGGGTATAATTTTACGCTGCTTCTCCTGGCCCTGGGGCTGGGCGGAGGTCTTTTCAGATGGAGGAACAAGGGGCGAAAGAGCCGTTTTAAGGGAAAGTTTTGCTTGCATTTGAGGGATAGGTGTGGTAAAATACCGAGGTCTTAATAAAGGGCGGTCCTCTGCGGCGGCCACCGAAGGGGTGGCCGGGATGCCGGCATGAACGCCTATAATAGGAGGAACATACAAATGGATCTCATGAAAATCTTCAATGAGAAGAACCTCAAGGCTGAGCCCCCCAAGTGTGAGGTGGGCGACACCGTCCGGGTCCACATCAAGGTCAAGGAAGGCAACCGCGAGCGTATCCAGGTCTTTGAGGGCACCGTGATCGCCAAGCGGCACGGCGGCATCGAGGAGACCGTCACCGTCCGCCGCGTTTCCTACGGCGTCGGTGTGGAGAAGGTCTTCCCCATCCACGCCCCCTCCATCGAAAAGATCGAGGTGGTCCGTCACGGCAAGGTCCGCCGGGCCAAGCTCTACTACCTGCGCGACCGCGTGGGCAAGAGCGCCAAGATCAAGGAGAAGATCTGAGCTCTCTGAGAAAGATCCTACAAAAACGCCGCGATGGACGCCCATCGCGGCGTTTTTGCATTTCCGCCCCGACGGGGGAGGGCCTTTTCTTCCGGGCGGAAATCATGTATAATATCCTGATCCCATCATAGAAATCACAGAAAAGAGGGTGCGGCAGCCTTGTATATTCAGTGGTACCCCGGTCATATGACAAAGACCCGCAGGATGATCGCGGAAAATTTGAAATATGTGGATCTGGTGGCGGAGATCGTGGACGCCCGTATTCCCATTTCCAGCCGCAATCCGGACATCGACGAGCTGGTGGGTGGCAAGCCCCGGCTCATCCTGCTCAACCGCGCCGATCAGGCCGACCCCGAAATGACGATGCGGTGGAAGCGCTGGTTTGCGTCCCGGGGCTTTTCCGTCCTGGAGACCGATGCCCGGGAGGGAAAAGGGGTGAGCCAGTTCCCCGCCGCCGTGCGAGAGGCCCTGCGGGAGCAGATCCAGCGCTGGCGGGAGAAGGGCCAGGTAGGCCGGCCAGTGCGGGTGATGATCGTGGGCATTCCAAACGTGGGAAAGTCTACCTTTATCAATAAGGTAGCCAAGCGCAAGTCCGCCAAGGCGGGGGACCGTCCCGGCGTCACCCGGGGCAAGCAGTGGGTCAATGTGGACGCCGGCATGGACCTGCTGGACACACCGGGCATCCTGTGGCCCAAGTTTGAGGACCAGTCCATCGGACTGAACCTGGCCTTCACCGGGGCGGTGAAGGACGAGATCATGGACGTGGAGACCCTGGCCTGCCATTTCATGGAGTGCATGGCCCGGCGCTATCCCCAGGTGCTGGAGGAGCGCTATAAGATCGTCGCCCCGCCCAGGCCGGAGGGACTGCAGCCGGGCGACGTGACCTACGGCTACGACCTGCTGCTCCAGGCTGCCAGGAAGCGGGGATTCCTCATCTCCGGGGGCGAGCTGGACACCGAGCGCATGGCCAAGATCCTGCTGGACGAGTACAGAGGCGGCAAGCTGGGACGCTTTACACTAGAGAGCCCGGAAGAGCTGGAGGGGGAGCAGAGCAATGGATCTGTGGGAGATTGAACGATCCTGCCGCGCCAGGGGCATCACCATGGTCTGCGGCGCGGATGAGGCGGGCGCCGGCCCTCTGGCAGGGGCGGTGTACGCCGCGGCGGTGATCCTGCCGCCGGAGCTTGAGATCAAGGGGCTCAACGACTCCAAAAAGCTGAGCGAGAAGCGGCGGGAGCAGCTCTTCCCGGTGATCCAGGAGAAGGCGGTGGCCTGGGCGGTGGCCTGGGTGGACGAAAAGGAGATCGACGAGATCAATATCCTGAACGCCCGCCTCCTGGCCATGCAGCGGGCCATAGAGCAGCTCTCTCCGGCGGCGGAGTACGCCCTCATCGACGGAAACCGGGATGCGGGCATCACCATCCCCCATGAGACCGTGGTGAAAGGGGACAGCCGCAGCGCCAGCATCGCCGCGGCCTCCATCCTGGCCAAGGTGAGCCGGGACCGGTACATGGTGGAGATGGCCCAACAGTACCCCCAGTACGAGTTCGAGCACCACAAGGGCTACCCCACCAAGCGCCACTATGAGCTGCTGCGCCAGTACGGACCCTGTCCCATCCACCGCAGGAGCTTTTTGAAAAACCTGTGAGCGGGGCGGAGAGCAGGCTGCTGGGCCGGTGGGGCGAGGCGCTGGTGGCCGAGGAGCTGCGGAGAAAGGGTTGGCGTCTCCTGGCCAGCGGATTTCGCTGCCGGTTTGGCGAGATCGACCTGATCGCAGCAAATGAAAAGTACATATGCTTTACGGAAGTGAAACTGAGGAAAAGCGATTCCTTCGCCCCTGCCCGGTCCTTTGTGGATGCCAGGAAGCAGGAGCGGGTGCGCACCACGGCCAGCCTGTGGCTGAGCGAGCACCCCACCAGCCTCCAGCCCAGGTTCGACGTGGCGGAGGTTTACGCGCCCCAGGGGACCCAAACGGAGAGGCCCAGGATCATCTATCTGGAGAACGCTTTTTAGCGGAGGAGGCGCCCTTGAACACTTCTCGTGCTCTTTTTGACGCGCACTGCGACACCATCTCCCGCTGCCTTGTCCGCGGGGAGGCGCTGGCGGAAAACAGCGGCCAGCTGGATCTGGAACGGGCGGGACGGTACTGCCCCTATGCCCAGTTCTTCGCGGTCTTTCAGGACAGCGCCAAGCTGGGCCGGGAGGCGCCGTGGCAAGCATTTTTGCGGCAGTACCGGCTTTTCCGCGGGGAGATGGAAAAAAACGCCCGGCGCATCGTCCACTGCCGCACGCTGGCCCAGGCCAGGGAGGCCCAAGCGCAGGGAAAGACGGCCGCCTTCCTCTCGGTGGAGGGGGCGGAGCTGCTGGAGTGCAGCGAGGCGCGGCTGGAGGAGGCCTGGCGCTTGGGGGTCCGGGCGGTGAACCTGACCTGGAACCACGCAAACCTCCTCTCCGGGTCCCACAGGGAGGAGCCGGAGCGGGGGCTGAGCCCCGCCGGGCGGGCCTTTGTGCGCCGGATGGGGGAGCTGGGGATGATCGTGGACGTGTCCCACCTCTCCGACGCCGGCTTCTGGGATGTGGCGGAGCTGTGCACCGGGCCCTTCATGGCCAGTCATTCCAATGCCCGGGAGATTTTTTTCCATACCAGGAACTTGACCGACGGGCAATTTACTGCCATAATAGAACATCATGGCGTGGCGGGACTGAATTTCTACGCCGGTTTCCTGGGCGAAAAGCCGGATCTGGACACCGTCATCGCCCATCTGGAGCATTTTCTCGCCCTGGGTGGGGAGGAGAACGTGGCCCTGGGGACCGATCTGGACGGCTGCGACGTCCTGCCATCGGGGGTATCCGGCGTGGAGGACGTGGAGAAGCTCCGGGAGAAGCTGCTGCGGCGCAATTACAGCGAGACGCTGGTGCAAAAGCTGTTTTTCGATAATCTGATGAGGGTAGTGAGCGAAGTATGTATTATGTAAGCACACGGAGCAAACAGGAAAAGCTGACGGCCGCCCAGGCCATTGCCCGGGGACTGGCCGCTGACGGCGGACTGCTGACCCCCGAGTCCTTTCCCACGCTGACGGCAGGGGACCTGGAGCGGCTCAAGGACATGACCTATCAGCAGCGCGCCGTGGAGATCATGGGCCGCTATCTGGACGACTTCTCCGCCCAGGAGCTCTCCGGCTTTGCGCTGAGCGCCTACGGCCCCGACAAGTTCGACGACCCGGCGGTGGCCCCGGTGCGCACCGTGGACGGCGCCACCCACTGCCTGGAGCTGTGGCACGGGCCCACCTGCGCCTTCAAGGACATGGCCCTTCAGATGCTGCCCCATCTGCTCTCGGCCTCCCTGGTGAAAAACCACGAGACCAAGACGGTGTGCATCCTGGTGGCCACCTCCGGCGACACCGGCAAGGCCGCCCTGGAGGGCTTCCGGGACGTGAAGGGCACCCGCATCCTGGTGTTCTACCCCAAAAACGGGGTCTCCGCCATTCAGGAGCTCCAGATGAACACCCAGGAAGGGGAGAACGTGGGCGTGTGCTCGGTGGTGGGCAACTTTGACGATGCCCAGACCGGCGTGAAGAAGCTCTTCTCCGACGAGGCGCTGGGCCAGGAGCTCGCCCGCCGGGGCTACTTCTTCTCCTCGGCCAACTCCATCAACTGGGGCCGGGTCCTGCCCCAGATCGTCTACTATATCTCCGCCTACTGCGACCTCGTCAAGGCGGGGAAGATCGCCGCCGGGGAGAGCATCAACGTCTGCGTGCCCACCGGCAACTTCGGCAACATCCTGGCCGGCTACTACGCCAAGAAGATGGGCCTTCCCATCGGAAAGCTCATCTGCGCGTCCAACAGCAACAACGTGCTCACCGATTTCCTCCGCACCGGCACCTATGACCGCAACCGGAAGTTCTACAACACCACCTCGCCCTCCATGGACATTCTCATCTCCTCCAACCTGGAGCGGATGCTCTACGAGCTCTCCGGCTGCAATGATGAGGAGGTGGGGGGCTATATGGCCGCCCTCTCCGCCCATGGCACCTACACCGTCAGCGGTGAGATCAAGGCGAAGCTGGAGGAGCTGTTCGCCGCCGGCTACTGCGACGACGAGGGCACCAAGGCCACCATTGAAAAGATGTGGCGGGAGCACGGCTACCTGATCGACCCCCACACCGCCGTGGCCTTCCATGTGCTGGAGCAGTACCGCGCCCAGAGCGGGGATATGAGCCCCACGGTGGTGGTCTCCACCGCCAGCCCCTTCAAGTTCTGCGACAGCGTGCTCTCCGCCCTGGGGGTGGAAGAGGTGAGCGAGGGGACCGCCATCATCGACCAGCTCTCCGCCGTCACCGGCGTGGCCGCTCCCGCGCCGCTCTCCGGTCTCAAGGACAAGCGTGTCCGCTTCGACAAGACCGTGGCCAAGGAGCACATGGTGGACCAGGTGCTGGAGATGCTGCGCTGAGATGGCGCTGTACTCGATCGGGGACACCCACCTCTCCCTGGGGTCGGACAAGCCCATGGATGTGTTCGGCGGCGGCTGGGAGGGCTATGTGGAAAAGCTCTCGGAAGGGTTTGCCCAGGTGGAGCCGGAGGACATGGTGGTGCTGTGCGGAGACATCTCCTGGGGCATGAGCCTGGAGCAGGCCGCGCCCGACTTTGCCTTTCTGGACGCGCTGCCGGGGAAGAAGCTGCTGCTCAAGGGCAATCACGACTACTGGTGGACCACCGCCGCCAAGATGAAGCGGTTTTTTGACGAGCGCGGCTTCACCACGCTGGACATCCTGCACAACAACTGCCACCTTTACGGCGAGACCGCCCTGTGCGGCACCCGGGGGTGGTTCTATGAAGAGGAGCAGGACGGGCACAACGAGAAGGTCTTCAACCGGGAGCTGATCCGGCTGGAGGCGTCCCTGAAGGCGGCGGGAGAGCGGGAGAAGCTGTGCTTTCTCCACTACCCGCCCCGTTACCAGGGCTACCGCTGCGATGAGATCATCGCGCTGCTGGAGCGCTACGGCGTGAAGGCGTGCTACTACGGGCATCTCCACGGCGGCAGCCACCGCCTGGCGGTGGAGGGCAGGCAGGGGAGCGTGGAGTATCACCTGGTCTCGGCGGACTATCTGCGATTCCGTCCCCAAAGAATCTGGGAAGATTGAGAAAAAAGAGTGGAAATTTCGGAAAAAATCTGATACTATAAATCGGATACCGCAACAAGGCCCTGTCGGAGAGCTCTCATCGCCGGCGGCGCCCACAGGAGGAAGTAAGGAAATGAATGTAAAAAGCGTAGAAAAGCAGGAAAAGAGCATGGTCGAGCTGGTGATCGAGGTGGGCCGCGAGGAGTTCGAGGCCGCCATCGACAAGGTCTATAAGAAGCAGCGCGGCAAGATCTCCGTCCCCGGGTTCCGGAAGGGCCACGCCCCCCGGAAGATCATCGAGGGGATGTACGGCTCCGGCGTTTTCTACGAAGACGCCATCAACGAGATCTATCCTGAGGCCTATGCCAAGGCTGTGGAGCAGGAGGGCCTGGATGAGGTGGCCTATCCCCACGTGGAGATGATGGAGGTGGGCAAGGACGGCTTCACCTTCAAGGCCACCGTGGCTGTCCGGCCTGAGGTCAAGCTGGGTGCCTACAAGGATCTGACCGCGCCCAAGGAGACCGTCACCGTCACCGAGGAGGACATCGACGGCGAGATGAAGCCTCTCATCGAGCGGGCCAGCCGCCTGGTGACCGTGTCCCGGGAGGCCAAGACCGGCGACACCGTGGTCATGGATTTCGAGGGCTTCAAGGACGGCGTGCCCTTCGACGGCGGCAAGGCCGAGGGGTACAGCCTGGAGCTGGGCTCCGGCTCCTTCATCCCCGGCTTCGAGGATCAGATGGTGGGCATGAAGGCCGACGAGGAGAAGGAGATCAACGTCACCTTCCCTGAGGACTATCACGCCGACGATCTGGCCGGCAAGGCCGTGGTGTTCAAGGTGAAGGTCCACGAGGTCAAGGAGAAGGAGACCCCCGTCCTGGACGACGAGTTCGCCAAGGACGTCTCCGAGTTCGAGACGCTGGAGGCCCTGCGCGCCGACCTGGGCAAGAAGCTCCAGGAGCGCCGGGAGACCCAGGCGGAGAACGCCTTCCGGGACGCCATCATGGAGCAGGTGGTCTCCAACATGGAGGTGGAGATCCCCGAGGACATGGTGGACTACCAGGCCGACAAGCTGGTGGACGACTACGCCCGCCGCATCACCTCCCAGGGCATTCCCTATGAGACCTACCTCTCCATGATGGGCCTGACCCCCGACATGATGAAGGCCCAGGCCAAGGAGAGCGCCCTGCGCCAGGTGCAGGTGGATCTGGCCCTCCGGGCCGTGGCCGCCGCCGAGAACATCGAGATCACCGACGAGGAGAAGGAAGCGGAGATCAAGAAGCTCTCCGAGGAGTACTCCATGCCCGTGGAGCAGGTGAAAGCCGTGGTGGTGGAGAAGGAGCTCGTCAACGAGCTGCGCAACCGCAAGGCCTCTGAGCTGATCTTTGGTAGCGCCAAGGCCGGCAAGGCTCCCGCCAAGAAGACCGCCGCCAAGAAGAGCACCGCCAAGAAGGCCGAGGCCGACGGCGAGACCAAGACCACCGCCAAGAAGACCACCACCAAAAAGACCGCCGCCAAGAAGGCGGAAGAGAAGACGGAGGAATAACCTCCCGCCGACCGGGCATACTCTTTTTGCGTGTGCCGGTGTGTGTGCCGTATGTGGAGTGATGATGGGAGGGGAAACAGCGCCGGAAGCGCTGCCTTACATCGGAACAAAGGAGTATTTCTATCATGAGCCTGGTACCTTATGTAGTGGAACAGACCAACCGCGGGGAGCGGTCCTACGACATCTTTTCCCGCCTGCTCAACGACCGGATCATCTTCCTGGGTGAAGAGGTGAACGCCACCACGGCCAGCCTGGTGGTGGCCCAGCTGCTCTATCTGGAGGCCCAGGACCCCGACAAGGACATCCATTTCTACATCAACAGCCCCGGCGGCTCCGTGACCGACGGCATGGCCATCTACGACACCATGCAGTACGTCAAGTGCGACGTGTCCACTATCTGTGTGGGCCTGGCCGCCAGCATGGGCGCTTTCCTGCTCTCCTCCGGGGCCAAGGGCAAGCGCCTGGCCCTGCCCAACGCGGAGATCATGATCCATCAGCCCTCCGCCGGCACCCAGGGGCATGTCACCGACATGGCCATCCACCTGCGCCGTCTGGAGGTCATCAAGCGCCGGCTGAACCACATCCTTGCGGACAACACCGGCAAG
>DVLB01000074.1 GCA_018715695.1 Candidatus Galloscillospira stercoripullorum
AGGGCCTCGCCCAGGGTCTTGCCGGCGGCCTCGTCCACGAAGTTGCCGGTGTAGTTGCCGCCCACGTTGGCGCCGGTCACGTCGGTGCCGGCATAGGAAGCCAGCTCCACGATCTCGGCGGTGGCGCCCAGGTGCTTGACAGCGTAGTTCACGCCGGACTCAAAGCCGTACTGATAGTTGACGTTGGAGGGGAAGGGCTGGCCGTTGACCACAGCCACCTTGCCGCTCTTGGTCTCCAGAGCGGCGGCCACGCCGGCGAAGAAGCCGCTCTCCTGCTCGGCGAACTGCATGGCGTACACGTTGGGCAGACCGTCGGAGATCTCAACGCCCTCGGAATCGGTGGGGAAGGTGTCCACCAGGATGAAGTACTTGTCGGGGTTGTCCTGAGCCACGGGGCCGATGGAGGCGGACTGGAAGCCGGTGGTCACCAGCACGTCGTAGTCGGCGATGATGTCACCGCACATCTGGGCCACGGCGGCGCTGTCGCCGGTGGTCTCCTGGATGGGAGTTACGGTGTCGATGTCGCCGCGGGAGGCGATGAAGTTCAGAATGCCGTTGTAGTTGTCCTCGTTGAAGGAGCCGTCATCCACGGAGTTGGGGCTGGTGAGGATGGCGATCTTCAGGCCCTCGGTGGAGGGCTGCTCGGTGTTGTCGCCGGGCTGCTCGGTGCTCTGGGACTGGGTGGGAGTGGGGTCGGCGGCAGCGGGACCGCAGGCGGCCAGAGCCAGCGCCATGACCAGAGCCAGGGACAGGGCGGCGAACTTCTTGCTCAGTTTCATTGTGTACGTTCCTCCTTTTGTTTTTGGCGCCCCGACAGGCCGGAGAAGTGCCGGCGGACCGGGCTCGCCTGGGAAGGGATCGCCCCGAAAAGGAGCGAAAGGGTCATTTCTATAATACTATGCCCATACCGGCTTGGCAAGCCAAAAATTCCACAAAAATCTGAAAACTCCAGAGGTTTCCTCTTGTTTCAGACCCTCCCGACAAGTGTTGTGTCAGCCCAGCAGACCGGGGAACAGATGGCGCTTTCCGGCGGCAGATTTTTTCCGGTCCCACTCGATGAGCAGCCGCAGGGCCTCCGCGCCCACCAGGCAGGCCCGTTCCTCGCCGCCTTCGTCGCTCACCTCGCCGGTGAGCCGGTGGACGATGACCGACGCGCACATTCCCGCCCGCAGACCGAACAGCCGTGCTAAGGTGAACAGAGCCGAGCCCTCCATGTCGAAGTTGAGCACCTTGGCGCTGCGCAGGTCCTGGAGCTCGTCGTCGATGGCCTGGCGGCGGTAGCCGCCGAAGCTGGGCCGGCACTGCCCGGCGTAGAAGGAACCGGTGGTACAGCCCACCCCCACATGGTAGGTAAAGCCCAGGTTTTCGCAAGCCTGGACCAGAGCCATGACCACCTCGTAAGAGGCGGCGGAGGGATACTCCTCCCGGACGTAGAGCTGGGAGGTGCCGTCCAGACGCACGCTGCAGTCGTTGATGATGATGTCCCCCAGCTTCACATCCTCCTGGATGGTGCCGGTGGTACCCACCCGGATGAAGGTGTGGGCACCGGCGGAGGCCAGGGTGGTCAGGGGGAACTCCAGGTTGGGCCCGCCCATGCCGGTGGACATGGCGGAGATGGGCACTCCCCGGAAGGTGCCCGTGGCCGCCCGATAGCCACGGTTGAGGTCATATTCCTTGGCAGAGCCCGGGTCCCACTGACCGGCCATGAGGGTGATGCGCCCGGGATTGCCGGGCAGCAGCACATACTCCCCCATACCGGGGGCCAAAAAGCCCTCAGTGACGGCGCCGCCGGTGTCGGCGTCGCTTAGGCCCTGACGGGCGGCGTCCACTTCCTTGCTCATTGGAATCCATCCTCCTTTTATGTCCGGGAAAAGAACCCCGGTCCGTTATTTCTCGGCGAACAGGGCGGCCAGACTCTCGGTATAGGGAGCGCGGCAGATGCCCTTCTCGGTGACGATGCCGGCGATGAGGCTGTGGTCGGTGACGTCGAAGGCGGGGTTGTAGCACTTGACCTCGCTGAGCGCCATGGGCTCGGCGTACCACTTCTCCCGGATCTCACTCTCGTCCCGCAGCTCGATGGGAATGTGGTCTCCGTCAGGACAGTTCAGGTCGATGGTGGAGGTGGGACCCAGCACATAGAAGGGGATGCCGTAGTGTTTGGCCAGAATGGCCACGCCGCTGGTGCCGATCTTGTTGGCGGCGTCGCCGTTGGCGGCGATGCGGTCGCAGCCCACAAAGCAGGCCTGCACCCAGCCGTTTTTCATGACGATGGAGGCCATGTTGTCACAGATGAGGGTCACGTCAATGCCCGCCTTTTGAAGCTCATAGGAGGTCAGACGCGCCCCCTGGAGCAGAGGCCGGGTCTCGTCGGAGAAGACGTGGAACTCCATGCCCTTCTCCTTGCCCAGGAACAGGGGGCCCAGGGCGGTGCCGTACCGGGAGGTGGCCAGGGGCCCGGCATTGCAGTGGGTGAGGATGCCGTCTCCGTCCTTGATGAGGGAGAGTCCGTACTCGGAGATCTTCCGGCACATCTCGATGTCCTCCTGGTGGATGGCGCGGCACTCCTTGCCCAGAAGGTCCAGGACCTCGGCGACGCTCTTGCCGGAGCTGCGCTTTACCACGTCCTCCATCCGGTTAAGGGCCCAGCTCAGGTTCACCGCCGTGGGCCGGGAGGAGTTGAGGTACTCCTTGGCCTCGTGGAACTTTTCCGCAAAGGCGGCGTAGTCGGTAATGTCCCACTGACGGGCCAGGGCATAGATGCTGTACCCCGCGCAGATGCCGATGGCCGGTGCCCCCCGGACCTGGAGCAGCTTGATGGCGTCGTACATCTCCTGGGGGGTGCGCAGGGTGAGGTAGACGGTGCGGTTGGGCAGCTGGGTCTGGTCGATGATGACCACGCTCTTCTCGTCGTCTCCCAGGCGGACGTTGTCGATATGGGTGACCTGCTGGAGCTCGCTGGACATAAAAACCACTCCTATCTGTTATATTAAAATTGAAGAATACAAGAAGTTTTCGGGAAATGGGCGGTCAGGCGTTCATATAGCCGCCGTCGGCGGTGAGCAGATGGCCGGTGATAAAGTCGGAGGCGTGGGAGGCCAGGAACACCACGCTGCCCATCAGGTCCCGGGGCTCTCCCCAGCGGCCCAGGGGGATCTGGGCGGTGATGGCGGCGACGGCCTCCTTGTTCTGGCGCAGCTTGGCGGTGTTGTCGGTGACCATGTAGCCGGGAGCGATGCCGTTGACCTGGATGTTGTACTTGCCCCACTCGTTGGCCCAGGCCCGGGTGAGACCGTGGACAGCGTGCTTGCTGGCCACATAGGCTGCGTCCCCGGAGCCTCCCTTCATGGACTGCACCGAGCAGATGTTGATGATCTTGCCGCCCCCCAGGGCGATCATCTGCCGGGCGATGTCCCGGGTGAGAAGGAACAGGGAGCGCAGATTTACTTCCATCACCGCGTCGAAATCTTCCATGGAGTGGTTTTCGGCGTCGGCCAGTTTGATGATGCCCGCATTGTTGACCAGAATGTCCACCTTGCCGGCCGCGGCGATGGCCTGGGCGGCTACGGCGGCGGCGGTGTCGCTGTGGCTCAGGTCGGCCTTGATCTCAAAGGCCCTCACGCCCTGCGCCTCCACCATGGCCCGGGTCTCCCCCATGCCCCGGAGGCCTACCCCCACGATGTCCGCCCCGGCCTGGGCCAGAGCCACCGCCATAGCCTGTCCCAGTCCCCGGCTCACGCCGGTGACCAGAGCGGTCTTTCCGGAAAGAGAAAAAAGTGAGAGGTCCATGGGCACTTCCTCCTTATTATTAAATGGTGTTATTCGTAGATCTCGTTGGGAAGGGGCTGCTCAGGCAGCAGACAGTCCGCGTCGTCAAAGGACGGCGAGACCACGCAGGAGACCAGCACATATTCCCCGTCGATGACCCGGGTGGTCTGCCATTGGCCTGGGGGGGCCATGATCTGGAAGCCTTCCCCCTGCTCCAGCCGGGGGCCCACACGCAGGGTGGACTCAGGGACGGGGGACTCTCCCGTCCCGCCCAGGGTCATCTCCAGGCTGCCTCCCATGTGCCAGGTCCACACCTCGGTGGACTTAAGCTGGTGCCAGCGGGAGATCTGACCCTTCTCCAGGAAGTAATAGATATAGCTGCAGGTATCTCGGGAGCCGTGGAAACCCGACAGGACGCCGTCGGGCACTTCCACCCCGCTGCGTGCGACGAAGGCGAAGCGGCCGCCTTCGGGATGGGGCTGGAGGCCGAGCAGTTCGATCAGTTCCTGGGCGGTGTATTTCATGTATGTTCTCCTCTCAGCGGCGGGGCGGCGTCAGAATCATCCGCAGGCCCTGGGAGCGGAAAAAATCCTCCCAGGAGGGGTCAGGCAGGGCGTCGGTGACCACGGCGTCCACCGCAGAAAAATCACAGATATGGTAGAAGTTGCTTTTTCCCAGCTTGGTGTGGTCCAGCACCAGAAAGCGCTTTCTGGCCCGGCGGAGCATGAGGGCGCGGATGCGGCCGTTGATGGCGTTGCCGTCGGTGATGCCTACGGTCTGGTCGGCCCCCCGGCAGGAGACAAAGCTCTTGTCGACGTAGTAGGCACCCAGGGCGTCCTCCGCCGCGCCACCCACAAAGCACTGGTTCTTCCGGTCCAGCTCACCGCCGGAGAGTACCAGCTTGCCCCGCCCCTTCTCCGCGAAGAGGGAGGCCAGAGGCAGGGAGTTGGTGACCACCGTGATCCCCTCCCGCTCCAGCAGGTGTCGGGCGATGGCCAGGCAGGTGGTGCTCTCATCCAGGAAGAGTGTGTCCCCGTCCTCCACCAACCGGGCGCAGGCGATGCCGATGGCGTCCTTCACCTCGGGAAAGAGAGAGGCCCGGATGCTGGCGTCCACTTCGTTGCGCACCCCGTCCTGGACATAGGCCCCGCCGTAGGTCTTGATAAGGGCCCCCTCCTGCTCCAGAATGGCCAGGTCCTTGCGAATGGTCTCGCCGGTGACCCTAAACTGGGCGCACAGATCCTTGACCAGCACGCTCTTGTTCCGGCGGACCAGCTCGGTAATCTGGGCCCGCCGTTCGGGGGGGAGCAGGGCGGCATGGGCTTGGTCGGTCATATCAGCTCCGTTTCCCGGCCAGCTTGGCGTACATACCCACCTTGGAGCGCAGGATGTCGGCCTGCTCCTGGGTGATCTCCACCCCGCCGCCAATGCGCTCCACATAGTAGAACACCTTGGCGGTCTGCTCCACCGTCTCCAGCCGGTCGAAGGCCGAGAGTAGACTGGGCCCCCAGGCCAGGGCGCCGTGGTTGGCTAGCAGCACCGCGTTGTGGTCCTGGGCGAAGGGACGCACGCTCTCGGGCACCTCGTCGGTGGAGAGCATGGCGAACTCGGTCACCGGGATCTCCCCCAGGCCCACCACCATCTCGGCCAGATACCGCTCCTTCAGGCTCCGACGGCAGATGGCAAAAGCGGTGGCCATGGGCGGATGGGCGTGGACCACGCTCATCACGTCGGAACGCTCCCGGTAGAGCATCAGGTGCATCTTACTCTCCGAGGAGGGGTAGCGGTCCCCGTCCAGAATATTGCCCTCCAGGTCGCACAGCACCAGCATGTCTGGCTCCATGCGGCCCTTACCCACCCCGGAAGGGGTGATGAGGACCTTGTCCGGCTCCACCCGGACCGAGACGTTGCCGTCGTTGCTCACCACATAGCCCCTGTCATAGAGCAGGTGGCAGACTTCACAGATCTCCTCCCGTACCTTTTGATAGCGCTCCATCTCCCTCATCCTTTCCGCAGATGCATCCTGCTCGGCGGCATTTCTCCCGTCAAAGACGAGAAAAACCAACAGAAACAAGATTGCAAACATTTGATTTCCTTTTTTTTCTTGAGTTTAACACAAAAACAAACAAAAAACAAGGGGACGGAGAAGAAAAAGTTGGTCTTTCTGACACGGGAGCCGGGTGGGAGGGGGAAGGTTAGAGCGTTGCAAGAAGGGGGAAAATGTGGTATCCTGTGACCACCAAGCGGGGGGCGGAGGGCCTCCCGGCAAAGGAGCGCGTACGCATGAAATTCATCGCCATTCTCGCCTGCAAGGTCCTGCGCCTGGTAGGCCGCCTGTTGGGCCGGGGGAGCAGTCTGCCCGGACAGATTGCCCTGAAGCTCGACCCCAATATTCTGCGCAAGCTCAAGCTGCCCCAGCGAGTCATCGCTGTCACCGGCAGCAACGGCAAGACCTCCACCGTGGAGATGATCGCCCATGTCCTGCGCCAGGCGGGTCTCACGGTATCCTATAATAAGGAGGGCTCCAACCAGATCGAGGGGGTGGCCACCCTGCTGCTCTCGGAGTGCACTCTCTCCGGACGGGTGAAGAGCGACGTGGTGCTGCTGGAGAGTGACGAGCGCTTCGCCCGCCACACCTTCCGCCACTTCACCCCCACCCACTACGTCATCACAAATCTCTACCGGGACCAGCTCACCCGCAACGGCCACCCGGAGTGGATTTTTGACATCCTCCAGGACAGCATCCACCCGGGCACCCGCCTCATCCTCAACGCCGACGATCCCCTGGTCTCCTGCTTTGCCCTGGGGCGGGACAACCCGGTGACCTGGTTTGGTGTGGAGCGGTTGCCCATCTCCCGGGAGACTCCCTCCGGCCGCTATAACGACGGCGCCTACTGCCCCCACTGCAAGGGACCCATGGAGTACGAGTTCTACCACTACCACCACATCGGCGCTTACCGCTGCCCCTCTTGTGGTCTCCATCGCAGCGAGCCCGACGACGCGGTGACCGAGGCCAGCCTGGAGGAGAAGTATCTGGTCATCAACGGCAAGTACCGGGTGAATATGGCCTTTGCCGGGGTATATCATATGTATAACACCCTGGCCGCCTTTTCCGCCTGCCGCTGCCTGGGGGTGGAGGAGGAGACCATTGGCCGGGCCCTGAGCGGCTACGCCCTGCAAAACGGCCGGGTGGTCTCCTTCCGCCTGGGGGACAAGCGGGGTACCCTGCTGGCCTCCAAGCACGAAAACTCGGTGTCCTACGACCAGTCTATCGACGTCTCCGTGCGAGCCGGGGAGGACGTGACCGTTTTGGTGCTGGTGGACGCCATCAGCCGCAAATACTTCACCAGCGAGACCTCCTGGCTGTGGGACATCGACTTCGAGGCCCTGGCTGCGCCCCAGGTGCGGGCGGTGGTCCTCTCTGGGCGGTACTGCTGCGACCTTGCCGCCCGCTTTGCCTACACCGGCGTGCCGGAGGAGCGTCTCCACGTCATGGCCGACATCGGCGCTGCGGCGGACTGGCTCCGCCGCAACGCCCAGGGTCATATCTACGTCATCACCTGCTTCTCTGACAAGGACAAGTTTCTCTCCCGGGTGGAGATGGAAGGAGGCGAGGGACAGTGAAGTTTCTCTATCTGCACCACGATCTTATGAACCTCTACGGCGAGAGCGGCAATGTGCGCGTGCTGGAGCGGCGGCTAGAGCAGCAGGGGGAGACGGTGACGGTGGAGCGCCGCAGCCTGGGGGACGAGCTGGACTTTGCCGGAGTCGATCTTATCTACCTGGGCGCGGGCACTGAGCGGAGCCAGAAAGCGGCTCTGGAGCACCTGCGCCTCTATGCCGGGGGCCTGAAAGAGGCCCTGGCGGCGGGGGCCCATCTGCTTTTCACCGGCAACGCCGCCGCCATGCTGGGCAAGACGATCACCGACGCCTCGGGCAGGACCTGGGAGGGCTTGGGCCTTCTGGAGTTTGCTGTGCGTGAGCGCAGCGACGTGCGCTACACCGGGGATGCCATTGCAGTCCACCCGGAGCTTTCAGAGCCTCTGGTGGGCTTTTACAACCACTGTGAGGACTGGGAGGGAGAGGTGCCCCCTCTGCTGGAGATGACCATGGGCCGGGGCAACCGGCCGGAGGGGAGCGCCGAGGGCCTGCGGCAGGGGAACGTGCTGGGTACCCACCTTATCGGGCCGGTGCTGGTGAAAAACCCCCATTTCTGTGACTGGCTTTTGGAGCGGCTTCTGGGCCGCGCCCCGCTTCCCCAGGAGAGCGACTGGGAGCGGCAGGCCTGGCAGGTGACCTATGAGGCCCTGAAAGAACGTAAAAACTGAAAACCACCGTAAAAAGCGGAGGCTTCCTTTTGGAGCCTCCGCTTTTTCGCATAGGAGGCGCTTTCCAGGGAAATACTGAGCGAAAAGGAGGGAGCGACATGGGCCTTTTTCACCGCGGAAAAACCCCTGTCCCGCCCCATCCCAGGAAGGAACCTCGCCTGGAGGTTCCCCTGACGGTGGAGGGGATGAAGCAGGTCTTCGCCGACTGCGTGGATTTTGCCGTCCGGGAGGCGGAGCTGGCGGGAGACGCGAAAAAGCGGGTGAGCATGTGTTACATCGGGGGCATGGTCAAGCTGGAGCGGGCCAGCGAGTATATCCTTCGTCCCCTGGCCCAGGACAGCACCCTCCGGGACGCCCCGCCCCAGGAAGCCTGGCGGCGGATGGCGGACGGGGCCCTCTACAACCTGATGGTGGAGCGGCGCACCACCGCAGACCAGGCGGTGCAGGACCTCATAGGCGGCAATCTGCTCCTCTTCTTTCCCGGCGCCCCCGCCGTCCTCTCCTTCTATATGGCCACCGAGGACAAGCGCTCCATCGGCGCCCCGGAGAACGAACCGGCGGTCAAGGGGGCCCGGGACGCCTTTGTGGAGAACCTGCGCACCAATACCAGCCTGGTCCGCCGCCACCTGCGGGCTCCCGAGCTCAGGATTCGGGAACAGATCGTGGGGCGGCAGACCCTCACGCCGGTGGACGTGCTCTGGCTGGACGGCATCGCCGACCCGGCCACTGTTGCCCGGGTGGAGCGGCGTCTGGCCGCCATGGACATCGACGCCCTGCTCTCGGCGGGGGAACTGGAGGAGTACCTGGTGGGTGACAACACCACCGCTTTTCCCCTGGCCCTGCATACCGAGCGGCCCGACCGCTTCTGCGCAGGTTTGGCCGACGGCCGGGTGGGCATCCTGGCCGAGGGCCTGGCCCTGGGCTATCTGGTGCCCGGAACGGTGGGGCAGTTCTTCCGGGCGCCTGAGGATAAGGCCCTCAACTACCTCATGGCCTCCGCCCTGACGGTGCTGCGCTACCTGTGCGTACTCATCACCCTTCTCCTGCCCGCCCTCTATGTGGCGGTGGTTACCTTCCACCAGGAGATGATCCCCACCCGGCTGGCTCTGTCCATCATCGCCGCCAAGCAGGACGTGCCCTTCCTCACCGCCATCGAGGCCCTGGTGCTGCTTGCTGCCTTTGAGATCCTCCAGGAGGCGGGACTGCGCCTGCCTCCGGCGGTGGGACATACTGTGTCCATCATTGGCGGTCTGGTGGTGGGTACCGCTGCGGTGGAGGCCAAGATCGTCTCTCCAGCGGTGCTCATCATCGTTTCTGCCGCCGGCATCACCGGCTATACTATGCCCTCCCAGGAGTTTGCCGCGGCCCTGCGCCTGTGGCGCTTTCTGCTTACCCTGCTCTCCAGTGTGGCAGGGTTGTTCGGCCTTGTCATGGGGGGCGCGGGGCTCATCATCCACCTGGCCCGGCTGGAGAGCTTTGGCGTGCCCTATCTCACGCCCTTCGCTGCCGACGGCGGAGAGGAGGGCCTCTACGCCCTGATCCGCCGCCCTCTGGACCGCATCAAGCTACGGGAGAAGGCGCTCAACACCAAAAACCGGAGGCGGCAGCGATGAAGCGGCGGTTTCTGGCGGCGGCCCTGATTCCCCTGGTGTGTCTGAGCGGCTGCTCCGGGGTGGGGGGGCTGCCTTATGCCCGGGAGATGGAGAACATGGCCCTCATCCGTACCCTGGGGGTGGACACGGCGGAGGATGGGGTGCAGGTGACGGCCTCCAGCGCCCGGCAGCGGCAGGGCGACGGAGAGACGGCGGCCCTGGTGCTCTCGGGCAGTGCCCGCACCGTCAGCGCCGCCTGCCTGACCATGCAGACCTACGGCACCGCCTATGTGTTCTACGGCCATGTGAGCCAGCTCCTGCTGGGAGAGGATATGGCCCGGCAGGGGCTGCGTGAAGTGCTGGACTATGTGGAACGGGACCTGGAGATGCGCCTGGAGACCGAGCTGTTCGTGGTTCGGGAGGCCACGGCGGAGGAGGCCATCTTCGCCGCGTCGGACTCCGGCTCCGCTTCGGAACGGTTGGAGGCCATCCGGGACGACGGCGGCTTTGCCGCCTCGGCCTCCACCCGCACCATTCGGGACGTGCTCTCTGACCTTTATAGTAATGGGGCCTCCTATGCCCCCGGCCTGGAGCTTATTCCCGGCCGGGAGGGAGACGGCGGCGAGGGGGAGAAGCAGCTCTCGGCGGGGCTCTACGCCATACTGCGCGGCGATGCCCTGGTGGGCTGGGCCGAAGGGGCGGCCGCCCTGGGGATCAATCTCCTCCAGGGGGACGTGGAGGCCGATGTGGTGGAGATCCCCGCGGAGGGGGGAGGTAGCTTTGCCCTGCGGGTGGTGGAGGCTGAGAGTCGGGTAAAGGCTGTTTTTGAGGGAGATACCCTCGCTGCCCTGGAGGTGGAGTGCCGGGTGGAGGCCAACCTGGCCCAAGCCCCTGAGACGTTCTCTGATTGGGAGGAGGCGGGGCTGGAGGAGTTGGAGCGGGAGCTGGAGCGGATAGAGCGGAAGCGGGTCCAGGCGGCGCTGGATCTGGCCCAGAGCCTGGACGCCGACTTCCTGGGCCTTGGAAAACGGGCTGGGCTGGCCGCGCCCTGGCGATGGCATGCGCTGGAGGAGCAGTGGGGCAGCGCCTTTGCCGACCTTCCCATCCGTCTGACCGTGGAGGGGAAGATCCAGCGCAGCTATGACATGATGGGTCAGGAGCGGTAGGCGCTCTGGCCCTATCCGGACGAGGGGAGGGGAAAAGACTGACTGACGATCATATTTCCGAACGGCAGCTTTATGTGCTGCTCTTTGTATCCGCGCTCTCCCCTGCGTCCCAGGCCCTGCCCAGGACCACCGCTGCCCTGGCGGGGGAGGCGGGGTGGCTGTCCACGCTGATCGCCCTCCCGGTGATGGTGCTGCTGTGCCTGGCCCTGCGCCGGCTCTCGGCCTGCGCGAGCGAGGGAGGCGGCCTGGCAGCGGGGTTCGAGCGGGCCTTGGGCCGGCGCTGGGGCAGGGCCCTTACCTTTCTCTATCTGCTCTGGGGGCTGCTGGTCCTCTCGGCCAACCTGCGCGCCTACGGCCAGCGCTATCTTATCACCAGCTACCGCAATACCTCTCTGGCGGCGGTGGTGGTCATATTGCTGCTGCTGGTGGTGTGGCTGGCCCGGGGAAAGCTGTCCGCTTTCGCCCGGGCGGGGGAGATCTTCTTTCTCGTCCTGGCGCTGATGCCCTCTGCGGTCCTCTTCTTCGCCCTGCTGAACCTGGAGTGGAAGAACGTGCTGCCCGTGTGGGTGGAGGACCTGCCCGCCGGCGCCCTCTCGGCGCTGAGCGCCCTGGGCGCTTTGGGCCATGTGGTCTTTGGCGGCTTTCTGGCCGGGGCGGTGCGCCCCCAGCCGGGAGATGGGGCCAGGGGCGTTCGGTGGACGGTGCGGCTGTGCCTGCTGCTGACCGCGTTCCAGTTCATCTGCATCGGCAACTTTGGCCCCGCGCTGGTATCGGCTATGGAGTCTCCCCTCTATATGATGGTCAAGGGCATCGGCGTGGAGGGCGGCCTGGAGCGGATCGAGGCCCTGGTGGTGGCCCTGTGGGTGCTGTGCGAGCTGGTGCTCTCCGGCGTGCTGGTGTTTTCCTGCTGCGTCATAGCCAAGCGGCTGTTCTCCCTGTCCCAGGCACGCACCGCCGCCGTGCCCGTGGCGGCGCTGGGCGGGGCGGGGGCCATCTTCCTTTTTCCTGATGTATTTGCCCTGCGCAGATTTACCGAGACCGTCCTTAATCTGGGCAATCTCGTCCTGGGCTTTGCGGTCCCGCTGTTGTTGACATTGACAGTTGTCCTCCGTGAGCGCAGGCGGAAACGGCAGATATAGTGGGCGACGGCATGGAAAAATGGAAGATATTGTTGTACGCGGAGAGAGTAAAAAGAAAACATAAAAAAAGTAAAAAAACTGTTGACAAGAGGGGGGAGGTCTGGTATATTAATTGAGCGCCTCGCGAGAGGAAGCAGTCAAGCAAAAGACGATCCGATTTCCGGGTGGTTCGCTCAGAAAAAAGATAAAAAAGTGCTTGACAAAGACGGGAAGCTGTGCTAAAATAAAATTCCCGCCTGTGAGGGGCGTGCACCTTGTAAATTAAACAACGTGAAAGAACACGAAGCACCAGAAGAGGACGAGAAGTTCTCTTCTAGCAAGTGGAGACACTTGGTAAGAAGAGGCTCTTGACAAATTT
>DVLB01000075.1 GCA_018715695.1 Candidatus Galloscillospira stercoripullorum
CTTCTACTCCCTGCATGATTTTGCAAGGCAGCTTGCCATCCACAACCGTCGCTCCAACAACTTCCCCATGAGGCCTCTCGGCTGGCGCTCTCCCGCTGAGTTCACTGTCCAATATGTTTGACAAACCTACAAAAAGTATATCTGCGCTTCGGATGGGGATGGGAGAACAAAAGGCGTATAAAAAACAGAAATTTACAAATGCTGGATGAAAACCGCGGCGAGGAGGTGCGCAGGGGTGTGGGACCGGGGAGGAGACGCTGACCAAGGGGAACTGAGGCAATATGCCGGGATGCTTTCCGGGGCGCTGCGCCGGGATGGCAGGCTGCCCGCGCGGCGGGTGGCCCGGGCGGTTGAGGCGCGGCTGAAACGGCTGGACGGTCTGCACCGGAAGCTGCTGCGTTGGGCGCGGGGGCGGGAGGCGCTGCCCCGGGCGGCGGAGTGGATGCTGGACAACCGGTATCTGCTGCAGCGCGCGGGGCTGGCAAGTGCCGGCGCTTTCCGCGGCGGCGGACGGATCCCGGCGGTGCGGCGGCCGGAGGGAAAGGCGGCTGCCGTGGAGGAGCTGGCCAGGGGCGCGGTCCTTGATGGAGCCCTGACGCCGGAGCGCATGGCGGCCTTTCTCAGGGCGGCGCAGGAAAAGACGCCCCTGGAGGAGGAGGAGCTCTCCCTCTTTGTTCCGGCGGTGCAGGCGGTGCTGCTTCAACGGGCGGAAGAGTGGGGTGCCGCGCTGCTCCAGGACCTGCACGGCGGCGGAGAGAGGCTGGAGGAGCTGGGAGATGACCTGGAGCAGGTTTTTTCCGCGCTGCGTGCGCTCTCGGAGCGTGCCTTCAGCCGAGCGCTGGAGGGGGTGAGCCGGGTGGAGGAGCTGCTGCGCCGGGACCCCGCCGGGGTATATCCCCGGATGGGGGAGGAGAGCCGGGCGCGGTATCGGCAGGCGGTATGCCGCCTGGCAAGACGCACGGGACGCTCCCAGGCGGAGACGGCAAGGCTGGTGCTGCGTCAGGCCCAGAACGGCAAAGGGACGCAGCGCCATGTGGGCTGGCAGCTTTTTTGCCGGGGCGGCGGGGAGGCGGAGGAGCGCAAGGGGGCGCTCTATGTGTGGGCGGTGCTGGGAGGCTCTGGGCTTCTCTCGGCGCTGGCGGCGGCGCTTACCAATGGTTTTTCGCTGCTCCCGCTGCTCTTTTTCCCCGTTTCCGACGCTGTGAAGGCCGGGGTGGACGCCCTTGTGACGCATCTGACGCCCCAGCGCTATGTCCACAGGCTGGACCTGCGCCGCGGCGTGCCGGAAGAAGGGCGGACCCTGTGCGTCATTGCGTCCCTGCTCACCGCCCAGCAGAGCGGAGAAGAGCTGGCCCAGGCGCTGGAGCGATACCGGCTCACCAACCGGGATGGGGGCAAGCACCTGCTCTTTGGGATTCTGGCGGACCTGCCCGACAGCAAGGTGCCCATGGGCACCGTGGGCGGCGGCTATGTGGAGGCGGCCCGCCGGGCGGTGGATGCCCTCAACGAGCGGTATGGAGGCGGCTTTTTTCTCTTTTTCCGCCCCCCAGTCTTTCACAGCGGCGATGGGCGGTATATGGGCTGGGAGCGCAAGCGGGGCGCGCTGCTGGAGCTGGCGGGCCTGCTGCGGGGGAAGAACGTGGGCGTCAGGGTGCTCTCCGGAGACCGGGCGGCACTGGAGGGCGTGCGCTACGTGATCACCCTGGACGGGGACACCAGGCTCAATGCGGGCACGGCCACCGAGCTCATAGGCGCCATGCTCCATCCGCTCAATCGTCCGGAGGTGGACCGGAAGCTGGGGGTGGTGCGGCGGGGCTACGGCATGCTTCAGCCCCGGATCGGCGTGGCGCTCGACGGGGCCATGGGCTCGCCCTTTGCCCGCCTCTTCGCCGGGCGGGGCGGCGTGGACCCATACAGCAGCGCCTCCAGCGACGTCTACCATGATCTCTGCGACCAGGGCAGCTACACCGGAAAAGGGATCTTTGAGGTGGACGCCTTTCTTGCCTGTATGGAGGGGCGCTTTCCCCGCAATCGCATCCTGTCCCACGACCTGCTGGAGGGCTCCTACCTCCGCACGGGGCTGATCGGGGACGTGGAGCTGAGCGACGGGTATCCCCGCACGGTGAACGGATACTTCAGGCGGCTCCATCGCTGGGTGCGGGGAGACTGGCAGCTGCTGGCGTGGCTGGGGGGCAGGGTGCGCAACGAGCTGGGGGAGAAGGTGGCAAACCCCATTCCGGGATTTGCCAAGTGGAAGATACTGGACAACCTGCGCCGCAGCCTTTCCCCGCCTGCCGTGCTGACCTTGCTGCTGCTGGGCCTGTGCGTGCCAGGGAAGGCGGCGTCCGCCGGGGCATGGATCGCCCTGGCTGGATTTTCGGCGGATCTGCTCCTGGCGGGTATGAGGGACGCGTGGCGGTGGATAAGAGGAAAGATGTGTGGGGCTGACGCCCTGGCGGAAGTATGGGAGGCGCTTGAAAGGACCGGTGTGGGGCTTGTGCTCCTTCCTTATCATGCCTGGGTCTGCCTGTCCGCCGCGGGGACGGCCCTGTGGCGGAGCACCGTGACCCACCGGGATCTGCTCGCCTGGGTGACCAGCGCCGACGCGGAGCGGAGTGGGGCGGACTCTTGGGTGAAGCAGTATGCCGTACAGTGGCCCTGCCTGCTGGCGGGCGTGGGATGCATATTGGGGGCGTATACCCCCGCGGGCGCGGCGGCCGGGGGGCTGTGGCTCTTTGCCGGTGCCCTTTCCCGGAGCCTGAGCCGCCCGGCGGCAGGGGAAAAAACGCCGGACGGGAGGGACCGGGACTTCCTGCTTGGGCAGGCCGCGCTGATGTGGCGGTATTTTGAGCGCTTTCTGGTGCCTGAGCACCGCTATCTGCCGCCTGACAACTGCCAGGTCCAGCCGCCGCGGGAGCCCTGCCTGCGGACCTCACCCACCAACATCGGCATGGCGCTGCTGGCGGTGCTCTCGGCGGAAGACCTGGGGCTCTGCCCCCGGGACCGGGCCGTGACGATACTCCGGGGGATGCTGGAGACCCTGGAGAAGCTTCCCAAGTGGCATGGGCACCTTTATAACTGGTATGACACGGCCTCCGGCGTCCCGCTGGCGCCCCGTTTTGTCTCCTCTGTGGACAGCGGGAACCTGTGTGCCTGCCTTGTGGCGCTGGGGGAGGGCCTTGCGGAGTGGGGGGAACGGGAACTGGCCCGCCGGGCGAATGAGCTGAGCGCGGCGGCGGATTTCGCGCGATTCTACGATGCGGACAGGGGCCTGCTGCGCATCGGCTGGGATGCCGGGCGGGGGGCCTATTCCCCGGGCTGGTATGACCTGATGGCCAGCGAGGCCCGCCTCACCAGCTATCTGGCCGTAGCCAGGGGACAGGCGCCCCTGCGCCACTGGCGCAGGCTGGGACGGGGCGCGGTCCGCTCTCGGGGCCGCTGGGCCATGGTCTCCTGGACGGGGAGCGTGTTTGAGTACTTCATGCCGAATCTGCTGCTGCCTGTGGAGCGAGGCTCCCTGATGCACCGGGCGCTGGCCGCCTGCGTCCGGGTCCAAGGGGGCCTGGGAAGAAGGAGAGGAATCCCCTGGGGCTTCTCCGAATCCTGCTTCTGCGCGCTGGACAAGTCCGGCAGCTACCGCTACAAGGCCCACGGCGCCGGAGCGCTGGGGCTTCGGCGGGGGCTGGACGAGGAGTGGGTGAGCGCGCCATACGCGTCGTTTCTCGCGCTGTGCCTGGTCCCGGAGCGGGCTGTGGAAAATCTGCGGCAGCTGGAGAAGCTGAGCCCTCCGGGAGAGTACGGGCCGTGGGAGGCGGTGGACTTCACGGAGCGGCGTATGGCGCAGGGGCGTAGGTGGGAGACGGCATACACCGTCATGGCCCACCACCTTGGCATGAGCCTGGCGGCCATCGACAACGCGCTGCGGGGAAACGCCATGCAAAAGCGCTTTTTGCGCAGCCCTCTTATGAACGCCTACCGTGAGCTGCTGCAGGAGAGGGCGGACGCGCCCACGCCCCCCCGGACCAGGAAAAGCCGCGGCGGCGGAGAAAGGGGGGAACGCCTTCCCCGTCCAGACCGGATGGGCGGAAGAGGGGCCGCGGTCCCCGCCCACGGGACGGCAGAGCATCGTGGAAAGAAATGGATCTAGAGGGGGACGGGGTCAAGATCTTTTGGAATAGGGGGTGTCAAGCGGCGGGATTTGTTGTATAATACCACCACCTACCGTTCACACGCCTTCCCGACCTTACGGAAGAAAGGAGCGGCAAGCTATGCTTTCCGTCACGCAATATGAGTTGTTTCCCGGCGTCCGACTGACGGCGGTGCATACGAAAAAATTCAAATCCACGGTGCTGGGCGCCCAGCTGCTCGCGCCGCTGGATCGCCGCAGCGCCTCCCGCAACGCGCTGGTGCCCCCCGTGCTGCGGCGGGGCACTCTGCGCCACCCTGATCTGGAGTCCCTGACCCGCGCCCTGGACGAGCTGTACGGCGGGGCGCTGGACAGCGCGGTGCGCAAGAAGGGGGAGGTCCAGTGCCTGGGCTTTCACGGCAGCTTTCTGGACGAGGCTTACGCCCCGAAGGGAAGCGGGATCCTGGAGCAGGCAACCGAGCTGCTCAGCGAGCTGCTGCTGCGCCCCGTGACCGAGAAGGGCGGTTTCCTGCCGGAGTATGTGGAGGGCGAGCGGAAAAACCTGATCGAGCAGATCCGGGCCAGAAAAAATGACAAACGCCGGTACGCCGATTTCCGGCTCATCCAGGAGATGTGCGCCCAGGAGCCCTATGGGGTGGCCCGGCTGGGAGACGAGGGCGAGGCCCGGGCCGTCACCGCTCAGGAGCTGTGGAGTGGGTATGAGCAGCTGCTGCGCACCTCACCGCTGGAGCTTTACTGCTGCGGCTCGGCGGAGCCGGAGCGGATGGCCGAGCTTTTTTCCAGGGCATTTGCCGCGCTGCCCCGGGGGGAGAGGCTTACGGAGTGCGAGGGCAGCGTGCGCCTTCACGTGGGAGACCAGGCCCCCAGAGTGGTGGAGGAGGAGCTGGACGTGACCCAGGGAAAGCTCTCTCTGGGTTTTCGCACCGGGGGAGCGTGCATTTGGGAGGAGAGCTACCCGGCGCTGCTTTTGTTCAACGCCGTGTACGGCGGCTCCACCACCTCCAAGCTTTTCCTGAACGTGCGGGAGCGGATGTCCCTGTGCTACTATGCAAGCTCCGCCATCGAGAAGTTCAAGGGCATTCTCCGGGTCTCCTCCGGGGTGGCCTTTGAGCATTACGGACAGGCCAGAGACGAGATCCTCTCGCAGCTGGAGCAGTGCCGCGCGGGGAACATCTCCCGGGAAGAGCTGGAGGGCGCCCGACGCCAGGTGGTGGGCGAGCTGATGACCACCTCCGACTCGCAGAGCGCGCTGGAAAACTACTGGCTGGGTCAGGCGGTGGCCGGCCTGAGCGAGACGCCGGAAGAGCTGGCCCGGCGCGTGGAGCAGGTCACGCTGGAGCAGGTGGTTGAGACAGCCGCGAGCCTGGAGCTGGATACCATCTATTTTCTGAAGGGAAAGGAGCGGTAACATCTGTGGATGTAAAGCGCTACCCAAGAGTGGGAGAGACGATCTTCCATGAGCGGCTGGAAAACGGGCTGGCGGTATATGTTGCCGCAAAGGAGGAATTTAACCGGAGCTATGCGTTTTTCGCCACCCACTACGGCGGAATGGACATGCGGTTTCGGACGGACGGCGAGTGGCAGGACACACCGGCGGGGGTG
Organism: Candidatus Galloscillospira stercoripullorum; assembly: GCA_018715695.1. GTDB lineage: Bacteria > Bacillota > Clostridia > Oscillospirales > Oscillospiraceae > Galloscillospira_A > Galloscillospira_A stercoripullorum. The sequence goes on from DVLB01000075.1 coordinate 5,750, forward strand.
GCCCATTTTCTGGAGCACAAGATGTTCGACATGCCCCATGGAAACGCCCTTCAGACCCTGAGCGCAAACGGGGCCAGCCCCAACGCCTTTACCGGCATTGATGTCACCGGCTATTATTTTTCCACCCGGGAGCATTTTGAGGAAAACCTTCGCACCCTGCTCTCCTTTGTCTCCACCCCGTACTTCACGAAGGAGAGCGTGGACAAGGAGCAGGGCATCATCGGCCAGGAGATCCGCATGGTGGAGGATGACCCGGAGAATCAGGTGTTTTTCGCCATGCTGGCCGGACTCTACCAAAACCATCCCATCCGCACCAACATCATCGGAACGGTGCAGTCTATTTCCCAGATCACGGCGGATACGCTCTACGCCTGTCACAGGGCCTTTTACGATCCCGCCAACATGGCGCTGTGTGTGGCGGGGAACGTGGACCCGAAGCGGGTGCTCAGTCTTGCCCGGGAGATCCTGCCCCCAAAAGGTGGAGAGCCGGTGGAGCGGGACTATGGCGGGGAAGAGGCTTTGGAGGCGGTCTGCCGCCGCACACAGCTTGAGATGGAGGTCTCCACGCCCATTTTCCAGCTGGGCTGGAAGGTCCGGCCCGCCCGAGCGGGAGAGGACCGGATGAGCCGGCGGGTGCTGTTTGAGCTGGCTCTGGAGGTCCTTTTGGGTACCTCCAGCCCGCTGTATGCCGAGCTTTACAGCCAGGGACTGGTCAACCAGAACTATTCATACGGCTATGAAGAGCATGACGGATGCGCGTTTTTGACGGTGGGCGGCGAGAGCCCCGATCCGGACGCGCTGATGGAACGCATCATGGCGCGAGGGGAGCGCATTGCCGCCGAAGGCGTGGATGAGGCCCTGTTCCACCGGCTCAAGAAGGCTTCTTACGGCGCGTGGGTCCGAAGCCTCAATTCCTTTGAGCACCTGTGCATCGGCATGGCCCAGGCCCATTTTGCAAAGACGGATTTTCTCACCTTCCCGCAGATCTACGACAAGCTGGAAAAGCAGCAGATTGAGGCGGTATTGCGGGAGTATATTACGCCGGAGCGCGCCGCTCTGGCTGTCGTGATGCCAAAGGAGGAACTATGACAAACGAAGTGTTTTTCCCCGGGCTGGGCCTGGAATTTACCCTGAACCGGGTGGCGGTGGCGCCCTTTGGCTACCCCATCTACTGGTATGCCATCATCATCGTCTCAGGATTTCTCCTGGCCTGGCTCTACTGCAGCCGCAAGGCGCCCCAGCTGGGGATCAGGAGCGAGGATGTGGTGGACCTGCTCCTCTTTGCCGTGCCCTTTGCCCTGGTGGGGGCACGGCTCTTTTACATCATTTTCGATCCCAACGGCTCTTTCTACAACGAGAATGGCGGGCTGGACTTTGGAAAGATGCTGGATGTCCGGGACGGCGGACTGGCCATCTACGGCGGGGTGATCGCGGCGGCCATCGTCTTGTTCTTCGTCTGCCGGTACAAGAAGATCCCCTTTTTGGCCTTTGCCGACCTGGGCGTGTTCGGACTTCTCATTGGCCAGTGCGTGGGGCGCTGGGGCAATTTCGTCAATGTGGAGGCCTACGGTGGGGTGACCGACCTGCCCTGGCGGATGTGCTCGGAGAAAATCGCCGCCGAGCTCTATGGAAAGGGCCTGGTGGACGCGGCGGGCTATGAGCAGATCCTGGACGGCACCCTGGGGGTGCACCCCACGTTTCTCTATGAGTCGCTGTGGAACCTGGCGGGCTTTGTCCTGCTGGTACTGCTGTTCCGGTACTGGCGCAAGTTTGACGGACAGCTTTTCTTTACTTATGTGGCCTGGTACGGCGTGGGCAGGGGCTTTATCGAGGGCCTGCGCACCGACAGCCTGGGCCGGGGAGAGTTCAGGATCTCCCAGGTGATCGGATTCGCCTCTGCGGCGGTGGCCGTTTTGCTGATCGTATATTTCCTTCTGGTACGGCGAAAGGGCCCGGAGGCCCTTTGGGTCAACCGGGTGAAGGCGCGTCAGGAGGAGAAGCAGGAAGCGGCCCGGCAGCAGAGTGAAGAGGAATAGGAGCAAAGTCCTGCCCGGTATAGCCGGCGCGGCCAGATGGCCGCGCCGGCTCTCTTTTTTCACGCATAAAAGGGGACAACCGTTCATAGGATGGTGCCAACATGAGATACGAAAGAGGTGCGTTGAGATGCGGCAAGTTCCAAACGGCCGGGCACGCTTTTTGCAGGCCGCGGCGCTGCTGCCAAGTCCTCTGAGGCGGGAGCTGGAGCGGCTGAGGGCGGAGGAGAGCGAGCAGGTGGAGGAGATCCGCCTGCGGGCGGGGCAGCGGCCTTCGGTGCTGCTCTCTGGCGAGGAGGTCACGCCGGAGAGCTGCCGGGAGACGCGGGTATCGCCCCGGGACCTGGAACTGGTGTTGGAGATCGCCACCCAGGCCAGTGCCCACACCGCGCTGGAGCGGGTGCGAAACGGCTTTGTCACCGTGCGGGGAGGCCACCGCCTCGGCATCTGCGGCAGCGCCGTTGTCCGGGACGGGGCGGTGAACAACCTGCGGCAGATCTCCTCTCTGGCCATCCGGGTGGCCAGGGAGGTGCCGGGGGCCTCCGACGAGGTGCGCCGGGGACTGCTGGAGCAGGGCGTGCTGCGCAGCACCCTCATTCTCTCCCCACCGGGGGGAGGAAAGACCACGCTGCTGCGGGACCTGATCCGGGCGGTGTCTGACGGGGAGGGCTGCGCGCCCCTCCGGGTGGGGATAGCCGATGAGCGAGGAGAGCTGGCAGCCATGTACGAGGGAGTGCCTCAGCTGAACGTGGGGCGGCGTACCGATGTGCTGGACGGCTGTCCCAAAGGAGCGGGCCTTCTGATGCTGCTGCGGGGGATGAATCCGCAGGTGCTCTCCGCCGACGAGATCACCGCGCCGGAGGACTGCGCGGCCCTGGAGATGGCGGCCAACTGCGGCGTCACGCTGCTGGCCACCGCCCACGCATCGGACCTGGAGGACCTGCGGCGGCGTCCCCTCTACCGGAAGCTGTTGGAGCGGGGCATCTTCCGCCGGGCGCTGATCATCCGGCGGCAAGGGGGAGCGCGGCGCTATCAGGTGCTCTCTCTGGAGGAGGGAGCGCAATGATCCGGCTGCTGGGCGCGGCGCTGCTGGTGGGCGGAGGCACGGCGCTGGGACTGTGTGCCGCAGGAAGACTGAGCGGGCGGGTGGAGGCCATTGAGGCCCTGCTGGAGGGCCTGGAGCTGATGGAGCGGGAGCTGGCGTTCCATCTCGCGGCTACCGCGCAGCTTTTGGAGCGGGCCGCCCGGGCCTCCCCGCCGGCCCGGGACTTTTTTACCGCGTGCCGGACAGGCATGGGGCAGCTGGGGGAAAAGACCATGGCGGACATCTGGGAGGAGGCCCTTCCCCTGGCGGGGGACATCGGACGGCGGGCGCAGCTTGCTCTGGGTGCCCTGGGACCGGTGCTGGGCCGCTACGACGGCCCGGGCCAGCAGGAGAGCCTGGCCTCAGCGCGGGAGGAGCTGACAGGATGTCTGGAGCAGGCAAGAAAAGAACGGATGAGGCTGGGCAGAGTATACTGTGCCCTGGGGGCGGCCGCGGGCGCTTTCGTGGCCATTGTGCTCCTTTGAGCCGGAGACGGAGGAAATAAGTATGAATGTGGATCTCATCTTCAGGATCGCCGCCATCGGCATCCTGGTCTCGGTGCTCAACCAGGTGCTTTCACGCTCCGGGCGGGAGGAGCAGGCCACCATGACCACTTTGGCCGGGCTGGTGGTGGTGCTGATGATGGTGGTGCAGGAGATCAGCGACCTTTTCAGCCTGGTGCAAAACCTTTTTGGGCTTTGAGCGGTGGACGGGGCGCTGAAGATCGCCGCGGTGGCGGTTTTTTCCGCCATACTGGCGGTGGTGGTAAAAAAGAACGTCCGGGAGCTGGGGCTGGTGCTGGCCCTGACGGCGGGACTGCTGATCCTCACCTTTGCCCTGGATGCCATCCGGGAGATCCGCGCGGTGATGGACACGCTGTCGGAGCTGGCGGGGCTCTCGCCGGCGGTGCTCTCACCGGTGGTAAAGACCGTAGGCATCGCTATTATTTCCAAGGTGTCCGCGGAGATCTGCCGGGATGCCGGGGAGGGCGGCATCGGCGCGTTTGTGGAGACTACGGGGGCGGCCCTGGCCCTCGCCGCGGCGCTGCCGCTGCTGGAGGCCGTGCTGGCGCTGATCACCGACCTGGTGTGAACCATACGGAGGAGAAGAGATGAAGAGAAAAATCGTGATCGCCGCCGCTGTGCTGCTTGTCTGGATGGCTGTTCCCGCCGCGGCGGCGGAGGTGGGACAGGCACAGGCGGAGGCGCTGGAGGTGGAGAGCCTGGAGCAGGCGGCGGAGGAGTACACCGGCGGCCTTGACCTGACCACGGGGACCAGTTTGGACGAGGGACTCAGGCAGATATTGGACACAGGCTCTGAGCAGGTATCCGGCATCCTGCGCCAGGCGGTGCGCAGCGGGGTGCTGCTTTTGTGTGTGGTGCTGCTCACGGCCCTGGCTGACGGGCTGGGCCAGGGCCTGGGCGGCTCCGGCGTGGACGCGGCCGCCCTGGCGGGGGCCCTGGCGGTGACGGCGGTGGCCGTGGGAGACGTGAACATCCTGATCGGCATGGGGCGCGAGACCATTGAGAACATCGGCGCCTTTTCCAAGCTGCTGCTCCCGTCCATCACGGCGGCGGCGGCAGCCGCGGGCATGCCGGGCAGCGCCGTGGTGCGGCAGGTGATCACCATGCTCTTCTCCGACATCCTCTTCACCCTCATCGACAAGCTGCTCCTGCCCATGGTCTACCTCTACATCGCCTCCAGCACCGCCTATGCCGCCTTTGGCAATGAGGGGCTCAAGCGGATCGGGGCCACCCTCAAGTGGGCGGTCACCGGCATTCTCACCGCGCTCATGCTGATCTTTGTGGCCTACCTTACGGTCAGCGGTGTCATCGCGGGCACCACCGACGCCGTGACGGTCCGGGCCACCAAGTTCGCCGTCTCCAGCGTGGTGCCGGTGGTGGGAGGCATTCTGGCCGACGCGGCGGAGACCGTGCTGGCGGGCGCGGGCATTCTGCGCAACGCGGTGGGGGTATTCGGAATGCTGGCGGCGCTGGCCATGTGCATCACGCCGTTTCTCCAACTGGGCATCCACTACCTGGTCTATAAGATGACCTCGGCGCTGACCGCCACGGTGGCCCAGGGCCGGGTGGCCGGACTGATCGACAGCATCGGCGGCGCCTTTGCCCTGGTGCTGGGCATGACGGGGGCCTGCGCGCTGCTGCTGCTGATCTCGCTTATTTCGGCCATTTCACTGACGGTGGGGTGAAGTAGGATGGAACAGATCGGGACATGGCTCGTAGGGGTGACCTGCGCGGCGGTGGTGGTGGCGGCGGCCGAGAGTCTCACCCCCCAGGGCACCATTAAAAAAATCGGACGGCTCACCGGCGGACTGGTGCTCCTGCTGGCCATGCTCCAACCCCTGGCGGGATGGCGGGGGCTGGATCTGGGAGACTGGCTGGAGGACTACCAGAGCCGCGTGGAGGGATACAGCGGAAGGCTGGAGGAGGAGAACCAAAATTTGATGGAACAAATCATAGCGGAAGAGACGGGCGCATATATTGTGGACAAGGCGGCACAGCTGGACCTTGTGTGTACGGTCCGGGTGACAACCGAGACAGGGAAGGAGGGAGTGCCCATTCCGGTCTCCGCCGAGATCCGGGGCCCCTATACCGCGCAGCAGCGAGAGGAGCTGACCCGGATCATAGCCGACGAGCTGGGTATCCCGGAAGAGAGACAGAGCTACCGTTGGGAGGAAGTGACATGAAAAAGCCTGATTGGACCGCCTGGGCGGGAAAGCTGCTCCCGCTGTTTCAGCGGTATAAATTCGTGCTCCTGGTGATGCTGGCGGGCGTGGTGCTGCTTCTGCTGCCCGGCGGCGGAGGGGGAGAGGAGACCGTGGAGCCTGAGAGCTCCGCCGAGGCGGCCTTTGATCTGGAGGCGATGGAGCAAAAGCTGGCCCAGGCCCTCTCGGAGATCGATGGGGCCGGGGAGGTCCATGTGGTGCTGACGGTCAAGGCGGGCACCCGGCAGATCATCGCCCAGGACATAAGCCGCAGCGGGGAAGAGAGCTCCTCGGCGGCGGTGATCGTCTCCCGGGGCTCCGGGGTGGAGGAGACGGTGCTCCTCCAGCAGATCTATCCGCAGTACCAGGGGGCGCTGGTGGTCTGTCCCGGCGGGGATGACCCGGCGGTGCAGCTGGCCATCGCCAAGGCGGTGTCCTCCCTCACCGGACTGGGGTCCGACCGTATCTCTGTGTGTAAGAGCAAATAGGATAGAAAGGATTGATGGTAAGTGAAACTCTGGAAGCGCAATGTGGTGGTGGCGGCCATCGTGGTGTTCGTGTGTGCGGCGGTCTATCTCAACTGGTCCTACAACCGCCAGGACGGCTCGGAGGACGCGGGCAAGACCCTGGGGGAGGCGGCACTGGTGGGCGCCCAGACCGACGATCCCCTCCTGAGCGCCACGCCCGCGCCTGACGGGGCGGAGGGCAGCGCCCAGACCGAGGGCGGCGGAGAGTCGGGCACCGGGTACTTTGACTCCGCACGGCTCAACCGCCAGCAGGCCCGCGACAGCGCCCTGAGCCTTCTCCAGGAGGCCGCCGCCAGTGAGGAGGCCGACCAGACCATGAAGGACGAGGCCAACGCCGCCATCCAGACCATGGCCAGCCTGACGGTCAGCGAGGCTCAGATCGAAAATCTCATCACCGCCAAGGGGTATGCCGACTGTATCGCCTTCATCGGGGACAACAGCGTCTCCGTGGTGGTGGCCGCCACCGAGACGGGGCTTACCGACAGCGATGTGGCCCGGATCACCGAGATCGTCACCCAGGAGACCGGAATGTCGGCCAGTCAGATCCGCATCATCGAGGCCGAGATGTGAGGGCGTGAAAAAGAGATTGTAATTTCCCGTTTTTGTGGTACAATGAGTACACAGCCCTCAGGTCTAAGTACACAAAAGGAGCGAGGAAGCATGAGCGAAAGCAAGGATTATATCTCCCGCAGCGACGAGCTGGGGAATATTCATATCTCTGAGGACGTCCTGGCGGTGATCGCCGCCGCCGCCGCGCTGGAGGTGGAGGGCGTCGGAAGCCTGTCCGCCAATCTGGGCACCGACCTGGTGGAGATGCTGGGCGGGAAAAAGAACCTGTCCAAGGGCGTGCGCCTGAGCGTGGAGGACGGAAACATCACCGTGGACCTGTCCATCATGGTCAAGTACGGCTATGTGGTGCCCGAGGTGGCAAAGCAGGTGCAGGACGGCGTGCACACCGCCATTGAGAACATGAGCGGCCTGACGCCTGCGTGCGTCAACGTCCATGTGGCGGGGGTCACCTTCGAGAAGGAAAGCCGCCACGCCTGAGAGGCGGAAAAGGAGAAGAAAGAGCAAGCAGACGGGAGAGGAGCGCACGCTTCTCTCCCGTCTTTTTTTGTCTAACTTGGGGCTTTCCTTTTTCAAGGAGATTGTATATAATACAAGTATTATCGTATACCATGATCATACTGGGGCGGTGTGCCCTTGCACGCCCTATGGGAGGGATACCATGACCAGAAACAATGCCCGGGAACTGGCCGTACACCTTATTTTTGAGCTGAGCTTCACGGACCAGACGGCGGAGCAGCTGCTCTCCACCGCACTGACGAGGCAGACCTTCGCCCTTATCGGGATGGAGGACCCCCTGTATTCGGAGTTCCCCAACGCCAAACAGCGCGAATACATCGCCCAGCTGGTGCGGGGCGTTTGGGAGCATTGCGCGGAGCTGGACGGCTATATCTCCAAGTACGCCATCGGCTGGAACTTCTCGCGCATCAACCGGGTGGTGGTGTCCATCATGCGGGTGGCCATGTACGAGGTGCTCTACATGCAGGACGTGCCCGACGCCGCCGCCATCAACTCGGCCATCGAGCTCACCAAGCACTATGAGGAGCCCGAGGTGGTCTCCTTCGTCAATGGGATTCTGGGCAGCTTCAGCCGCCAGGAGCGTCCCGGCGAGCCGGTGAACCTCCCGGTCCGGGACATCGGCCTCTTTGAGGAGGAGCAGCCGGAGGCCGGGGAGGAATGAGCGTCTCTCTGGGGATCGATACTAGCAATTACACCACCTCCGTGGCCGTGTTTGACGGCGAGAGCGGAGAGAACGTGGGCAAGCTGCTGGAGGTGCCCTCGGGAGCGCTGGGCCTGCGGCAGAGCGAGGCGCTGTTCCAGCACGTCCGGCAGCTGCCCGCCCTCTTTGCCAAGCTGCGGCAGGAGGGGCTGCTGGAGGGGATCGTGGCCGTAGGGGCCAGCACCCGCCCCCGGGCGGTGGAGGGGTCCTACATGCCCTGCTTTCTGGCCGGTGAGAGCCAGGGGCGGAGCCTGGCCCACGCGCTGGGCGTGCCCTTTTACGCCGTGTCCCATCAGCAGGGGCACCTGGCCGCCGCGGCCTTCACCGCGGGCAGGGCGGAGCTTCTGGAAGGGCCCTTCCTGGCCTGGCACCTCTCCGGCGGGACCACCGAGCTCTTGCTGGTGGAGCCGGAGGGCAACGAGCTGCATGCCCGGAAGATCGGCGGCAGCAGCGACATCTCCGCCGGACAGCTCATCGACCGGACGGGCCAGCTGCTGGGGCTGGCCTTTCCCGCGGGGAAGGCTCTGGACGAGCTGTCTGAACGGTGGGAGAGCGGGGAACACTTCTCTGTAAAGATTCATGACTTTACATTCTCTCTCTCCGGCGTGGAGAACAAGGTCAAGGAGAGAGCGGCCAAGGGCGCCGGGCCGGAGGAGATCGCCCGCTTCGCCCTGGCCACCGTGGCCGACGCGGTGTGCCGCGCCACCGACGCGGCCCGTCACCGCTGGCCGGGCCTTCCGGTGCTCTGTTCCGGCGGGGTGGCCTCCAACCGCCTGCTGCGCCAGGTCTTGACGGAGCGCTGCGGCGCCGTCTTTGCGCCCGCGCGCTACTCCACCGACAACGCCATGGGCGTGGCGGTCCTGGCCCATCGGTACTGGGAGGAGGGACAGCCGTGAACGGCCAGAGGCAAATTTACAGCGTGTCCCAGGTCAACCGCCACATCAAGGACCTCCTGGACGGCGACGGAGTGCTGGGCGGCCTCTTCGTGCGAGGGGAGCTGTCCAACTACAAGATGTATCCCTCAGGCCACCACTACTTCTCCATGAAGGACGGCGAGGGGGCGCTGCGCTGCGTGATGTTTCGCCGGGAGGCCATGGGCGTGCGCTTCCGGCCGGAGAACGGCATGAAGGTCATTGCCTTCGGGCGGGTGAGCGTGTTCCCCCGGGACGGGCAGTATCAGCTCTATGTGAGCGCCCTCACGCCCGACGGGGTGGGGGACCTCTATGTGGCCTTCGAGCAGCTCAAAGAGCGCCTGCGCCGGGAGGGCCTTTTCGACCCGGAGCGCAAAAAGCCGCTGCCGGCCTTTCCCGGGCGCATCGCCCTGGTGACCTCTTCGGCGGGGGCGGCAGTGCGGGACATGCTGCGCATCCTCGGCGCCCGCTGGCCCATGGCGGAGGTGGCCGTGGTGCCGGTCCGGGTCCAGGGAGAGGAGGCCCCCGGTGAGATCGCCGCCGCCATTGACTGGGTGAACCGTCATGCTCTGGCCGACCTCATCATCACCGGACGGGGAGGCGGGTCCATGGAGGACCTGTGGGCCTTCAACGATGAAAGCGTGGCCCGGGCCATCTTCCGCTCGGACATTCCCGTTATCTCCGCCGTGGGGCATGAGCCGGACGTGACCATCGCGGACTTCGTCGCCGACCTGCGCGCCGCAACGCCCTCCAACGCGGCGGAGCTGGCCGTGCCCGATCAGGAGGAGATCCGCGCACGGGTGGAGCAGCTCTCGCTCCGCATGCGCACCGCCGCGGAGCGGGAGCTGCGTCAGGCCCGGGCGGCCCTGGCGCGTTGGTCTGAAAGCAGAGCGCTCCAGGACCCCATGAACTTTGTTGCCGACCGGCGGGTCCTGCTGGACTATCAGCGGGGCCGGCTGGCTTCCAGCCTCTCGGTGAGCTTAAACCGGGAGAAGCAGCGCCTGGGCCGCCTGGCTGCGGCGCTGGATGCCATGAGCCCCCTGAAGGTGTTGGCTCGCGGCTATGCCGTGGCCAGAAAGGCGGACGGGAGCGTGGTGTCGTCGGTGGGCGCGGTGAAGGCGGGAGACCGCCTGCGCCTGCGCGTGAGCGACGGCGAGATCCCCTGCGTGGTAGAGGAAAAACCGTAAGGAGTGTGTCCAAATGGCCGAGAGGAAGAAGAGCTTTGAACAGTCCATGGCCCGTCTGGAGGAGATCGTGACCCGGCTGGAGCAGGGAGACGCCTCCCTGGAGGAGGCCCTGCGCCTCTTTGACGAGGGCACGGGTCTGGTGAAGACCTGCACCGGCATGCTGGACAAGGCGGAGCAGAAGATCGTCAAGCTCACGGCCGGGGAGAACGATGAGCCCGTCTCCGGAGCCCTGGACGGGGGGGAGGGATGAGCGTGGACCTCAGAAAGCAGCTCCGGGAAGACCAGGAGCGGATCGAAGCGTACCTGAGCCACTGCTTTGACGGCCGCACCCCCTACGCCGACCTCTACGACGCCATGGAGTACAGCCTCCTCTCCGGCGGGAAGCGGCTGCGCCCGGTGCTGACGCTGGAGGTGTGCCGGCTGTGCGGCGGAGATGTGGAGCAGGCGCTGCCCTTTGCCTGCGCCGTGGAGTGCATCCACACTTACTCCCTCATCCACGACGACCTGCCCTGTATGGACGACGATGACCTGCGCCGGGGCCGGCCCACCAACCACAAGGTCTACGGCCAGGCCATGGCCCTGTTGGCGGGCGACGCGCTGCTCACCGCAGCCTTTGAACTCATCGCCCAGCACGGCCTGGAGCTGGACGATCCCCGCCGGGGCCTCGCCGTGGCCGACTGCCTGGGCAGGGCTGCCGGGGCCAGGGGCATGGTGGGCGGACAGGTCCTGGATATGGCGGGGGAGGACCGGAGCCTCTCCGCAGCCGAAGTGGAAGAGCTTCAGCGCCTGAAGACCGGCGCCCTGATCACCGCCGCCGCGGAGATGGGCTGCCTGCTGGCGGGCGGAACGGAGGAGGACCTGGCGGCTGTGCGCCAATATGCCCGCAATTTGGGCCTGGCCTTCCAGATCCGGGATGATATTCTGGATGTGGAGGGGGACGAGGCGGTGCTGGGCAAGAGCGTGGGCTCGGACGCCCGGCGGGGCAAGAGCACCTTTGTCACCCTCAAGGGTGTGGAGAAGTGCGAGCAGCTGGTGGAAGAACTGACGGAGAAGGCAAAGGAGTCTCTGCGCGGCCGGTTTGAGAACAGTGAATTTCTGTGCTGGCTGGCAGACCAGTTGGTGAGACGGGAGAAGTGATAGGATGGGAATGGGATTTGTGATCTTGATCCTGGCGGCGGCGGCCTGGGGGATCACCCAGGTGCTGAAGGTGGTGGCCTATCTGATCACGGAGCGGCGGCTGGACTGGAGCCGGCTGCTGGCCAGCGGAGGCATGCCGAGCTCTCACTCGGCCTGTGTCTGCGCCTGCGCCGCTTCCACCGGGATGCTCTATGGCTTTACAAACCCGCTCTTTGCCATTGCGGCGGTGCTGGCGGTGGTGGTCATGTATGACGCGGCCAACGTCCGCAAGGCCACCGGCGAACAGGCGAAGATCCTCAACTATATGATGGAGCACTGGGAGCAGGCAAAGCCGGAGCTTTTTGACCGGGAGCTCAAGGAAATGATCGGCCATTCGCCCCTCCAGGTGGTGGTGGGCGGCGCGCTGGGCGTGGCCGTGGGCCTAGTGGGGAGCTTGCCTGTTATCATAATGTGAGCGGGATGAGGTGCTTATGATCCTTCCTGAGGAAATACCCGAGCTCAAAACAATTTCAGACAGCGAAGCGGCGGCGCTCTGTGCCCGGCTGCGGGCCAGCCTGGTGGAGACGGTCTCCCGTACCGGGGGACATCTGGCCGCCAATTTGGGCGTGGTGGAGCTGACCGTGGCCATCCACCGGGTTTTTGACACCGGGAGTGACCGCCTGGTTTTCGATGTGGGGCACCAGTGCTATGTCCATAAGATCCTCACAGGGCGCGGCGGCCAGATGGACACGCTGCGCACTCTGGGCGGCCTGGCCGGCTTTCCCAAGCCGGCGGAGAGCCCCACCGATGCCTTTATGGTGGGACACGCGTCCACCTCGGTCTCCGCGGCGGTGGGCATGGCCCGGGCCCGCACGATCCTGGGGGAGCACTACCATGTGCTGGCCCTCATCGGGGACGGGGCCCTTACCGGCGGCCTTGCCTATGAGGGATTGTCCGACGCGGGCAACAGCGGAGAAAAGCTCATCGTCATTCTCAACGACAACGGCATGTCTATCACCAAAAACGTGGGCGGCGTTTCAAACCACCTGGCCCACCAGCGGCTCAAGCCCCAGTACCTGCGCTTCAAAAAGGGCTACCGCAAGCTGATGGGCGCCATCCCGGGCGGAAAGCACATCTACAACGTGACCCACAAGGTGAAAAAAGCGGTCAAGGAAGTTCTGCTGCCGTGCAGCATGTTTGAGGACATGGGCTTTACCTACCTGGGCCCGGTGGACGGCCACGATGTGGGCGGACTTACAAGACTTCTGCGCTATGCAAAGGAGATCGATGGCCCAGTCCTGCTCCATGTAAGAACTGTAAAGGGAAAAGGATATACACCGGCGGAGCAAAATCCCGACCTTTTTCACGGCGTGGGCCGGTTCTGTATTCAGACCGGGGAGCCGGTGGAACGGGCAAAGCCGGGCTTTTCGGCCGCCTTCGGCCAGGCGCTGTGCCGGCTTGCCCAGGAGGACCCCAGGGTGTGCGCCATCACGGCAGCCATGCAGTCGGGCACGGGGCTGGACCAGTTTTTCGCCCGCTTCCCTGAGCGCTTTTTTGATGTGGGCATTACCGAGGGACACGCCGTTACCATGGCGGCGGGCATGGCCAAACAGGGCCTGATCCCGGTATTCGCGGTGTACGCCTCTTTCCTCCAGCGGTCCTACGACATGCTCATCCACGATGTGGCCCTCCAGGGGCTCCATGTGGTGCTGGCGGTGGACCGGGCCGGACTGGTGGGGGAGGACGGAGAGACCCATCACGGGATCTTCGATGTGGCGTTTCTGGATACGGTGCCCGGCATGACCGTGCTGTGCCCCGCCAGCTTTGCCGAGCAGGAGGCCATGCTGACCTACGCGATCCGGGACTGCCGCGGCCCGGTGGCCATCCGTTACCCCAGGGGCCGGGAGGGCCGCTATGCGGGTATGGCGGGCGTGACCGGAGCAGCGGTGCTGCGCCCGGGGCGCGACCTTACCCTGGTGGGATACGGCACCATGGTAGATCCCATCATGGCGGCGGCGGACCTGCTGGCAAAACAGGGTATTGAGGCTGAGATTGTAAAGCTAAATTCCATTACGCCACTTGAGCTTGAAACGATCAAGGCATCCGTTCAAAAGACCGGACGGCTGCTGGTGGCGGAAGAGGTGGTGGCGCACAACTGCGTGGGCCAGCGGATACTGGCCGGCCTCGCGTTGGAAGGCGCGGCCCCCCGGGCGGCCGCATTGTGCAATCTGGGAGAGACTTCGGTGACGCAGGGGACGGTGGAGCAGCTGCGGGCCATGTGCGGCCTGGACGCCGAGAGCCTCTGCGCCAGGGGAATGGAGGTCTGTGGACATGGCTAAAAAGCGGCTGGACGTGCTGCTGTTTGAAAAGGGCATGGCGGAGAGCCGGCAGAAGGCACAGGCCATCATCATGAGCGGCCAGGTCTTTGTGGACGAGCAGCGCGTGGACAAGGCCGGCGCGGCGGTGGACGAGGCCGCCCGGATCGAGGTTCGGGGACAGACCCTCGCCTATGTGAGCCGGGGCGGACTGAAGCTTGAGAAAGCCATGTCCACCTTCCCCATCAGCCTGAAAGGGGCCGTGTGCGCCGACATCGGCGCTTCCACCGGCGGCTTTACCGACTGCATGCTTCAAAACGGCGCTGTAAAGGTCTACGCGGTGGATGTGGGATATGGGCAGCTTGCCTGGAAGCTGCGCAGCGACGAGAGAGTGGTGTGCATGGAGCGCACCAACGCCCGCTACCTCACCCGGGAACAGATCAGTGAGGCGCTGGACTTTGTGAGCATCGATGTGTCCTTCATCTCCCTGCACCTGATCCTGCCCGCCGTGCGCGCCCTTCTCAGCGAAGAAGGCCAGGTGGTGTGCCTGGTAAAGCCGCAGTTTGAGGCCGGACGGGAAAAGGTTGGGAAAAAGGGCGTCGTGCGGGACCCGCAGGTCCACCTGGAGGTGTTGGAGCAGTTTCTCCGCCACGCCGCCGAGGCTGATTTTACCGTAAAGGGAATTACCTTTTCTCCAATTCGGGGCCCGGAGGGCAACATCGAGTATTTGGGATTTTTGCAGGCGGGCGCGCTTGCGCCCTGGCAGGGAGATCTTAAGGCCGTGGTGGACGCCTCCCACGCGGAACTGGAGGGGAGCCACACATGAAAATCGTGTTGAGTCCCAACCCCTACCGGGACAGAGGGCTGAAGGCGGCCCTGCAGGCGGAGCGGGTGCTTCGGGGCGCCGGGATTCAGACCAGCATGTGCCTGCCGTTCCAGCTGGACAAGGGGAGCAAGCTGGAGTTTCCCAAGGGGATCGATTTCCTGAATATGGATGAGGAGCTGAAAAAGGCGGATATGCTCATCTGCTTTGGCGGTGACGGGACCATCCTCCACGCCGCCAAGAGCGCCAATGCCCACCATGTGCCCATTTTGGGCGTGAATATGGGCAGCGTGGGCTTCATGGCGGAGCTGGAGCAGGGGGAGCTCAAAGAGCTGTCCCGGCTGATCGAGGGCCGGTATACCGTGGAGCGGCGCATGATGCTGGATGTGAAGGCCACCCACGAGGGCCGGATCATCTTCCGGGACACCGCCCTCAACGACGCCGTGATCACCAAGGGCGCGGTGGCCAGGATCATCGACTTCTCCGTCCTGGCCGACCAGAAGCTTATCACCGACTTCTCCGGCGACGGCATCATCCTCTCCACGCCCACCGGCTCCACCGCCTACTCCATGTCGGCGGGAGGACCCATCGTGGAGCCTACCGCGGAGAATATCATCATCACGCCCATCTGTGCCCACGCCCTCCAGGCCCGCTCTTTTGTGCTGGGCCGGGACCGGGTGGTGACAGCACGTATGGGAAAGCTCTCCCACAAGACCGCGTTTCTCTCGGTGGACGGCGGGAAGGCGGTCAAACTCTCGGGGGGCGACAGCGTGGAGATCCGCCGGTCCCGGGACTATACCCGGCTGGTGCGGCTGACGGACCGGAGCTTTTACGACATTGTGGGACAGAAACTGGGAAAGGGGTGAGGGCGCGGCTATGAAGAACAAACGGCAGGCGGAGATCCTGCGTATCATTGAGTCGGTGGATGTGGAGACCCAGGAGCAGCTGCTCTCAGAGCTGGAGCGCTGTGGGATTCATTCCACCCAGGCCACTATTTCCCGGGACATCAAGGAGCTCCATCTGGTCAAGGAGCTCACCGGCTACGGAAGCTACAAGTACGCCGTGTCCGAGCGCAAGCTCTCCAAGAACTTCGCCGGCAGACTGCGCAATATCTTCAAAGAGGGGGTCACCTCCTTCGACCGGGCCCAAAACATCGTGGTGGTCAAGACCATGCCCGGCCTGGCCGCCGCCGCCGGCGCGGCGCTGGACGGCATGGAGATCCCCGACATGGTGGGCAGCCTGGCGGGGGACGACACGGTCATCCTCATCATGCGCACCAATGAGGCCGCGGCTGAGTTCTGCGCCGAGATCCACACCATGCTCAAATAACGGCCAGGGAGGTGGGGGCTGTGCTCTCTTTGCTCCACATTGAGAATATCGCCGTCATCGAGGAGGCGGACATCCGCTTTGCCTCCGGCTTCAACGCCCTCACCGGTGAGACCGGCGCGGGCAAGTCCATCGTCATCGACGCCATCGGCGCCGTCATCGGCGAGCGCACCAGCCGGGACCTGATCCGCACCGGCGCTCGGTCCGCCCTGGTCAGCGCGGTGTTCACCGGCGTGCCGGAGCTGCCCTGGTTCGGGGAGAACGGCGTGGACCATCAGGCGGGGGAGGAGCTACTGCTCCAGCGGGAGCTGCAGCCGGACGGGAAAAATGTCTGCCGCCTCAATGGTCGGCCCCTGACCGTGGCCCAGCTGCGGGCCCTGGGCAGCCAGCTGGTGAACATCCACGGCCAGCACGAAGGGCAGCAGCTGCTGGACGAGCGCTCCCACCTGGGCTACCTGGACAGCTTTGGCGGCACCGCTCAGGCGCTGTCGGCGTACCGGGCGGTCTATCAGGACTATCTCGCGGTGCGCCGTGAGATGGAAGGACTGCGGATGGACGAGGCGGAGAAGTCCCGCAGGATGGATATCCTCCGCTACCAGATCGCCGAGCTGGAGCGCGCCGAGCTGCGCGCCGGGGAGGAAGAGCCCCTGCTGGAGCGGCGGGACCTGCTGCGCAACGCCGGTCGGCTCATCGAGGCGGTGGAGGGCGCCCACTACGCCCTCTCCGGCGACGAGGAGCGGGAGGGCGCCGCCGCCCTGATCCAAATGGCCTGGGAGTCCCTGCAGAGCGCCGCACGCATGAGCGCTCAGGTGGGGGAGGTGCTGGAGAAGCTCGCCGAGCTGCGCGCCGCCGCCGAGGACGTATCCGAGCAGGTGCGGGACCTGCGGGAGGATCTGGAGTTTGAGCCGGGGGAGCTGGACGAGATCGAGAGCCGCCTGGAGCAGCTCCACCGCCTGAAAAAGAAATACGGCGCCACCGTGGAGGAGATGCTGGACTATCTGGCGCGCTGCCGCGCCGAGCTGGAGCAGATCCAGGATGCCGACGATACGCTGGAGCGGCTGGAGGCCAAATGCGGCAAGCTGCTGAAGGCAGCCCGGGAGAAGGCTCAGGCCCTCTCCGCGCTGCGCAAGGAGGCGGCCCACGCCATGCAGGAGCGCATCCGCGGCGAGCTGGAGCAGCTGGACATGCCCAAGGTGCGCTTTGAGGTGGAATTCCGGGCCAAGGACGGCGAGACCGGCCTGGACGAGACCGGCATGGACGAGGTGCAGTTCCTCATGTCCGCCAACGTGGGGGAGGCGCTCAAGCCCATCCAGAAGATCGCCTCCGGCGGCGAGCTCTCCCGCATCATGCTGGCGCTGAAAAACGTGCTGTCGGAAAATGAGCTGGTGGGCACCCTGATCTTCGACGAGGTGGACACCGGGGTCTCGGGCCGGGCGGCCCAGAAGGTGGCTGAGAAGATGGCCGCCGTAGCGGGCAGCAAGCAGGTGCTGTGCGTGACCCATCTGCCCCAGATCGCCGCCATGGCCGACGTCCACTTCTCCGTGGAGAAGGGGGAGAAGGACGGCCGGACCTACACGGCGGTGGAGGAGCTGGACTGGACGCGCAGACGGGAGGAGCTCTCCCGGCTCACCTCCGGGGACCTCATTACCCCCGCCGCCCTGGAGAGCGCCGGAGAGGCGCTGGAGAGCGCCCGGGCGTTCAAGGAAAAAATGCGGGATTGACAAGGACGGTACGCTGTGGTATAGTCCATTCAACCGCAATGATACGGCGAAGATGAGGAAGAGTAGCCGGGTACCTGCCGCGCAGAGAGCCCCCGTTTTGGTGAAAGGGGGAGGGCGGGCCCTGTGAAGTACACCTCGGAGCCGCCGCCCCAACGGCTTTGTCTCAGTAGGGTGGGCCGGGTGCGCCCGTTACAGCGTGACCGTGTGCTTGCACGGCGTGAGGCCGTCTCCGCGAGGAGGGGGCAAACCAGAGGTGGTACCGCGTGATATGACGCCCTCTGTCCGAAAGGACAGGGGGCGTTTTTGCGTGCGGCTCCGCAAGATGGCTGACGCCAAAGCGCCCCTGCGGAATACGGCTTTATTGAGAGAGCAGAAAAGGAGAAATGAACCATGACGATCTATGACGAACTCAAGGCCAGAGGTCTCATCGCCCAGGTCACCGACGAGGAGGAGATCAAGGAGCTCATCAACGCGGGCAAGGCCACCTTCTATATCGGCTTTGACTGCACGGCGGACAGCCTTACCGCCGGCCACTTCATGGCCCTGACCCTGATGAAGCGGCTCCAGATGGCGGGCAACAAGCCCATCGCCCTCATCGGCGGCGGCACTACCATGATCGGCGACCCCTCCGGCCGCAGCGACATGCGCAAGATGCTCACCAAGGAGGACATCGACCACAACGCCGAGTGCTTCAAGCGCCAGATGGAGAAGTTCATCGAGTTCGGCGAGGGCAAGGCCATGATGCTCAACAATGCCGACTGGCTTTTGAACCTCAACTATGTGGAGCTGCTGCGGGAAGTGGGCGCCTGCTTCTCGGTGAACAACATGCTCCGGGCCGAGTGCTATAAAAACCGCATGGAGAAGGGCCTTAGCTTCCTGGAGTTTAACTACATGATCATGCAGAGCTACGACTTCTACCACATGTTCCAGACCGTGGGCTGCAACATGCAGTTTGGCGGGGACGACCAGTGGTCCAACATGCTGGGCGGCACCGAGCTCATCCGCCGCAAGCTGGGCAAGGATGCCTACGCCATGACCATCACTCTGCTCACCGACTCCAACGGCAACAAGATGGGCAAGACCGCCGGCAACGCCGTCTGGCTGGACCCCAACAAGACCAGCCCCTATGACTTCTACCAGTACTGGCGCAACGTGGGCGACGCCGACGTCATCAAGTGCGTCCGCATGCTCACCTTCCTGCCTCTGGAGCAGATCGAGGAGATGGCTCAGTGGCGGGACGCCAAGATCAACGAGGCCAAGGAGATCCTGGCCTTTGAGCTCACCAAGATGGTCCACGGGGAGGAGGAGGCCGTCAAGGCCCAGAACGCTGCCCGGGCCCTGTTCTCCACCGGCGGGGACAAGAGCAGCATGCCCGCCACCACCCTCGCCGCCGACGACCTGACGGACGGCGCCATCGGCGTGCTGGACCTGATGCTCAAATGCGGCCTGGCCCCCTCCAAGAAGGAGGCCCGCCGCCTTGTGGAGCAGGGCGGCGTGGAGGTAGACGGTGTAAAGGTGACCGACGTGACGCACGCTCTCTCCCAGGAGGAACTGTCCGGAGACGGAGTCATCCTGAAAAAGGGAAAGAAGGCCTACCATCGCGTCTCCCTGGCCTGAGGCGCACACAGCCCAAAACCGGAAAAGCGGCCCCTCCGCGCTTGCGCGGAGGGGCCGCTGAGACTGTCGGAAAAGGCCTTATGGCCTTTTTCGACAAAGGGTTGCATGACGGACAGGGTTCGATTTCTTGCGAAATTGTCACCCCGTCCGTCATGAGAAGTGTCATTTCCAAGGCACATGTCCTTGGAAATGACAGATTCTAATTTTATTCCGCCGCGTGCGCGCGGCGGAACTCTAGCGAGGCTTCCCTGCGGGGAGGTTTTTCGACA
>DVLB01000076.1 GCA_018715695.1 Candidatus Galloscillospira stercoripullorum
GCTCTGCACGGATACCTGGTTTCAGGGAATACTCCCGATCCCAGAAGTGGTCATCTTCATTGCCTGTCACGACAAAATACTTCTCATGCAGCTCCCGTTTCAGCATATCAAGTAAATGGTGGTCAATTTCACCCCACCGGCTCTGGCGGCGCAGGTTTTCGCTGAAGGCGATGGCCTTTTCCGCATCAAGGGTCTCAGCCCGCTGCGCTTCGGTCCATTTTCTCACCAGAGTGTGCACCTCAAAGGGCGCGCCTTCGCTGCTGACCACTACCGGAGGCCAGAGAGAATCGAGACGAGTGATCCTGCCGTCAATGGCGTCCTGGATGCACTGGTCAAAGAGCGGCTGCAGTTCCTCCTGTACCTCGGGTTTCATCCAGTAACAGCGCCCGTCCGCACTATTTCGTTTTGGTAAATTCATATCAGGCCACCTCTTTCCAAACAATAAAAAATGCCCCGCGACACCCTGTCACTTGGACAGGCTGACGCAAGGCACAAAAAGGCCGCACAGAGCCAGGGCCGGTTTCCCAAGCCCTGCTTTTCTCTGTACTTGAAAATATTCTGTTGTCTTTCCTGTCCGTTTGGACATGGAAACCGACCGCTATCCATCCGCTTTCACCTGCCCCGCGCCCTCTTTCACCCGCTCCATCTCGTCCACCAGGGCCCTGACCTGGAAGTCCACCATGTCCTCCGCCACCTCCGGGAACAGAAACGGCATGGTATCCGGAATGGCCTTGCGCACCATCATCATGCTGAGGGCCAGATTGCCGAACAGCCGGGGTTCTATGCCGTCCACGGGGAGACCGAAGATAGAGAGCAGCGTCCTGTAAAAGATAACCTGATCTTGCCGAAACGCCTGAAAATTCTCTTCTGAAAGACAGCGGCGCACCTGCTGCTCCTCCTCAATGGACAAAACTGCAACGCCGCTTTTGGCCCCGTAGCAGCAGTTTCGCAGGAAGGTCTCCACCCCCGAGCGCCAACTGAGTCCGGGGTCTCCCATCAGGGACCTGGCATACTCCAGCAGCTTGGGCTGCTGGTACCGCAAGGCGTGGAGCACCAACTCCTCCTTGGATGCAAAAAAGCTGTAAAAGAAGGTTTTGGAGATCCCCACTTTTCTGCACAGAACATCAATGCTGCTGTGGATCAGGCCCCGATCCGCGATACACTGGATCACAGTGGCCATCAGGGCCTCCTTCACCTGTTCCCGCTTCTCATCGGAATACGCCTTTCTTGCCACAAGCCGTCACCGCCTCATATAAAGTATAAAATCAAAAAATAGTCTTTATCAATATTATAGCGAACCTTGCTTGAAATGCAAGCCTGTTCCAAAAATTAAATCCCCCGGTGAAGCACACCGGGGGTATCGCATGATGCTTTGAGGGACCCAGAGCAATCCTTAAAACGCTTCCTGGCCAGGGGCGCGGCAATCGCCGTTTCCCTGGCCTGGAAGCGTTTTTGACCACAGCCGGAGCTGAGCATCCGGAAAGGGGATAAGGCCCTGACTCTTATATTCCCGCTCGATGTGCATAGGGGTACGATGGTGGTTTTCCCTTAAATCTGGCCCTTATTTTCTTCCCCCTGAGGTGCCTGCTGAATATCTTTGATGTGCTGGTGGAAGGCCTCCACCACGGGAGTCAGGGTCTGATCCTTTTTCCAGACCAGCACCGTACCCGTCTCCACGGCCGGAGACAGGGGCAGGAACCGGAGATCGTCAAAGGCCAGGTTCAGGTCGAAGCCCAGCGCCGCTCCCACGCCGCAGCGCACCATGTTGGCGGCGTTGAGGATCAGGTTGAAGGTGGCGGCGATGTGCAGGCGGTCCCAGCGCTCGCCAAACCAGCTTTCCAGCTCCCGCTGCACGCTCTCCCGCCCACTGACCAGCAGAGGGACCGACTCCAGGGCCCGGGGCGTAACCGCGTCCCCCGCAGCCAAGGGGGAATCTGTCCGCACCAGCACGCCCCAGCGGTCCTTCTCCTGCATCCGGCAGAAGGCATACTTGCCCACATCCACCGGCTCCGTCAGCAGTCCCATATCCAGAAGGCCCATGTCCAGCCGCTCCTTCACATCGTCGGCGTTGGCGCTGAAGATGCGGAAGGTGACCTTGGGATAGCGTTCCCGGAAGGTGCGGATGGCCTGGGAGAGGAAGGTCATGCTCCGGGTCTCCCCCGCGCCGATGGCGATCTCCCCCATGAGCTCCGTCTCCCGGGCGGCAAACTCCCGGGCCGTTTTCTCCGCCAGGTCCAGGAGCTGCTGGGCCCGGCGGCGCAGCAGCAGCCCCTCATCGGTGAGCCGGATATGGGTGCGGCTGCGGTGAAAGAGCCGCACCCCCAGCTCCTGCTCCAGCTGCATCAGCTGCCGGGACAGGGCGGGCTGGGTCAGGTGGAGCTGGGCCGCGGCCCTGGTGATACTCTCCTCCTGGGCCACCGCCAGAAAATATCTCAAAACACGAAGTTCCACAGGCATTCCTCCCCCCCTTCATCCTACCATTCCCCTCCGGCTGCCGCAAGGCAAAAATGCCTTTAGGTAATAACACACCATCAAAAATAAGTATTTTACATTTCTCAGTGCCGGATTTACAATGAGGCCAGAAGATGCGTAAGGAGGTTATTCGCATGAACGCATTGGTCGCTTATTTTTCCGCTACCGGCACCACTGCCAAGGCGGCAAAGGCACTGGCAAACGCAGTGGGCGGGGCGCTTTATGAGATCAAGCCCGCCATTCCCTACACCGGCGCCGACCTGAACTGGATGGACAAGGGCTCCCGCTCCAGCGTTGAGATGGGGGATACAAGCTCCCGGCCCGCTCTGGCCGATACCGACGCCCCGGTGGCCGGACACGATGTGATCTTCCTGGGCTTCCCCGTGTGGTGGTATGTGGCCCCCACCATCCTCAACACCTTCCTGGAGGCCTATGACTTCACCGGAAAGACCATCGTTCTCTTCGCCACCTCCGGCGGCAGCGGTCTGGGTCAGTCCGCCGCCCGGCTGCGCCCCAGCGCCCCCGGCGCCAGGATCGTGGATGGGCGAATGCTGAACGGCCGCCTGAACGAGGCGGAGCTGCGGCAATGGGCCGAAGGGCTCAAGCTGTAAAGCGGTCCGGAGTCCGGCTGGCTGCCGTCGCCCGCCAGCCAGCTCACGCCGCCCTTCTCGTCGGCAATATACCCGTCCACGCTCATGGCCAGATACAGTACGCTCTTTCCCATGTCCATCCCCTCCGCTGCCCTTATTGTACCCAAGGACGGCAAAAAGAACAAGGCAAAGAGAAACATGACAGACAGCCGCCCCGTTTCTGTGCTATAATACTGTCTGCTGAGATCATCCGTTTTCAGGAGGGATCAACATGGCTTCTCATCCGGATTTTGTAAACTATGTCTCCGAGCAGCTGCGCTCTGCCGGAGCCATCCGCAGCCGGAAGATGTTCGGGGAGTACGGCCTTTACTGCGACGGGGTGTTCTTTGCCGTCATCTGTGACGACCAGCTTTTTGTCAAGGTCACGCCCCAGGGCGAAGCGGCGTTCCCCGGCCTGCCCAAGGCTCCCCCCTATGAGGGGGCCAGGGATTACATCCTGGTGGAGGATGTGGACGACCGGGACACCATGACCGCCCTTGTCCGCCTCACCTGTCTGGCTCTTGGGGAACAGCCCCCCAAAAAGAGGAGATGACCATGTCTTTGAATGCAGGAATGAATAACCCCGGCCCCCGCCGCTTCCGGGCTGGGGGACGCCGGGGCATCCGGTAAGGAGGGCGCGATGAAAGGCTTTACTCGCGGGGAAACCCGGTTCTCTCTGTGCGGCCTGAACTGCACCCTGTGCTCCATGCACCTGGGCGGCTACTGTCCCGGCTGCGGCGGCGGAGCGGGTAACCAGAGCTGCGCCATAGCCAGGTGCTCTTTGGAGCACGGCGGCGTCCAGTTTTGCTGGGAGTGCCCGGAGTACCCCTGCCCCCGCTATGAGGGCTTTGACGATGGGGACTCCTTTGTCTCCCACCACAACAGGCAACAGGATATTGCCCAGGCCCGGGAGCTGGGCCTGGAGACCTACCTCGCCCGGCTGGAGGAAAGGCGGACCATTCTGGATACGCTCCTGGCCCACTATAACGACGGCCGCCGCAAGACCTTTTTCTGCACCGCGGTCTATCTCCTGCCCCTGGAGGATCTGCGCCGGGTGATGGCCGCTCTGGCTGGCCGGCCGGAGGCGGAAGAGCAGCCGGTCAGGGAGCGCTCCCTCGCCGCCGCGGGGCTTCTTCAGGAGGCGGCGGAGGGCCGGGACCTCAGCCTGAAGCTCAGGAAGACGAAGAGAGCCTGACCTCTTCCTTACGGCTTGTCCCCGGGACAAAGGCGCTTAAATCGGCACAAAGGGGCGGCAATGTCGTTCTCTTTTCCGGCGGCATCCTCTATGATCCTATCAGCAGCTGCGAAAACCCGATCATAAGAGGAGAATGCCACCATGAACACGGATAAAATTTTTGCGGAAGCCATTGCCAACGAATACGCCCCCAAGGATACCTCCAAGGTCGTCGCCCTGCGGAAACTGGACCGGAGGGCCAAGGCCCCGGCCAACATCTTCGCCTACTCCTTCGGCGTGGTGATGACCCTGGTCCTGGGCCTGGGGATGTGCCTTGCCATGCAGGTGCTGGGCGACGGCGGCGTCCTGATGACGGGCGCGGGCATCCTTTTGGGGCTCCTGGGCATGGCCGGGGTGGGGCTGAACTACTCCATCTACAAAAAGCTGCTGCGCGCGGGCAAGGAGAAGTATGCCTTTGAGATCATGCAGCTGGCCCGGGAGATCAGCGAAGGGGCAGAGTAACGGGAGAGGAGGGCGGCAGATGAACAAGTCGGAAAGCAAATACTTCAATACCGCCCTGCGGCTGGACGAGGCCCTCATCGCCCTGCTGGAGAAGAAGGACCTCCAATATATCACCGTCAAGGAGATCTGTCACCAGGCCGGGGTGAACCGCTCCACCTTCTACCTGCACTATGAGACCATCGCCGACCTTTTGGACGAGACCCTGGAGATGATCAACCAGCGCTTTCTCTCCTATTTCCCCCGGCAGGAGGAAGAGGTCCTGGGCCATATCGACAGCCGGGCGCGGGCGGATCTCTTCCTGGTCACCGAGGAGTACCTGCTCCCCTACCTCCGCTTTATCCGGGACAACAAGAAGGTCTATCGGGCGGCCTTTCGCAATCCGGGCAGCGTGCAGGCCCACGCCCGGTACGGACAGCTCAAGCAGCACGTTCTGGGCCCCATTCTGACGCGATTTGAGGTCCCGGAGGCCCACCGCCCCTACTACATCGCCTTCTATGTGGAGGGCATCGCCGCCATCGTCAAGGAGTGGCTGCGGCAGGACTGCGCCGACAAGATCGGGACCATCGCCTGCATCATTCAGTCCTGCGTGCGCCCGGAGGGAGGGCTGCCATGAAGCCGAGGGGCACAGCCGCCCGCTTCCTGCAGGCCTGGCGGGAGGATTACGTCTATCAGGCCCTGCTGAGCGCCGCTGTATCCTTTGGCTGCACGGCGCTCTTTGCCTTTTACAACGGATACCTGGGTCTTTGCTTTCATTCGGTGTGGCACGGGAGCATCTGCGTCTTTTACCTTCTGCTCATGGTCATCCGGGGCATCGTGCTGCTGGACGAGCGGCGAAACCGGACGCGGCCGGAGGCGCAGCGGCACCGGTGCCGCCGCCAGACCTTTCTCATCAGCTCGGTGGTGCTTCTCATGCTGGATCTGGCGCTGATCGTGCCCATCTCCATGATGACGGTGCTGGACAGGCCCGTCTCCATGGGCCTCATCCCGGCCATCGCCATGGCGGCCTACACCACCTGGAAGATCACCATGGCCTCCATTCACATCGCCCGGCAGCGGCGCAGGTCCGGCGGCAACCTTCTGGCGGCGGAGCTGCGGACCGTCAATTTCATCGACGCCCTGGTGGCCATCCTGACCCTGCAGAACACACTGATCATGGTAAACCGCGCAAAGGCGGACGAGAGCGCCATGCTCCCGGTGTCCGCCGCCTCCAGCGCGGTGATCTATGTGGTCATCGTGGCCATCACGGTACGGATGCTGCAAAAGGGCCTGAGTGAGACGAGCGGGCGGCGGGCATAGCCCCTCCCGGTGCCGGCACATCCATAGCTTTCAGGCATGGGAAGCCATTGATGATAGGTATTTGTAATCCCTCTCCCCCCGTGGTACAATGACGGCATCCATGAAAAACGCGGGGGAAAGGGCTGTATGCCTCCCCCAATAAGGAAGGCGGCTTTACTATGGCAGTGAAACAGACGGCGGGCCGGGACACCCTGGGCCAGTTCGCGCCCAAGTTTGCCCAGCTCAACGACGATGTGCTCTTCGGCCAGGTCTGGAACCGGACGGACAAGCTCTCCCTGCGGGACCGGTCCCTGGTCACCGTGGTGGCCCTCCTGGCCCAGGGGCTGACGGACAGCTCCTTCCAGTACCACCTGGCCACCGCCCGGCAAAACGGCGTCACCCGGGAGGAGATGGCGGAGGTGCTGACCCACGCCGCCTTCTATGTGGGCTGGCCCAAGGCCTGGGCCGCCTTCCGCATGGCCAAGGACGTCTGGGCTGAGGAAGCGGAAGAAGAGGACGGCAAGGCCCGGCACCAGCGGGAGATGGTGTTCCCCATCGGCGAGGCCAACGACGGCTTTGCCCGGTACTTTACCGGCCGGAGCTATCTGCAGCCCCTCTCGCAGCAGCAGGTGGGCGTTTACAACGTGACCTTTGAGCCGGGCTGCCGCAACAACTGGCACATCCACCACGCCCGCCAGGGCGGCGGGCAAATACTCCTGTGCGTGGCGGGCCGGGGCTACTACCAGGAGTGGGGCCAGCCGGCCCGGGCGCTGCATCCCGGCGACGTGGTCAACATTCCGCCGGAGGTGAAGCACTGGCACGGCGCGGCCGCCGACAGCTGGTTCTCCCACCTGGCCCTGGAGGTGAGCGGGGAGGACTGCTCCAACGAGTGGCTGGAGGCCGTTTCCGACCAGGAATACGGCCAGCTGGACTGAGACGCGAAACAATAAGGTGTCGGAGGCTGCAAACCTCCGACACCTTGGTCCACACCGCTTTGTATCTGCAGGCCCTCCACCCGGAGCACTCCTTCACCTTCCTGCCGGTGGGCCAGCGCATCAAAAGCTGCGAGAAGGACTTCTCCCCCCTGCGCGCGGAGCTTGCGAAGGCGGAGCTCATCTTGTTTTCCTACCCGGTCTACACCTTCATCGCCCCCTACCAGCTCCACCGCCTTTTCGAGCTCATCAAGGCCGACGGCGTGGACCTCTCCGGCAAATTTGCCTCCCAGATCACCACGTCCAAGCACTTCTACGACGTGACCGCCCACCGCTATGTGGAGGAGAACTGCTTTGACCTGGGCATGGGGGTGGTGCGGGGCCTGTCCGCCGACATGGACGACCTGCTCACCGAGAAGGGCCGCCGGGAGGCGGAGCATTTCTTCGACCAGCTCATTTTCTCCTGTGAGCACGGCCTGTTCGTCACCCCTCCCGCCCAGCCGCCCCATCGGGAAAAGACGGTCTACCAGCCCTGCCTGCCCTCCGCCGGGAAGAGCGGGGAGAAGGACGTGGTCATCGTCACCAACTACGCCCCCGAGGATGAGAACCTGCAAAACATGATCGCCGACTTCCGCGCCGCCCTCCCCTTTGAGAGCCGGGTGGTGAACCTGCGGGAGTTCCCCTTTGACGGCGGGTGCCTGGGCTGCTTTGGCTGCGCCGTCACCGGGAAATGCGTCTACAAGGACGGCTTTGACGCCTTTTTGCGCAACACCATCCAGACCGCCGACGCCTTTGTCTACGCCTTCACCATCTCCGACCACTACACCCACTCCAGCTTCAAGTGCTTTGACGACCGGCAGTTCTGCAACGGCCACCGCACCGTCACCCACGGCACCCCCATCGCCTATCTCATCAGCGGCGACTACCGGTATGAGAGCAACCTGCGCATGATCGTGGAGGGCCGCAGCGAGGTGGGCGGCAACTACCTGGTGGGTGTGGCCACCGACGAGGCGGACACCGCTGCCCAGATCCAGACCCTGGCCGACGGCCTGGTCCTGGCCCTGGAGAAGAAGCTGTCCCGCCCGGCCAACTTTTACGGCGTGGGCGGCATGAAGATCTTCCGGGACCTGATCTACGTCATGCGGGGGCTCATGAAGGCCGACCACAAGTTCTACAAGACCCACGGCATCTACGACTTCCCCCAGAAGCAGAGAAAGCGCATCCTGCAGATGCAGCTGGTGGGGGCGCTCATCGCCATTCCGTCGGTGCAAAAGAAGATGAAGGGCCAGATGAACAGCTACATCATCGGCCCCTACGAAAAAGTGGTGGAGCAGGCCGGGGGCAAGCAGGGGTAACGGAAGGGCCCGCTCACCCGCCGCCCGGGGCGGCGACGTTCAAGACAGGGGGAAATGCGGCATGAACAAGAGCGACATCACCCGGGACTACTGTATGCTCCGGGGTCCGCTGGCCAAAAGGGGTATGACTGGTGGTGGCACTCCTTTACCGCCCACCACAAGGTCACCGGCCAGGCCAAGACCTTTTACATCGAGTATTTTCTCTGCAACCCGGCCCTGGCCCAGCCGGAGCCGGTGCTGGTGTGGAACGACCCGGAGGGCAGGGCGGCGGGAAAGCGGCTGTGCAACAGCGTTTTTGAGGTGGGCGGCGGCAGGCCCAAGGTGTTCGGCATCTCCCTGAACCGCAAGCTGCTGGGCCAGTTCTACTACGAAGGCCAGGACTACGGGTTCAACTTCAGCAAGTTCTGGACGGGCAGCCGCACCCGCTTCCACTGCCGGGAGACCGACACCCAGATCCTCTGGAGCGTGCAGCAGACCACCTTCCGGGCGAAAATGGAGGCGGAGATCGCCTGCAACAAGGAGGAAATGCTCCTCATCAACTACGAGTCCCCGGACGGGTACAAGCGGCACACCCGGCTTTGGAACTGCGGAAACGGCTTTGGCACCGTGAAGCTGTGGCGCAGAGAGGGGCGGCGCTGGGTCCTTGTGGACGATGTACAGGGGCGCAGCGTAGGCTGCGAGTACGGCGAGTATCCGCCCACCGGGCAGGAGCCGGGCGGGAAATGACCCCCCGGGGAGAGGAGCGGCCTTATGAAAAAGTGCAAAATCACCGTGATGCGCATCACCCGGTATGAGGACCTGATGGCCCGGTACGAAAACCCCATTGCCCACCCCTGCGACATGGAGGTGGGCCAGGTCTTCATCGCCAACGGCTGGGAGCGGCCCGCTGGCCTGTGCCAGAGCGCGTGGGACACCCTCTCCCCCTTTGTGCTGGCCCTGAGCCACGGCGGAGAAAATTTCTACGACGGGTGGATGAAAAACCCCCGGTCGGCCATGCTCTCATGCAACGACGGCTTTCGTCCCGTGAGCTTTCTGGTGGAGGCTCTGGACGAGGACGCCCACTGAGGAGGAACCGCTTATGAAAACCGCCATCTGCTACTATTCCCGCCACCACGGCAACACCCGCAAGGTCCTGGAGGTCATGGCCCAGGAGGGGGACGTGGCGCTCATGGACGTGACGACCCGCCAGGCCGTCCGGCTGGAGGAGTATGACTGCGTGGGTCTTGCCTCCGGCATCTACGGCTTTGAATTCCACAAGGCCGTAACGGAGTTTGCCCGGCAGTATCTGCCCCAGGGCAAGCCGGTGTTCTTTGTCTACACCTACGGGGGCGCCAAGGGAAGCGGCGCCGCCGCGGTATCCAAGATTGCGGAGGAGAAGCTCTGCCCGGTGCTAGGTGCGTTCTCCTGCAAGGGCTATGACACCTTCGGCCCCTTCAAGCTGGTGGGGGGCATTGCCAAGGGCCATCCCGACGAGCGGGACCTAGAAAATGCCCGGGCCTTCTACCGGCAGCTGCGGGCCCGCTGGGAGAGAGGAGAGGGGAAATGAAGATCGCCATTCTCTCCGACACCCACGGCCTGCTGCGGCCCGAGGTGGAGGAGTATGTAAGCCGCGCCGACGCCATTTTGCACGGCGGGGACATCAACACCCAGGCCATCGTGGACACCCTCCGCGAGTATGCCCCCCTCTACATCGTCCGGGGCAACAACGACAAGGAGTGGGCCCAGCACATCCCCCACCACCTCACCGTCACCCTGGGCGGCGTGACCTTTTACCTGGTCCACAACAAGAAGGAGGCGGCGAGCGACCTCTCTGGGGTGGACGCGGTGGTCTTCGGCCACTCCCACAAATATGTGCAGGAGGAGAAGGAGGGCCTTCTCTGGCTCAATCCCGGCTCCTGCGGGAAGCGGCGCTTCGGCCAGGAGATCACCCTGATGATGGCGCAGGTGGAAAACGGGGCCATCCAGGTGGAGAAGATCTCCATCCCCCACCGGGAAAAGAACGGAGGATAGAGGCACCCCATATGAAAGTAAATTTTTATGGACAAGTAGATGACGGGCTGCTGCGGTTTGCGGTGATCATAGCCCGACACAACGGCAAGTGGGTGTTTTGTAAACACCGGGAGCGAGACACCTATGAACTTCCTGGAGGCCACAGAGAACCGGGAGAGCAAATCCTGGACACGGCAAAAAGAGAATTGCAGGAAGAGACGGGAGCCATAGAGTTTTCCATACACCCTGTTTGTGTGTATTCGGTAATCGGGAAAACCCGAGTGAATCAATCGGGAGAAGAGTGCTATGGAATGTTATATGTGGCAGAGATCGAGACGTTCCAGGGAGCACTGCATAGCGAGATGGAACAGGTACTTGTGTTGGAGGAACTGCCCACGAAGTGGACGTATCCGCAGATACAGCCTCTGTTGGTGGAGGAGTGTTTGAGGAGGGCGCAGTACATACAGAGAACAGATGTGTTGTAATCCGTATGGAGATGTGAGAATATGCGGCAACTGATCTATCGAAATTTGACGGATGACGACAAGCGTCAGATTTGTGCGTGGAAGTACGATGGCGAGTATGAAATCTACAATC
Source organism: Candidatus Galloscillospira stercoripullorum (assembly GCA_018715695.1). GTDB lineage: Bacteria > Bacillota > Clostridia > Oscillospirales > Oscillospiraceae > Galloscillospira_A > Galloscillospira_A stercoripullorum. The sequence goes on from DVLB01000076.1 coordinate 10,946, forward strand.
TTCCGTCCTACGAGGAAATGAAAGCACAGCAGATCGGCTTCATGAATCCAACGTCAGAGCAGAACTACCTTGCATTTGCAGATGGGGCCACCTTGGTGGGGTTTGTCAACATTCTGGAGGAGGCCACAGAGGTATTCATTGGAATCGGAGCCAATCCTGAACTCTGCAACCGGCACTATGGCCGCGAAATGCTAGCCTTGGCCTACGATATTTCCAAAAGCCGCTACCCGGATAAGCCCCTGTACCTGGAAGTTCGCACGTGGAACACCCGTGCGGTAACATGCTACCAGCGAGCAGGATTCCAGATCGATGGCCAACCGCATGAGCTGACAACAGGAATTGGAGATGGCACATTCTATCGTATGACCAGGGCATAGCTCTTATAGAGGAAACACCAAGTTTCTTATACACCTATGGCCACATCACCCCCGCTGACCATGGGGCGTGTGGCTTCCGATGCGCGGGTAGCCCTGGCCGCTCCGTCTTTCCCACCGAGAAGGCGGAAAAGCCGCCGAAACCTTGCGGTTTCGGCGGCTTTTCTGGTATAATAGCTGCAAAACAGCCATTTGCTCAAAGGTCAGGTGAAATGAAATGGTGATCGGGATCATGGGAGAAAGCTGCACGGGCAAGTCTACCCTTGCCCAAAAGCTGCAGAGCCTTTTAGCCGCGGACGTCTATACGGGCAAAGATTATCTGCGCCTTGCGAAGAATGAAACCATAGCGAAAAAGCTGTTTCAGGAACAATTAGAGGCCGCCATGGGCGGGGCGAACATCATCTATGTGATCTCCGAAAAAGAGCACCTGGCGCTGCTGCCGGATAAGGCCATCCGGGTCCTTGTCACGGCGGATCTGGAGGTGATCAAGCAGCGGTTCGCCCAGCGGATGCACGGCGCTCTGCCTGCCCCTGTGGCAGCCATGCTGGAGAAAAAGCACGGATGCTTTGACCATGAGAAGCACCATGTCCATGTGGTGTCCGGTCATAGTGACGTGGATGAGATCTGCAGATCCATTCAACACCTGGCGGGCACCCCGTGAGGGCATCTTGCGGGGGAACGCCTTTTGAGAGAGGGCGACACATGGCACGGTCAGGGCCAGGAGGCCCCGCCCAAACCGCGCCGGACTCCCGCACGCTTCAGCACCTGGTTCAGGCGGAAACGGACTCGTCAAAAAAGCCCCGTACCGGCTGAGAAGAAAGCCCCCGTTTTGCCAGCTCCCGCTCATAGTTGACACGGGTGATCTCTTCAATAAATGCCTTCTGGGTGGGCGTGGCCGTGGGCCAAGAGACGTTGAACTTTTTGCACATGGAGAAAAAAGTTCCGTACCACAGCCGGTCTTCCTCGCTCTCATGGGTAAAATACCACTTGGCGTTTTCCATGTTCAGCCCTCCTCCAAGTAATCTGTGAAAATCACCCGCGCCGCCTCGTCACAAATCATATATCTGGGCGCCGCGCTGCTTTCCCGGCTGGGCAGACGAACCGCGCCAAAATCTCGCTCATAATGTCTTGCCAGTTCCGGCGTCTTGGCATCCAAGGTTACATCGCCGTTGAATCCGGCGTCCACGGACAGCTTAATACCGTAGGCAACCAGCGCCCGCCCGATCCCTCCGTATTTCGGCGTCTCAACAAGAGTCGGATTGCTTTGGGCTTGACTCTCCATGTAGACCACATGGACACCCATCGTTCCATTTCGGACCTCATAGGCCCCCAAAGCCACCAATTCCCCTTCTACTGTTTTGAAGGCATACAGGTCAAAGCCGCTGGAGGTAATGTAATCGCTTGTCCAGTCCGTCTGCCACTGGGGGGCGGAGCCTGTGACCTCCAGATCTTGCCGCTTGGCTTTTGCGGCGGTCACAAAAACCTTGCGCTTGTTTCCGCTCCAAATATATAGTCTGAACCTGGCCACACTGCTCACCTCGTCTCCTGCAATCAGTACACCAACAGCAGGCGTTTTGTTCAAAAAATACCTGGGTACATGGCATCCTGCCGCACATGTGCGGCAACTGCTGATATTATACCACGACAATGCCGCGTTTACAACTCGGCAGGCTGGTATGTGGCCGCCTGTACACCGCCGCGCGGCCACTCTGAAACATCCCTGCCTCCCCTTGCCCGCCGGAGCGCCCCCAGTGAGGGGGCGCTCCGGGCGCATGTCAGGAAAACGGGCGAAAATGGCCGCCTGCGCTGGTAGACTTCCTGCCGCCCGGGCGGTATACTGAAAGGCGAAACCAAATACTTTGGAGGTATGGCCATGAGCTTGGGAAGCAGTCTCTATCACGCCCGGAAAAAAAGCGGGCTCTCGCAGGAAAATGTGGCGGAAAAACTGGGCGTCAGCCGCCAGACCATCTCCAAATGGGAGACCGGGGGTTCACTTAGATAAAGATACCACATCAATAATCCCACGCTGACTTTTGCTCAACCGATACAGCCAGAGGGCTGGATAACAAGAAAAGGCGGTATGCGCCCCGTGGAGGGGTAGCGTACCGCCTTTTC